>JAKBWA010000063.1 GCA_021841025.1 Bacillota bacterium | reverse complement strand
CGGCCAATCGGTTAAGTCAAGCCGAATGCGTCTGCCAAGACTGCGGACACACGGAGAATGCGGACCACAACGCCGCGGTAGTCCTCGCGAAGCGGGGCATCAACAAACTTCTCTCGGGAGATCCGCTCACCAAGACGCACAAATCGATGCGGATTTTGCGGGAACTCGGGCCGGAACGGTCCGAAGTCACGCCTGGGGAGACCAACATAAGACATGCGCAGGCAAAGGCTCGCACGCATACGTTGCAGAATCAGGAACTGCTGAAGGTGACCAAGGAACCCCCCGCCTCGGCCTCGTAGAGGCCAGGCGGCGGGAGAGTTCATTTGTGTGTTAACGAATTGTTCCGCGCGTTTTTGTCATGATAGGGCAAAAGGTTGCGGGTATGAGAAAATGCCTCCAAGTGCTCTGTTAGGGGATTGGGAATTGTTTGGTGAAAAAGTGAGATAGATGTAAACATGTGAAGACCTGAGGCGATGAAAAGGGCCCAACAGCGGCTTTCAAGGGGACTGGGATCAATTTGAGGCATCCCAATTGATGTCCTGTCCCGCGATTTGTCTCAAGGCGGATTTATTTAATTTGCCCGTGCTGGTTTTGGGAAGCCGGGCAACAAATGTAATCGATTTAGGGACCTTAAAGGATGGCAGCAAGTCTTTGGCGAACTGAGTCAATTCTTCGGCGCTGAGAGAAGGATTGATTTTCACGGCCAGTGCATGAATGCGCTCTCCCCAATAACGGTCGGGAACACCGATCACGGCGGCTTCCCGGATATCGGGATGGGACCGCAGAACGTTTTCAATTTCTAGCGAGGAAATCTTTTCTCCGCCGGAATTGATGAGATCTTTCTCGCGGTCGACCAAATAGAGATAGCCGTCGGAGTCTCGATATCCGATGTCATGACAAGTAAACCATCCTTGATGCCATGAACCAAATTGATCAGGGGAATTGTGGTATTCGGCGAAGACCCCGCTACCCTTGACATAAATAGTTCCTACTTGCCCAGGACCCAAGGGCTCTTTATTCTGATCCAAAATCGCTATTTCAGTGCCCCAAACCGGACGCCCTACACAGAGTCCTTGTCTGGACTTATCCCGGCGCAACAGTGAGAAAATGGCTTCGGTGGCAGAGTACAGCACGGAGAGGGATAAATGCGGCCAGGTTTTTTCTATATCTTGCCGAGTTGGGGTCATAAGGGGCGAACTCGTCGTGATGAGCTCGCGAAGACGAGAATTTTCGATTTGTTTGCGCTGCAAAGAACTCAACTCGAGCAAACTTTGCACCATGGTGGGAACCATGAGGGTTAGTGTGGCACCATAGCGCTGAATACTGTTGGCAAAGTGCTCGGCTTCAAATGGTGTTTCCAGTAGTAATGTGGCCCCGGCTTGGATTGTTGCCAACGAGAATCCCACACCTCCCATATGGAAGAGGGGATAAGGATTAATCAGGCAATCGTCTTGATCGATGCCTAGCGAGAGTAAAAGTATAAAATTCCATTCCCCCAAGCTCTGATGAGTATGCCAAACCCCTTTGGGTGCATCGGTTGTGCCGGAAGTATATAGGAGTGCGGCCTTGTCTAGGCTATTTACGCTAGCTGCCCAGGGCTTCTGGTAAGAAGGGGCGTGGGACAGTTCATTGAGATGTCTCCATACGGCGGGTTTTTGTTCAGTTGAAATTATTTGTGCTGGCATAGCGTCTTGAGCGTCTGTGATATCGTAGATTACCCAATCCGCTTGAGAGTGATCCAGTTGACGTGCCCAGTCCTGGGGTTTTGTCTGCGGATTCACCGGAGTCCAGACCGCTCCTAGCTTGCCCAAAGCCAAGAGAAGGCTTAAGATGCCGATACTATCCCGCATAAGATATGCCACGACATGACCGGGACCAACACCAAAATTACTCAGCTGCCCGGCCATGAAATCCGTGCTTTGATCTAATTCCTGATAGGTGAGAGTCTTGCCGCTCCAGCCGTCCACTATGGCTGGAGTGTCAGGATGGAAACGAGCCCAATGTGTCAGAAACCGGCTGATGATCAAGTTCATGCAAAGTCACTTCCCCAAAAGTCAGGATGTCATCGAGTTGTCAGTATCCTATTCCGAGGTCCTTTCCGATGTGACTGGATCCGAATACGCAGGGGGTTCCCCAAGCTAAGGAGGGTGAGATCACATTTGTTCTAGATGACGCGTATGGTGGTCGGAGGGATGAAAGTTGAAACATATGCCTAGGCGCTATCGCCACTATTCCGTCCAATTTTTGCACCCCTGGGATGTCAGACAAATTGCCCGCCTGGAGCGAATGGTCTTTTTGGAACCCATGCCGATGGCCCAAGTTGTCATCAAATATCTTTCGCCTAGAACCCGTTTTCTCGTGGTGAAAGACGGCTCTTTGATCATCGCCTACTTTGGATATGAAGTTTTAGGACCTTATGCGCATGTTCTGGCCAATGTCACTCATCCTCTCTATAGAAGGCAAGGACTGGCGTCCTTCGTCTTGACAGAGGCTGCAGTATCCGCTGAAAGGATGGGAGCCAAAGCTTTTATTGGCGAGGTCCGGTTCTCGAATCAGCCGCAGCTTGAAGTGCTCAAAGCAATTGGGTGGACAAGGACAGCGGTTATAGAACCGTTTTTTGGAAACGGCGAGGGGGCTCATATTGTGATGAAGGTCTTTCATTAACTAGCGAGGGCGAAAGATCTCAGTTCTCACTAAATCTAAGCCTTCATCCATACCAAACGTGCCTAACAGCAAAAGAATGTCATGACCTCTCAAACGTCTGGATGCTGCGATTATCGCATCAGGAAGCTCCTCATAAACCTTGACAGCCATCTTGCGCTTGCGAGCCGCCGAAAGAAAGGCATCAACCTCCTTTGGGCGCACCCGGTAATCGACGGTAAGCCCGGCGAGGTGGCTGTGACTCAAGGTGATCACTACGGGGGCAAATCTCAAGCGCTCATTCCAGTCGGCAAGGATATTGGCGATGTCTTCGTTAACCTTAATACCCCTGTTGCCACGAATCGCATTGACAACAATGACGGGTCTGTTCATCAATTCAACGGACGTCATGACGGCGTCATAACTGGCACGGTTCATGGCTACATCGGAAATCACGGTGATGTCGTCAATCTGTATCGTCTCGAGACGGCGCGGTGCCGGCACGAAGGTCGTCAAAAAACCAGAAGCTCGGGGTCCATCTATGCCGAGATGCGTGGCCATACTCAGGGCGGCTAAGGCATTGGCGATGTTGTGGTGTCCGGGAACGGGCAACAGAATTTCGGCTTGATATTGACCATTGCGCCACCAGCGCCAAAGGCTGGATTCTGTCCCTAACTCGAGCACTTGAGCTGTGATGTCGGCACCCTCTGAGAAGCCGAATCGTGTCAAGGGCACGGAGGCGTTTTCGGCCAGGCCGGATACTTCGGGATCGTCGGCATTTAAGGCCACAAGCCCGCCGGGGGGGATGTAACGCAAAAAGGACGCCTTGGCTTGTTTATAGTGGGCATACGAACCATGGAAATCTAGATGATCTGGAGTGATATTGGTAATGGCTCCGGTTTCAAATTGCAATCCGTTAATGCGCCCTAGGGCAAGGGCGTGTGATGATACCTCCATCACCACATCGACGGCGCCATGTTTCTTGGCATCACTAAGAAAACGATGTAGTTCGGGTGCATCTGGGGTTGTCATGTGAGGGCGGAAAGGTTGGGCAATTCCTTCGACACTATTGGTCGTCCAAATAGCTGTAGAAAGGCCGTCTGATCGTAAAATATGATTTAGCATATACGCAGTAGTGGTCTTGCCATTTGTGCCCGTCACGCCGTGGAGTCGAAGGCTTTTGGCAGGGAAGCCATAAAGACGCTGGGCCAGTTCGCCAAGAATTTGCCTGGGACGGCTTGCTGTAATCCAGGCGACGTGGTTCAAAGGACCCGAAAGGGAACTGGGGGGATCCTCTGAGGTTAGAACGGCGACAGCGCCTTTGGTGATAGCATCTTGTGCAAAACGAATTCCGTGGGTTTTCTGACCTGGCAGAGCCACAAACAATGAGCCGGCGTCTGCTTGACGCGAATCGGTGACAATAGATCGGATAACGATGGATTGATGCTCCATTTTCAATCCTCGGCAATCAATTCCGGCAAACAGACCAGTCAAGGTGATGGGCACCTTAAACACCTCCGTCATGGTATTTGTCTATGCTACGACGGAAGGAGGCTAATGGTGCTTAAATGAACCTTCCCCCACCTCAACCCGTCAGGGTTGAGGTGGGGGGCCGTGATCGCCGCAGCGGGGCTGTTGGCTCCACACGTCTTATGCTGATCTTCCCAGCCGTGACTTCGGACCGTTCCGGCCCTCGCGTCCGAAAAATCCGCCTGGCTTTGTGAGATTTAGTGAGCGGATCGCCAGAAAGACGTTTTTTGATACCCCGCTTTGCGATTACTACGGCCGCATTATCCGTGTGTCCACATCGTTGCCAAAGAAATTCGCCGGGATTCTTCTGATTGTCCGGGGAGGTGAATGGACACAGGGCACATTCCTGGGAACTATACGCAGGGAGGCATTGTGATAAGCCAGTGTGCCTGAACCGAAGGATTTACAGGTCGTAAATGAGACGACTTGTCCCATGCCGACGACAAGATGGCCCGGTTCAGCCCGGATTTGGCTTTCGCTCGATCCGTTAAGGGTCATCTCGAAGCCCAGATGGACCCAAATCTCGCCTGGGCTGGGCCCTCAAATCGCTATCTGTAAGGCTTAAGAGAGCCAATGTGCTATAATAGCTTCGATTTGGCAGGTGTGAGGAGGACGTTTAGGGTGAGGGGCTCTAGCCGATTTATCGAGGCCTGTTGGGGAAAACCACACAATGGTATTCCCGTTTGGTTTATGCGCCAGGCAGGCCGTTATCAGCCGGCCTATCGCCAACTGCGTGAACGTTATTCTTTTCTCGAAATGGCTCTTTCGGAAAAGGTGATTGTTGATGTGACGTGTCGGCCCGTCGAAGAACTGGGAGTCGATGCAGCCATTTTGTTTTCAGACATTATGATACCGATGGGGCCAATGGGCATCGATTTTGATATTCAAGAACATAAAGGACCGGTTATTGCCCATCCCATTCGTCGTGTCCAAGATTTGAAACACTTAAAGCCTCTAAGGCCGGAAGACGATTTGCCCGAAATCTTTCGCAGCATCGAGCAAATTTGTCGGCGGATTGATCCTATCCCTCTTATTGGATTTGCTGGAGCGCCTTTTACGCTGGCTAGCTATCTTATTGAGGGCGGACCATCAAAAAATTACATAGAAACGAAGAAAATGATGTGGGAACAGCCCGAATTGTGGCATGAAGTCATGATCACACTAGCCGATGCCGTGGTGAGTCATTTGCATGCGCAAATCCGGCACGGAGTTCAAGCCGTGCAAATTTTTGACAGTTGGATTGGGGCTCTTAGCGTGGAAGATTTCGAATACGCTGTGCTACCGACAATGAAGGAGATTTTTTCAAGACTCAATCGTCTTCACGTGCCCACCATTTATTTTGGCACCGGCAGTGCCGCTTTACTTCCTTTGATGAAACAAACTGGGGCGCGGGTCTTGAGTCTTGACTGGAGAGTTTCTCTAGCCAAAGTACGGCAAGATCTCGGAAACGAAATGGCATTGCAAGGAAATATGGACCCTGTGCTTTTGTTATCATCTTGGGACGTCTTGGCCCGGCATGTTAGGAGAATTCTCGACAGCATGGCCGGTGATCCACGGTATATTTTCAACTTGGGCCATGGCGTATTGCCCAATACCAATCCTGAACTTCTTAAGCGGCTAGTGGCGATGATTCATGACTATGTTCCCGGCACGAATGACATCGGCATCTGATATGAAAAGACAGTTCTCGTTGTCTTTTAAGATGGGAGTGGGGTCTGATTGTGAGGAAGGGAGGCAATGACACATGATCGGAGTGCTGCTCATGGCCTATGGTTCCCCTCAAGATCATGAGGATTTGGTTCGCTATTATACCCATATCCGCCATGGACGGGCTCCTAGCGCGAGCCAATTAGACAACTTGCGGATGCGCTACGATGCAATAGGAGGCTTTTCGCCCTTAACAGTGATTACCCAGGCTCAAGCTCAAGGGTTGCAACAATGGCTAGAATCTTTTGCAGCGGGAAAGTTTCGAGTATATCTAGGTCTTAAACACTCGCCGCCATTCATAGGGGATGCCATTGAGAAGATGGCGTATGACGGGATTCATCACTTTATTGCTTTGGTTTTGGCACCGTATTATTCTTCAATGAGCGTCGGAGAATATTTTGCCGAAATTACTGCGGGTTTAAAGGAGCGAAGCCAAACTATGACCTGGCAGGGCATTCGGTCATGGTTCCAGTGTCCTTCTTTCATTGAGTTGGCTGCACAGCGTGTAAGAGAAGCCCAGACGCTCTTTAGTGCAGATGAACAAAAAGATTTAGTGACGGTGTTCACAGCCCATAGTTTGCCTCAAAGAATTTACCGTATGGGCGATCCTTATCCGGGACAATTACGGCAAAGCGGGGAAATCATTGCAGAATCTCTTGGCCTTACGCGTTATAGATTTTCTTGGCAAAGTGCCGGCAGAACCTCAGAACCTTGGATGCGTCCGGACATTCTGGAAACACTTCGGGCTTTAGGCGTTGAAGGTTATCGGCATGTTGTCGTGTGCCCGGTAGGATTTGTTTCGGATCATTTGGAGATCTTGTATGATTTGGACATTGAGAGTCAGGCGCTTGCCAAGTCGGTCGGCATTCACATGGAAAGGACGTCATCTTTTAACGACGACCCGGCTTTTACGCGAACACTGGCCGAAATTATTCTGGATAGGGCACAAAGTGGTCAAAGGGTGGCGAGAATATGACACGTGTCGCGTTGATTGGGGGAGGACTCACAGGACTTTCCGCAGCTTATTACCTAGAGCGGGATTATCCAGGGGTTGAAATTGATCTGTTTGAGGCGGATAAGGAGCTTGGCGGACGCATACGAACAGATACCACTCACAACGTGGTCATTGAAGGAGGACCCGATTCCTTTCTGGCGACAAAGCCCGATCTGGTGGAATTGTGCGAAGAGGTGGGGTTGGGGCCGCACTTAATGGGAACCAACCCTCGGGTGCGGGGAGCTTATATTTTTTGGAAGAATAGGTATTTCCCGATTCCAGATGGCATTCAAACGGGCGTGCCTACCAAAGCCAAACCGATTTTTACGAGTCCCTTGTTGTCGGTTGCAGGAAAGCTCGCTCTGTTGAAAGATTTTGTGGCTATGACGAAAGGGAGAGAAGACGAGGACCAGTCCCTGGGACATTTTTTGCGCCGCCACTTCGGCAACCAAATTGTCGACCGTTTGGCCGCGCCAATGCTGTCGGGGATTTTTGCCGGGGATGTTGACCAAATGAGCTTGAAAGCAACATTTCCTCACCTTTTGGCTGCTGAACAGGAAGCGCGCTCGGTTTATCTGGGCTCCAAACGGCGCAAGGCACCACCGCCAAGCCCTTTCGCGCAACGCTACCATAGCATATTTTTAACGGTTGATCGCGGTCTTCAGCAAATTATACGGAAAATTGCTGAGAACCTGCATCAAACTCGCATAATGCTCTCCCATCCGGTTCAGCGCGTGACACCCAAGCCCGGCGGGCAATGGGCTCTGAGTACTTCTTCCGGAGTGCAAATCTATGACGCCCTAGTGATCACCACGCCGTCCTATGTGACAGCTCGCCTATTACCCTTTTTGTCCTCAGAAGCTCAAGATATTTTGGCCAACATCCCTTATGCCGATTTGGCTGTGATTGGTGCGGCTTATGATCCGGCTGATGTTCCGGTTAAGACGGATAAAACGGGATTTCTGGTGCCAAGAGGCTCGGGATTGCGTATGACGGCGGTGACCTGGGTATCCTCTAAATGGCATTATCCCTATACCGAGCCGTTATTTGTCTTGCGAGCCTTTTATGGCCGTTACGGGGAAAATATTTTACAGCAGAATGATGATCAATTAATTCAATTATTTCGGCAAGAATTGGAGAAAAGTATGCACATAACAGCTGACCCACGGTATTTGCGGGTGTTTCGCATACCTCAAGGGCTGCCCCAGTATCTTGTGGGCCATTTGGAGCGTATGGCCCGGATTCGCCAGGAGCTTAAAAGATTTCCTCACTTGTTCGTGGCGGGGGCCTTTGAAGACGGCGTGGGGATGGCTGATCGGGTAAAACAAGCTCGGGAAACGGTGCAGCAAATGGGACAGGAACTGAATCTGAGTCCCACAGAAGTTCCTTTCGAGACATCCACCTAAGACAAGTGTCACGATTAGGTGGCGATTTTTTGATTGGCAGAACCCTTGACAACAGCATGAAAATCTGACAATGATGAATTCAAGCTATTGCTGTATTAGAGTTTTTCGGGATATGAAGGCAAATAGCGAAAAAATAATCAGATCGTAATCGCTAGGGGTGTCCGGGATTTGGACTGAGAACGGTGTGAGCCGTACCCTTTGAACCTGAAATGGTTAGCACCATCGTAGGGAAGCGAGGGATTGTATCCGCTCGCTTGCGGATTTTTTTTTGGGAGCGGGTGGAAATGGTCATTGGGTTAGTTGATGTGCCACGGTTTCCTGATTATGCATGGGCCTTGTTGCCAGAAATGCAAGGCGTTTTGGACGGCGTTATTGTGCGCGACAAAACCAAGCCGCCTTTATCGGTGTGGGCTGCGGCAAATAGGATTCGGACCCAAGCTCCTCATCTGCCTTTGTGGATTAATTCCTACCTTTCCGTGGCGGTGTCCTTATCAGCTCAAGGAATCACTCTTCCGGCCAATTTTATAGGGGCGTCATGGCTTCGTTCCGTGTGGGACAAACCTATCATGGCTTCAGTGCATAATCGTCAGGATCTCCAACATCATCAGCAGGCCGATTTATACCTCTGGGGTCATGCTTTTGTGTCAACATCAAAACCGGGGCTTCTGCCTCGCCCTTGGTCTGAGTTACGGCATATTGTCCAATGTGCGGATGCTCCCATTTTGGCGATTGGCGGGATTACCGTGCGTAATGTCGAACAGTTGGCGCATATGGGTCTGGAAGGTGTTTGCCTCTCGGACGGTTTGTGGCTGGAAGCTGACCCCCTCCAAGCTTGCCGGCAGATTCGGCAGTGTGTTCTGTCATCAGATTGGAAACGGTCAGGAGGCGTGAAATGCGATTGATAATCAACGGTGAAACCCGTGAGTTGGAAGGGATAGAAAGCATTAAAGACATGCTGGACAGCCTGGGTGTGGATCATCAGACAGTGGCTGTGATGGTAAACGGTGAAATCATCGGACGGGCAGATTTTGTCAGCCGTCCCGTGCAAGATCACGATGCCATAGAAATCGTCAGATTTGTCGGGGGAGGATAAATTATGTCAGGTGTTTTACAGGTAGGAAGCTACACGTTTCATTCCCGTTTGATTGTGGGAACAGGAAAATATGCCAGCAACGAAATTATGCGAGAGGCCATTGGCGAATCGGGCACGGAATTGGTCACAGTGGCACTTCGGCGGGTGAATTTGAATAATCCCGGTGAACCGTCTCTGCTCGATTTTATTCCGGACAATGTCCGCATTCTGCCGAATACGGCTGGATGTCATACCACTGAAGAGGCACTCAATGTTGCCCGTTTGGCCAAAGCTGCAGGAATCGGCACCCTGGTGAAACTCGAAATCATCGGAGATCAGGACTTGCTGTGGCCCGATCCCGTGGCCACTTTAGAGGCAACCAAAATCTTGGTGCAAGAGGGATTCACGGTGATGGTGTATACCACCCCCGATCCCGTATTGGCCAAATATCTTGATCAAGCTGGAGCTCACGCCATCATGCCGCTCGGGTCGCCGATTGGGTCAGGCCAGGGTGTGTTGGATGTCGAGGCCATTCAGCGTTTTAAACACCGCGTGTCAGTCCCGGTTATTGTAGATGCCGGCATTGGCAGTCCGCAAGACGCCAGTTTGGCGATGGAAACAGGTGCCGACGGGGTGTTGATTAATACCGCTATTGCCCACGCTAAGGACCCCTCATTGATGGCTCGCGCCATGAAACTGGCAGTGGAAGCCGGACGTTTAGGATTTGAAGCCGGACGTATGCCTAAACGACAGCAGGCTGAAGCCTCCTCTCCTACCGCAGGTATGGTAGGCCGGTAATTCCATGGTGATTACAGACAAAGAACGGGTGCGAAGACTCATCTCACTGCCCGAAGCTAAACCTCATTGGGCTCAACTTTTGCGCGGCGGCAAGGTAGCGATTGTGGGGATGGGAGGGCTAGGCAATGCTTCTAGTTTGTATCTCGCCGCGCAAGGTGTGGGGCATCTGACTTTAATCGATCCCGATGAGGTGGCAGCCCACAATTTGGGCCGGCAAATTTTATTTGGACCGGCGGATGTGGGCCGGCCAAAAGTCGAAGCTTGTCGTCGGACTTTACAGTTTATTGCCCCAGATGCCGTCATAGAGACAAAGACGATGACTGTAACCCGCGATAATTATGAAATGCTCCTGAGTGGCTATGACGTTATCGTAGACGGTCTGGATAACTGGGACGCGCGCGTTCTTCTCAACCTTTTCAGTATTCATCACCATGTCCCTGTGGTTTTTGCCGGAGCCATTGGCTATGAAGCGCAAATATATGTTGTCAATGGTGGAAAACCGTGTATGCAGTGTCTGTTTGGAGAGGAGGGCTATGAAGACCAGGACTGTGCTCTGATGGGGGTATTGGGCCCTGTGGCGGGGATGGCAGGCACCGTTCAGGCCCAGGAAGTATTGAAAATTCTACTGAACACTGGCGAGGTGTTGCAAGAACGCATCTGGACCTATGATGCTTATCGAAACGTCTCACGCGTTGTCCGTTTTACACCGAGGCCCCAGTGTTCGGCATGTGGAGGGAACTTTGAATATGGCAGGTGACGTTTCACAGTCGCAGGATTTTATCATTGTCGGTGCTGGTATCGTTGGCGCCATGATGGCATACCGTCTGGTTGCGCAAGGTTATTCGGTACTATTGGTGGACAAAGGCCCTCCCGGCGGACAGGCATCACGTGCTGCGGCCGGAATTCTGTCTCCATCGGCTGAATCGGGACCGTCGCAGCCGTTTTTTGAATTATTGCAACAAAGTTTCTTGTTGTATCCTGGATTGGTGCGAAAAATTGAAGAGGCCAGTGGCATGGATGTTGAGCTCAATCAGTGTGGGGTTATTCAGACGGCTTTAGATGAAACCGAAGAGGCACAACTCGAGTCCCTGTACCAATGGCAGAAAGACCGCATTGACCTCAAATGGTTGAGTGGGGCCGCACTAACCGATCTTGAGCCCGATATGAAACATGCACGGGCAGCCATTTATGCTCCTATGGAAATGCAAGTGAATGCACCCAAACTGGTTCACGCGGCAATCCGGGCAGGTCATGAAGAAGGGTTAAGCAGTCGCTTCGGGGTTATGGTTGAGCATCTCCTAGTGCAAGACCGGCGTGTATGGGGTGTTCAAACCACTCAAGGGCGATATTTTGCCGAGAAGGGAGTCATTGTGGCTACAGGTCCCTGGATGCCATCTCTTTTGGCAGGTTTGGGAGAGTACTATGACATTCCTATAAAACCGGTGAAAGGTCAAGTAGTATCTTTAACCGGTGATAGGATGCCTATACGCCATATTGTGTTTGCCCGACACCATTACGTGGTGCCTAAGCCTGATGGCCGGTTAATAGTGGGGGCAACAGAGGATGATACAGGGTTTGATGACCGTGTGAGTGTGGATGGAGTGGCGAATATTACCAGATCTTTGGATTACTTTGGGCCCCGGATCAAACACATGCATTGGGATACCGCTTGGGCAGGGCTGAGGCCAATGGCTCAAGACGGATTGCCCGTGCTTGGGGTTTGGCCCGAATGGCAGGGACTCTATGTGGCGGGAGGTCATTTCCGCAACGGGGTCTTGCTCGCGGCCGTTACGGCCGACCTTGTTCTGGAGTGGGCGCAAAACGGCACGTTGCCGCCAGAAGCGTTTTGGCCACAACGATTTCGGGTGTCATAAGCAGGATACGCTATAGGTCGACTGAGAATTGTGGGCGTCAGGATTCTCTTGCCAAGGTCGGTAGTGAAGCTGTCCTTGGCAAGATTTCTTGAGTGGGTGCCCTAAAGGATTCTACATGAAATAGAACAAGACTGATTGTGATTTCTTTGCGTTGGTGGTGCCAGAACGTCTAATCTTATCATCTGCACTTTAATTTTCCTTGAGGGGGCTTGCGAGAGACGTCCTCAAATCACGTTTTAAAATCTTGCCCGTCGGGTTTTTGGGTAACGATGCGGTAAACACAACGTCTTTCGGAATCTTGTAAGGCGCCAAGTGCTGACGGCAAAAGGCCATGACCGCGGATGATGTCAATGTTTCCGGAATTTTGGGCACCACGACGGCCACAACTTTTTCTACCCAATACGGATCAGGTACTCCAATGACTGCTACCTCGGAAACGTCAGGCATTTGATAAATGATCTCTTCAACTTCGCGGCTCGCGACATTTTCTCCCCCGGTTTTGATCATATCCTTTTTTCTGTCCACAACGCTGAGATAGCCTTCTTCATCCATCACCCCTAAATCCCCACTATGAAACCATCCACCCTGGAAAGCGTCTTGGGTCTTTTCTTCGTCACGATAATAGCCTTGCATGATATGAGAGCTGCGGTGGCAGATTTCTCCAACCTGGCCCACCGGCACGGGTTGATTGTCGTCACCCAGCAAAACAGTTTCTACATTGAGAACAGCCTTGCCGCATGACCCTAACTTGCGCAATTGGTCTTCCGGTCCCAACACTGTGGCAAGAGGGGCCATTTCGGTTTGTCCGTAAAAATTCCAGAAATCGGTATGGGGTAATCTTTGTTTGAGTTCCTGAAGAATTTCCCTGGGCATAATGGCGGCCCCGTAATGCCCTTTGGCCAACGTGGACAAATCATATGCGTCGAATCCGGGAAAGCGGAGCAAACTAATCCATACGGTGGGCGGAGCAAAAAACTCGGTGACATGTTCTTGGGCGATCGTGGCTAAGACATTTTGGGGATTGGGTGCGGAAATGATGACGTGCGTGGCGCCGAGATAGGTATAAGGGCCCAAAAATACATGTTGCTGCGCACTGTGATAAAAAGGAAGCGCATGCAGGACCACATCATCAGGCGAGAATCCGCCTGTGGCAATGACGCTAACGTATTCGTGAATTAAGTTGTCATGGGTGAGCATTACCCCTTTGGGCCGAGACTCTGTTCCCGATGTATAAAGAATTTGAGCCAAGTCCGATCCTTCAGGGCCCTGGAAATCCCTATCGGCATCAGAAGTTTCCGTAACAGGGGAAATAAAAGTCCAGCCAGGGGGAATGGTTTGTGCTGTCCCGGATCCCAGGACAATTTGATGGGCTTTCACGATATGGTGGTGACTGTCGGCAAGAAGATGTACCGCTTCATCGATCCGGGAACAAAGATCAGGATCGGCTAGAACGCCCTTAGATTCGGAATGCTGAAGAATAAACGCCACTTCTTGAGGAGACAGCATGAAATTCACCGGGACCAAAACGGCACCCAAAAATGCGGCAGCAAATATGAGTGTGGCATAGTGTGCGGAATTTCGAGCATAGACGGCAATTTTATCTCCTGGTTGGAATCCTTGTTGGCTCAAATATTGGGCCATATGACGAATTTCTTGTTCCCATTCGCGGTAAGTCCATCGCGTGTCCGGGGATATAATAGCGAGTTTAAAGGGGTTACGGGCACTCGTGCGGTGAACGAGATCAAATAAGTTTTGCCGGTGAATCAGAGGGTGATGCATCAGGGCGCCTCCTTTTTATTTCCAGTATAGAATATATGAAAATAGTCCTAGAATAAAAATTCTTGTTAATCCCGATGTGCTCATGTGTTAATTCATCCAAAACGCGTGTTTTCCGATTGTCGCGCACTCGGGATATCCGGGGATGTCCAATGAACTTCAAACCATGTGCCCGAATGACAGGTACAATTGGCGCCACGAAGACCGATATAGAGTGCCAAAGATTAATGTATGGCATAAAAGGATACTGAAACAATCGGCTTTCCAGATGAAGGTTGCGGGGTTAGCATAGTAACGTTAGAATGGTTCGAGGGGATTTGTTGCACTAGTAATTTTTAATAGGGCAACAAAGAGACGCGTAACTTTAGCCAGTTTCATTAGGTTTAGAACATTTGAGTATACGTTTAAATCCGCAGATTAATAACGAATTAGGGCAAAGCCTGATCGATTAGAATAATTCAAAGGAATTTTCTGATTTTCTTGAGGATTGCTGGGAACGGTAAAGTGGCTTTTCTACTTGTGTAGTAGATCCCTCTTTCACGGAAAAAGAGTTATGAGTCTTACCCTTTGATGGGGGCTCGAGCTCGATTGACTTCATCATTTCATTGCGGTGTGACATATGCGGATTTGCGGATACGTGCAAGGCAAGCGCACGGGTGTTAGGTTATTCGTTAGACGTCTCGCTAGATAAATTCATGTACTGGATAGTGTTATCGGTTTAATAGGCCAGATCCCCTTTACGAATAGATTTGTGCGTGAATACCGGCTAGAGGTAGCCGAAGGAGGTACACAATGCGAGTAAAGACATGGTTTGGCGTGGCGGCGGTTGGCATCGCGGTGAGTACTCTGGCCGCGGGCTGCGGCAGTACGTCCGCGAGCGCGTCCACTTTGTTGGGACAAGTGAAGCACAG
>JAKBWA010000057.1 GCA_021841025.1 Bacillota bacterium | reverse complement strand
GATATCCCTGAATATGCGTCAAAGGATGGCGCAATTCATGGGCTACGTCATCAACAAGCCTTTCACGCAACTGATGTTGCGTACGCAAATGTTCGGCCATTTCATTGAACGCATTTCCTAACGACCCGATCTCATCACGCCGAGAAATCCTCACTTGTTCTGGTCCGTGCCCTGATGCAATCCGTTGCGCGGCTTGTGTTAAGGTTTCAATGGGTCGAACGATCCCGCGCGTCATCACGAAAGAGAGAACGATGGCCACCAGCAATGCAGCAACCGTGACGGTAATGAGCGAATGATTCATCATCGCGAGAAATCCCAGTGGTTCTGGGGGTACTGTGGGATGCGGAGGCGCATTCCAGTAGAGTTGGCCGACAATGCGATGGTCCGCCATAATCGCCAAATGGTGGTCCATTAAATGGCCCGTGGTCCCTGGAGGTCCCGTTCCTTGCTCTATTTGGCCGGTTGGTGACACTATCTCCATAGGGCCTGGCGCCAAACGGGATAGTGACGCGAGGAGCGTATTGGCGCCGGAAAAACCTCCGTGTTCTGAATAATATTGGGACAACAGTGCCACGATGTGACCATGGATCGTACGGTTATGCTGTTGTTGGTAAATCCCAAAATTGACAGCGGTGGCATGCTGATAAATCAGGTCGAGAGAGCCTAGAGTGACTACAAGCAGAAGCACCATCGCAAAAAGAATACGATTGCCGATCCGTGACGTCATGTGATCACGTCGGCATTAAACCGATACCCTAATCCGTACACCGTCTCAATCGCTTGGGCCGCTACGCCAAATTTCTTTCGCAAATTCTTGACGTGGGCATCGATACTACGATCCATATTTTCAAAATCAGATAAACGTTGCAGCAGATGCGAGCGAGAAAACACTTGGCCCCGGTTCACTGCCAAGATCCACAGTATCTCAAATTCTTTGGGAGTGAGCGCCAAAGATTCTCCTCGGAGAATGACTTCGTGAGAGTTCCGGTCTAACGATAAGTCTCCGACAGCATGTCGCTCCAACTCGTGATACTGCGAACGGCGCAAGACACTTTCGATGCGCGATTTCACTTCGCGCGGACTAAACGGTTTAGTGACATAATCATCAGCTCCAAGGCTTAGACCTTCCACAATCTGATTTTCCTGACTACGAGCTGTCAATAGAATGATCGGTAGTCGTGATGTCTTACGGATCTCTTTCAATGTCTGTAGTCCACCTATTCCCGGCAGCATTACATCCAAAACCAGCAGGGCAGGATTCTCTCGCTGGATAAGCTCTCTAATGGCGCCTCCATTCTCCGCTGTTACCAGGTGGTAAGCATCATCAAGATACCATTGCAAAATTTCGGCGACTTTTGGATCATCGTCGACAATCGCAATCGTCATCAATCGCTTGTGCCCCCTTCTTGTAACCCATGGTCCTCATTGTATCAAACCTCCCCATTCAGTTTGCAGCCAAGAGAACACTATCCAAGCTTGGGGTAGCTGTTTTAACTAAATCCCAAAACATCTATTGCTTAAAGGCGCCAGTCCCCTTCGCATGAAATTACGGATTATGCGGGATGTGACCGTGTGATTTATCAAGACCACTTTAAAACCGTTCTGATGAGCGAGTAGCCCCAGGGAGTTTCGCTCCGAGGCTCTCCCAGAACCGGACATGAACCTCTCGACTCATCCGGCTCCCCTATCTCACCGTTTGCCCCATTCTATGCCAGTGTGGGAACAACTACGGGTCCCGCTGTTTGATGCCCCGTAGCCAATGCGCCGCACGCCGGTTATGGCGTTTCGGCCGCTGATATTTCCGGCGCGCCCAGCGGACCAATACCCGACAAAGATGCTGCCCAAGGACGTACAGTGCGGACGGGTAGAACCGGCGGTACTGGAGCCACCCGCGAATGACGGGGTTGTACTCCGAATGCCCCATTTTTCGTGGAAATTGAGACGAGCACTCCCGATGGCTCTTGGGTTTACTAGAGAGGGAAAACCCCTCTTTGAGGAGGAATCGCTAATGACGACCCGTATCAAGAAAAAATCGCTCCCCGAACAGCCTGTGACGGTGCCGTGGGGAGACATTTTACCAGATGCCGAAGACGGGCTGTTGGCACTCTCGTTGCGGATGGGATTGCCACAGATGATGTCGGCGGAAGTGGACCCACTGGCGGGGCCCCCAGGACGTCATGATCCGCAACGCCAAGCGGTCCGGCACGGAACCGAAGCCGGCGGCGTATTTTTGGGGGATCGGAAAATCTCTATCCCCCTCCTCGGGTGCGTGCCGCCGAGGGTTCGTAAGAAATTCCTTTAGAGACCTATCATCCACTGCAGAATCCGGGGCTGGCCACACAGGCGGTGCTGGAACGGATGCTCTATGGCTTAGCCAGCCGTCAACACGCCCATGCGGATGCGGCCTTTGAAGCCGCCGTCGCGCAGCCTGGTCCGAGCAAGAGCACCGTCAGCCAACGTGAGATCCGTACTCCAAAGTGCCAACCATTCCATCGATTCACTCCAGCGCTCGCGCACGAAAACGAAAGACGATTTTCAGTGGCATGCGTCCCGTCCGTCAGGGGAGCGTCACACAACACGATTCGATCATGTCGCCTCCGGGCCCACCGCGGTCGAACCATCTGACGATAGAGCAGGAGATAAGCTTAAAGGAGCTATTTATGGTTGCTATATTATGGTCTAAGACGCGAGGGTGACCAAGCGCCCTCGCGCTGACCTTTTGGCACTATTGGTTTGCGCCGGAGGGTGTGGGATCAGCGCCCCCGCCCACGGTTTGAGAACCGGATTGAACATTCGAACCAGACTGGACGTTGGAACCGGACTGAACGTTGGAACCAACATTCTTTTGAGATGTGGCGGACTGCTCAACGGTCGCTTTGACGGTCGATAAGGAGTGAGCGCTGGCTACTCCAGCACTGCCAATAATGGTTCCTGCTGCCAATAGTCCGATAGCAGACTTTGCAATCAACGTTTTCATGATGTGTATCAACCTTTCCTCCGGTTTTGTTTGTTCCTGTGGGTGCACGTAGAGCCCACAACAGTTAGTATAGGGCGGAAAGTTGACAAATTTGTTGCCGTGTGATGACCGTCTCTTAACACTAAGATGACCATTGTATGACAATTATACACAGGTAGAAGGGAAAGTTAAGTATAGACGCGCTCCTCTAGGAAATGCATTAAGAGCGGCAATGTGTCCTCCTTGCCGTTCGATCATTGCCCGCGCCAAAGCCAGTCCAAGACCTGTTCCGGAGCTTTTCGCATCTTTGGCGAAGGGATGGAACAAATGCGGCAGAATCTCAGGAGGGAAACCTGGTCCTTGGTCCTGTAACACTATTGTCACGGATTTATCGGATCCCATTTGCCAACTAATCTGGACAGACGGGTTAGGACCAGCATGATGCTGAACATTGTCCACCAGAATATTCAGCGCTTCGGTCATCATGCCTTTGTCTATCATGACGGTGCTTGAGGGAC
Organism: Bacillota bacterium; assembly: GCA_021841025.1. GTDB lineage: Bacteria > Bacillota > Sulfobacillia > Sulfobacillales > Sulfobacillaceae > Sulfobacillus. The sequence goes on along the minus strand of JAKBWA010000057.1, from coordinate 11,861 downwards.
CACCTATGATGAGAATCGGAACCGGCTGGGTCTTCTTCCATTCCTGAATAAATCTCTCGATAGGGATTTTTTCTAATACAATCGGTGAGTGCCCTTCAAGTTCTGCCAACCGAAGCACTATGTCAATGACTGTTTGTAGTCGCGACAGTTGTTCGTGGATCACCTCTAATCCTTCAGACACCAAAGCGGGATCGGATTGGCCCCATTTTCGCAGCATGGACGCATAACCGATAGCCGTGGCTAACGGAGTTCGTAGTTGGTGAGAGGCTTGAGCCGTGATGAGTCGTTCGCCCTGGAAGCTGTTTTCCAGACGGTTGAGCATGTGGTTAAAAGACTGAGCCAGTTCACGCACTTCATCGCGGGGTCCCTGGACCGCAATTCGCCGCCCTAAATCATCTGCCGTTTCAATTCTTCTCGCAACACGGCTGAGTCGCCGGATTCGGTGAAAAGATTGGTAGATGAAGATAGTGCTCAGTAGAGAAGTAATCACAAGAGTGGCCGCTCCCACGCGAACCAGGCCGCCCCCTACCGTGCGAATGGAGCGTAGAGCTGAAGACAGCGATATCCCAACTTCAACCCAACCAATGACATGATTATGACGGGTCACAGATGACCGTGCGAAAATGGTTGGAATGTGATGAACCATTGTGAGGGGAGTTGCCGTTCCCCATAGAGGCAAAAAACCCCATTTGAGAACCTGCGGTGTGGGAGTCGTGAGGGGCAGTGTCGTCCCCTTCAGACTGGGTGATCGCTGGATAATACGATTCCCCTCAGAGATTTGGAGATAGAGCCCTGAACGGCCCATCGCTGCGCCGAGCATTCCCGGGTCGCTCAACGAGAGTCTCTGACCGTCAACGCCACCTTGCGACGCTAAACGGCTTGTTTGCCGCGCTACCGTCACTGCCTCATCATAAGCTTGTGTTGTCAAGTAATGACCTAGATTCACCATGAGGCTTCCCCCAAGAACTGTTAAAGCTGCCAACAGGCTCGTTATAAGGGCAACACTCAGGCGTCCAGCCACGCCCATCATCTTGCAGAATTCCTTAAAATGTAACCAACTCCCCGTACTGTCTCAATGACAATGTTCGCGTGAGCTGATTCCAATCGGCGGCGTAATCGTGCCACGCCGACGTCCACAAAGTTGGTTTCCCCGACGTAATCCATACCCCATACCGCATTCAACAGCGCGTCCCGTGATTGTACCCGGTTGATTTGTGCGAGGAAGTGTTCTAACATACGAAACTCTAAAGGCCTTAAGGTCAAAATTTTGTCTGCCACAGTTACTAGATGTTGCTCAGACCACAAAGAGAGGTTTCCAACCCGATAGGGTTTCTCAACATGATGTGAAGACGGTTGTCGTCGACGTACAATAGCCCGTATGCGAGCGGCTAGTTCCTCGGTATTGACAGGTTTGACCATATAATCGTCAGCACCGAGTTCCAGTCCGGCAACTTTGTCGGGAGTTTGCCCCCGCGCAGTCACCATAATGATTGGCAGGCTCTTTTGTTCCTGCACACGTCGACAAACTTCCAGTCCACTCAAGTCAGGAAGCATAACATCCAACACCATGCAATCGTAATTCGCCTGCACGATTTTTGCCAAAGCATCTTGCCCATTCTCCACCGTGCATACTTCAAATCCTGCATGCCGAAGTTCCAGCGCTAACAAATGTGCGAGGGGACGTTCGTCTTCTACAATTAAGATACGCACCTAGATGATTACCGCTCCTCGTTTTGTTATGCTCTTCAATATTTGCACAATTGATCTTTATGATGAACTACTCAACCCAACTGCTAGTGTCAGCCTGTCTTCGCTTAGCACTCAAAAACGACAACAACTGCAAAAAATTACCCACTCGCATGTACTTTTAATATTACCACACGCTGCACCAATAAAACTCATCGAATTTTGCACAGGCCTTATGAACGGATAGGTTTAGACCGTTTTTACCACGATTCGACAATTCCATCTGGAAACTTCCTCCCAATAAAAGGCGATTGCGTGTTTAGGCACATCTACTGTGATTCGAGACCAAAACAGTGCTATCTGTAATCGGGCCTAGACGGCTTTACATGAATGGAGTGCCCTCGAAAACACGCATCGTTCGGATCTTGGCTAATCAGTGGGGTTTTTGCTTCGGTATGACGGTCGCTCGCAGGGCTGCTTTGATTATTTTTTCCGCGCTCGTTATCAACATCTGCCAGATAAAATGGATAGTGTCAGGAATCCAAAACTTTGGCAGTCGACCTTGCGCTATACCCAAATAATCGGGACGATCTGCACCAAATCGTCCAAGAATTTCTACACATTTATAATGGGAAACGCTCTGCTCAGGGTTGGAAAAGTCATCTGCATGAACGACCATGAAAACGGTGTCTTCACTACGATTTCACACCACAAGTTAACGCCTATGGGTTCCCGCTAGCGTCATACTATCCAAAACGTTGCCGTGTCCAGGCTATGCGGCCAGGTGCCACCTTATTATCATGCCCGACTCCGACTACTAGCCCGGTGCCTACCTCCCGTCGTAAACATTCCTGCCATTGGCTTAATCTGTGACTTTGACGAATCCTTCTGCCATGGCTCAGCGCGGAAAATTTGTGCCCCTAAAGAATTTGGAATGATATTTATACCATTGTTCTAGATTATTTTGTGCCAATACACAACGCCAAACCTAACACCATTTAGTATAATTCTTTACGTTGATATTATATTTAATGTCATATAAACATCATATTGTCTTATATTTCTAACGTTTTTTCTAAATAACCTCTCATGATTTGTTGTATTTTATCCCTATCGCGTGAGGTGTGATGCGAAGGCACGTGAGTCACCGACGACCCTGATTTGGTCAACTTGTTATTCTTCAAAGCCTCGTCGACCCCAACACCACTCATGATGTATTCACCTCGTCAACATGAACAGGAGGCACTAAGTGAAACACATCACAGATCACGTGTTTGTATTTACCAGTGTGGTGCAGCAACTCAATAGTATCGTGATTATCGAGGATAATTATCTTGTGATCGTGGACCCGGGATTTTTTCCAGGAGAAATTGCATCCATTCGCAGCTTTGTACAACCGTATGAAATTCCATCGCGAACTCTTCTGCTCATTCTTACGCATTCCCATTTTGACCACATTGCCGGAGTTCCGTATTTCCCGGAATATGCGGTCGTGACCTCTAATACATGGGACCGGGATAATGAAGAACGCGCCATCCGGCAACTTGAACACTGCGACACCGAATTCTATATTGATAGGCCATGGGAACACGGGAAGTTGCCCTTCGTAACAACTCACTATCATGTTCAGCATCAAGAAACATTAGGCCCCTTTCAGTTCTTCCATACTCCTGGTCACACCCATGACAGCATGAGCTTTTCGTATAAGAACCTTTTGTGTGTCGGCGACTATCTATCAAGCCTAGAATTTCCTTTTATTAATGCCTCGTTATCGGATTACCAGAACACGCTCCTTGTGATCACCGAATTGGTTCAACAATTGTCCCCTACCACCTTATTGTCCCAACATGGACCACCCGCTGAGGGCACCGAAATTTTTGCCCGAATTGACTCAGCTCATGCCTATATTGACGAGTTATGCCATCTCGTTGAAACAGCCCAGCAACAACATTACTCATGGTCTAATATGCTAGCGCAAGCAAATTCCCTGTTCTATCAAGGTCGTCCGATACCTCTAGGACTCAAGTCAGTCCATAAACGGAATCTCAAAACTATTTGGGGGGAATATCATCATTCGCTACACATGTCATTAATTCCCGAAAGTTAAAACATGAAGGGGAAAAATACTTATTAAGCCATGAAGGAGGAATTTCTGTGACCCGTTCCAAATCCCAGCCTTCTTCGTTACCACGTGACGCAGTGAATTTTTGGCATGTCTTAGCTCAAGGACTGATTTCCAATGGGCCCTTGGCCTCCATGGTTGCCGCGTTGACGGCCGCTACGGGATATGCATTAGGCGCCTTGCCCTTAGCCTATTTATTAGGCGGCCTCATGGTGTTTTTGTGGATCAATACCCCGTATCAATTTTCCAAGAAACTCGCAGGCGCCGGCGGTATGGCATATTTTGTGGGCCGAAGTATGGGAGGGCGCTGGGGCTATTTGGCCGGTGTTGCCTATGTGGTCTATTATGCCGCGCTGCTGGCCACCAATATTGTCTTTTTCTCGTTATTGGTACAGTCTGTGGCACCTCAACTCGGTTGGCATGTGCCTGCTGGGATGACCTATATCTTTACCATCTTATTCGTCATTCCTTCCACAATTCTGACCTATCTCGGTGTCCGTTCCTCCCTCAATTACGGCGTGATTACAGCTCTGATAGAAATGGTCATGCTAATGATTTTAAGTGCGGTCATTATCTTTTCCCCGCACACCGTCAATACCACCGCTGTTTACCATCCGTCTCTGGCCGCTCACGGAATTAGTGGGTTAGCCGTCGGCGCCCTCGTCGCATCATTCGGCATGTCGGGATCCACCGCCGCTGTCTATTTGGGAGCCGAAGCGAAAACTGCTCACAGGACTATTCGGGCCGCTTTGTATTTAGCTTCCGGCCTTGTTGTCCTGATGTTTATTATTGTCTCCTATTCCCTAACAGTCGGCTGGGGTTACTTGCACATGAGTCAGTTTGCGCAGTCCAGTATTCCCGGGCTCCTTATCGTCCAACATTATTTAGGATTAAAAGCCGAATTTCTCTTTGTCCTTTTCGTTCTGAACAGTCTTATCGGGATGAATGTCGCCAGCACAATCGTGGTGACCCGCATTACCTTGACCTTTGCTCATAGTGATTTGTGGCCCAAGTTTCTTGGCCGAATCCATCCTAAATATCAAACACCCTACGCCGCCGTACTAACCGTAGGCGCTGTTGCCGTTCTCGGAGGACTCTTAGCCGAAAGCATTTTGGGACTCTCAAATGCCTTCTTAGTCCTAATCCTCATTGCGACGATGGGAGAATTTCTAGGTCATGCTTTGGGCAACGTCGGCTTATTGAAATTCTATGACCGTAGTGCCCGTTATCATGTGATCGCCTACGGCATATTGCCAGCCCTGTCTTTAGTCTTAATCGCCTTTGGCGTGTTCTTTACCTTCTATCCCCCCATTGTGCCTGCCGTGTACGCTCCCATTATCATGATTGGCTCGCTTGTTCTCAGCTACTTTCACTATGGATATCACTCGCGGAAACGAAGCCAGCCTTTACGGGAAACCGTGCTGCTTCACTTCAGCAGCGATCATTCTGAACCCTTACCAAATGTTGTAGAGGAAAAAATCCCAGTCGAAGCGGAATAATTGAGAAACCCCTGGTATTCCCGCTCCCCCTCTTGACGTGAATTTCGATTAAGGAGATACGCTCATGGCATTTCCGGAAGCAAGCCCACAATCCACAAAAAACCGGTTATATGGGCCTTTTCGCAAGGTTTTTCGCTTTTCAGACGGCGTTGTCCCCAACACGGCGGTCTTGATCTATATTTTCGCGGGCTATTTTAGCGGGTGGCTATTACTGTTTTCACGACACATGGGGTTCTTGATTCTCGGGATTTTCCTATTAGCTCACAGCATGATTATCTCCGCGTATTTCTTTCACGAGTTGGTGCATCACACCATATTTCGCTCCCAATCCACCAACGTACGCATGATGGCGGTCATGAGTTGGATTAATGGAAGCTGCTTATCCTATCTTCCCCGGGTCGAAAAGAAACATCTGGCGCACCATTTTCAAAAAGCTGATATTATCTCTTTTGACTTTCGCGCGTGGTTACAAAAACATCTTCGGCTTGCGAAAATGGTGATGTTGTTAGAATGGGCATATTTTCCGGCAGTTGAAATGCTTATGCGTGGGGTTATGATCATTCAGCCGTTTGCGCAGCGCTTGCCCCACCGCCACCGCGTGTTAACCACCCTCATGATCCGGGGCGGGTTGTGGCTTGGCATTTTATGGTGGTATTGGCCCGCGGCTGTGGGTTATGTCCTCGCTACCCTATTGTTTATCACCGTGCTTCGCTTTGTTGACGCTTTTCAGCATACGTATGAACCCATTGTAGCGGCACCCAATGCACCCCCACCTGACGTCCCTTCACGCAGTAAAACCTACGAACAAGAGAATACCTACACCAATTTGTTGTCACAAAAGTGGCCCGTTTTAAATCTCTTGGTACTAAATTTTGTTTACCATAACGTCCATCATGCCATGCCCAGCATGCCGTGGCACCAGCTACGCCAGTATCACGACCATCACTATATAAAAGAGGCAAAACCGTCCCAAATTCTGCCGTTTTGTCAACAGTTAATCTGGTACCACCGCTACCGTATCGCACGAGCTGTCAGTTCAAAGTATGGGAATTTAGAAAGCGGACTTGTAGGCGCGGTGGGTGTCTCGTTTCTCACCGTGTTATAGCTCTGGACTTCTGTCAAGTCCACGGACACTTGAAATTCGCGGCTAGGTCAAACAAATGGAACCGATTCCATCCTTGGGGACGGAGCAGATTATCGATGTCCGCCGTCGTCCTCAAGGCTCCTCCCTAAGACGTGGCAGACGTCGACCTTGACCGTATGCCCCCGGACATCAGGGCCTTTGTGTGTATGGCCAAAACACGTCTATTCATGGCGGATGAAGGCGGATTCTTCCACCCCTCTCACCGGAGCGCCAATCGTTTCCATCTTACCGTTTTTCCCAAAGCACAAAAGCCGAGGCATGGAGAGAACGATCCGTTCTGGATCATAGACCGGAGTTCCAACCCAGAGATGCCCACGTCAAGCGGTGTTGGGGTCTTGGGCTTGCCCACACCAGTCGTGAAGCTAGCCACCAAAACGTCCCTGTCGTAGCATTCGAAACGCGCACGTGAACAGTGAAGAATTCAACGCATGGCATAATCCCCTCTCATGAAATACGTCGTGCCGCCCTCTAGTCCACGCACGCTCCCAGGGAGAGAACAACCTGAACTGCCTGATCATAATCCAAGCGGACCCCGTCTAGGGCAAGCAGGCGAAAGTCAATCCCAGTTAAGACCGCCCCGCGCAAATCAGCGCCTTTGATATTCGCTTGGGTGAGAATAGCTCGGCTCAGGTCCGCACCCTGAAAGCATCCCTCGAGCAAATTCGCGCGGCTGAAGTCCACATCGCGAAGATTGGCCTCACGAAAGTTAACGCGGCTTAAATCGGCGTACCGGAGATTGCAATAGGACCAGTCACCGCTCTCGATGCGAATCCCGTGCCAAGTGACTTCGGGAAATGTCGAGCCTATCATTTTGCAGTGCACGAACTCCGCAGAAAAAAAATTCGCCCCCACAAATGAACAGTTTAAGAAGGCACTTTTCACGTGGCAAGATGAGTTAAGACGAGCTCCATCGAAATGGCATCGATCGAAAACGGCCCCAACCGTTTCCCACTCCACCAAAGGCGCTCCTTGAAACCGACAACGTTCGAATCGAAGCCGATCGGCCCGCTCAAACGGTACGCCGTCCCGAAAGTCCTCCTCCACATAGACATTCTCGGCCATGTCCTCCCCCCCATCTAAAATTCCCCGAAAAACGGATGGCGACTCTCGTTCATGCCGCGTCGAAAGGTCTGCTAAAGTTTTTCCATGTCACCCGCTCTACACCAGCCAATCCAAGCTTCACGCGTCTTGACCTGTAAGGCGCCGCCTCACCATCGACGGTCGCGACATAGCACCGGACCTACCCAACCATGTCGGCTCGGCCCAAAGAATGATGCCGCGCCATAAGATCCTTCCAACGCGGCATCTCGCCTTTCGTAACAAGACGGACCTGCACCCTTCGAACCCGCTCGTTCATTGATTCTTCGGGCACATGCGCGCCCGTCAATGAAACCCCTAGTAGTATTTCCATACTTTATGTTCTATCAAATTTTTGCGGAGGACACTATTATTAGCCGAAACCATCCCGTTGTCACCAATTATGACGCAGTCCTGGCTTGCTAGGAAGGAACATTTCTGGTGAAAAAACTCCGTTCCCCCCTTGAAACTCCGGATAAGGCCACGTAGTGTGGGTAAGTGCAATATTAACCGCATAGAGTCCTAAAATGAGAAAGAAGGGAACAGATAGGGCACCGATGACTGATAAAGCTCGAACATCAATAATTGTAATGCCCATGAAAAGAATTCCTGCGAGAAAATCTGATGCGTCGCCTTAATCCAACCATGCCAGGTGCTCGACGGAACCCCCAACTCCTCGGCTACCTGCGCCACGGATTTATTCCGTTCCGTGGCTAACCGGACCGCTTGCGACTTACACTCGCTATCGTACTGTTTGCCCATGGAGATCACTTCATTCAATTCGATTAGCATCGTCGAATTCGTGGTGTCCATGGAATAGACTAACATCCACCCTGGGGTTTGAATGCGATCGCATCGTGGATTAGGCCCGGCATGTTTTATGTGCAAATCGAGCATGAGGAGCCCGAGCGCGGCGGATGGATTCGGTATATGTTGGGCCAACCCGGCGCCGGCATCCAGTACTTTGCCTCGCTCGATGAGGCCCATGCGGCTGGGCGGGCGTTTCTCGCTGCACCGAATTTAGCCGCGGTGCTTGGAGAGCCTGTAGTATAAATAGCAAACGGGCTACCCTCAAAAAAGGATGCCATAGGGATTAACGGACCGCATAGTCCGCCGCTGTTCGCATCGTTAGGTCAACGATAGTTGCCACACGGCTCAAATCTCTCAAAAGAAGCTTGGTCTCCGTATCTTAAGAATCGTGGCATTGCAGTATACTATATTGAAAGAGGAGGGAGCGCAAGTCATGACCCATCCGGTACGCTTTAGGGCAGCCATTACGCGCGAGGGACAGTGGTACGTCGCTCGATGTTTAGAAGTGGACGTGGCGAGTCAAGGAGAGTCGTTGGACCAGGCTCTCGATAATCTTCGGGAAGCCTTCGAATTGTACTTTGAGGATATGGACCTGACGGCGATTTTGGCCCCGGTGACAGTCGAGCTGCCGCAACCATGAGTCCACGTATGCCGATTCTATCGGGACAACAAGTCGCTACCGCTTTGGGACGTGCGGGGTTTGTGGCGTGAGCCAACGGGGCAGTCACCAAAAGCTCCGTCATCCCGATGGACGCACGGCCATTGTCCCGATGCACCATGAGCTAGCTCCGGGAACTTTGCACTCGATATTACGCCAAAGCTGCTTGACGTTGCAAGAACTCCTAGCCTTGTTGTAACCGACTTGCTATCGTTGCCTGTATTCTCCGCCGTCATCGATCCCACGGCTAAAATTCCATTGTGATCGCATAAGTTCTCATCGTCATTTTCAACCGATTGAGAGCGTGTCACTCTATCCTACGGATGTAGCTCAGAAGGCAGATCGCATGCCTCGGGCGCATGAGGCCGTCAGTTCGAGTCCGGCCATCCTTACCGGTCTAACCGGTCTAACCCCCGTTATTTGAACAAGTGCGGCCTCTCGCTTCTCCGGACTCAGTTTTTCATCACTTGACCGATGATGACGAAAGTGCTCCACGTTATTCAGAGGGGGTTCCGAGAGAATTTGCGGGTCCGGCTGGGTCTCCGGATGTCGCAGCGTTTTCGGAACGAGACGCTGCGACATCCGGAGAGGTATTGGCTAACCTTAGACCCGTAGGGGAGGCCACTGGGAATGCGAATGGTATGATATTCTTCAATCCTGCGGGTCACCCCGCGATAAGCATCTTGGTAGGTGGCGAATTCTTGGCGATTCAAACATTCTCGCTCCCGTGGGGCATGCCAGGACTCCATAGAGGCGTTATCGTTCGGACTATGGACCGGAATCCGCTCAGGCTCGATGCCCCACGGATGGCCGTGTTGGCCAAACGTCTGCGCCATCAACTGTATGTCGTCAAATAGAAATGGCTCTCCCGCACTTTTGCTGATCGGTAGAAATTTGCCATTTTATGGTATAAATAAAGGACATGCCCCACCCCTGTGAAAGGAAAGAACATGTCCATGACTATTCTACCGATCAGCAAAAGTGCGGAAGAGCCAAATTGAATTGTCCTTATTGGGGATTTTAAACCTGTCGTTGACACTTGGCTGAGGCGTATACGGTAACTGCCGAGTGGATCCGCTTTTATAATGAGCGCCGGATGCATGGAAGTTTGCAGGATTGGACTCCCGCCGTGTACTATACACAGTGCCAAACGGGCACCGCGCCAACGATTCACCCGGTGCGGTGTTAAGGAGCCAGCCCGAGACGGGCTCGTCGCTGCGCTCTGGACCGCGGGTTTTGCCCGGGGGCCGAGGGGTCCCAAGCGCTGCGGAGCAGCGGCCCGGCGAACTCTGGACGTTCGGCCCTCCGGGCGGTATCCTCGACGCGGCGAGCGAAGCGGGGAAGGTCCACCGAATGGATGGGAACTTTTCACCATATCATCGATATCATGCGAAATATCATGCGCACAGGACTATTGTCTAGATATTGGGGGTTAAACCGATTGGATACCCGTACGGGCGTAACACCACACTCTTGGCGTCGTTCGGACAATGTCCGAACGACGCCAAGAGTCCCAGCCCAACGGGGCTGAAAAACGAGGAAATCCTGCGTAAGCCCCCGAGAGAGATCGCTACTGTTAATAAAACGGGGGCGGAACCGGGAGCCTTGACGGAGCGGCCGCAGGACAGCGATAATTCGCCCCATCCCCAAGGATGGAACGGGTTCCAGGTATTTGACATTGCTACGAATTTTACGTGTCCGTGGCCTTGACACAAGTCCACCCACACTTTGGAGCCTAAAATCTGTCTTGACAACGGGGTCCACTTTACATCTTGGCCCATGCCGGTTAGATAGGAGTTATCAGGGAATATATGACCTGATATAATAATCATAATGACTAAAGTAGGGGGACGTTTTCAGTTCCCAGAGTAATGACCTTGGTTATTGTGTATCGTGGCGACAAGAGGAAACAAAAAAACGTCAACTTTTAAGATTGTTTAAGGCGGTGAAAACAGCAAATGAGGGATAGACAACTGTTTCTAATTCTAGACGTTCCACACACAATATGACAACCGATATTCGAAATTCTAGAGAGTTGAGATCCGTGCTTCACTCGTGACTGTCTGAAGTGCATATTTATTCCCCCAACAGAAGGTGACTTTCTTGAACGATGACATCGAACATATTGCTTTGGAAACCCCGTCGCTCGACGCTGTCAGCCAAGGGATTGTACGACATCTATTAGCAAACGCCCGCGCATCCTATCAAGATATGGCGGACGAGCTTGGCGTTTCTCGCGCAACGATTTTTGAACGTGTAAAGCGTCTGGTCCAGTCGGGAGTGATCAAAGGATATCACGCTACTGTTAATTGGTCTCTGTTAGGCTATCCAGTCGTTGCTCTCGTGGCACTCGAAACAGAACAGGGTCAAGCCTCTTATAGTGTGCTTGAAGATTTGTCTAAGATTTGGGAAGTCGAAAATGCCTATTTGATTGCGGGGCGTTTTGACTGTCTAGTAAAGATACACGCCAAACACCATGAACATCTGCAACATATTTTATTTCAAAAAATTGGGCAAATTAGGGGATTTCGTCGAGCGGAGACCATGGTAGTACTTTCCGCCCCGTTAGAGAATAATTTCGTGGGAAACTTTTAGTCGCAAGTTTTAAGTACAAGTACACACTTGATGCTAGTGTCCCGTCAAGTGGTGTAAATTTGAGTGCAACCACTTAGTCTCGGCTATTTATGCAAGACTGACGGTTGGCGCCAGCCATTGTTGTTCGTCTGCACCAATGACTTTTACCATGGACTCTCGGCCCAAAGTAGCATCTCGCTACGATCCATTCATCGTGTTGCTCTTGGACGATTGCTCCGCCAAGACAAATTGACCGATTCCCGATGCGGAAAGATACCTACCACGTCAAAG
>JAKBWA010000093.1 GCA_021841025.1 Bacillota bacterium | reverse complement strand
ACCTTCACAGGGGGGGCAGAATAGGGTTTGGTAGGATGGCCAAAGAATGCCGACATTGCCTGAACACCGGAATTTGCGGCATGACCGAGATATCCCAAGTGCCATCCCGCCTCAATTGTTTTTAGAATAGAATACTCATTAACTGGAGTGGCGGATACCACATGATGGGGATGGTTCGTGAGAACTACAGCCAGTGTGTGTCCCCCTCCATCAGTCCCTCCCGGAAACAAGAAATGGGAATTGCCCGATAGGTTGGTTCCGGCCGGAACCACGGGACTTCCACTCACACCCGAGTGAGACAGCCAGTATCCGTCAAAAGGCATGCTTGCATCATAACTCGTTTCGTCAAAGGCTATAAATATGGCGTTATGGCCGTGATGCCAGGCCCTAGACCGCATAATTCGAGGAATCCAAAGTTTAAGGAAATTGTTGCCTCCTTGTTCCAGCGCTGAATCCGCGGGGGTTGATCCGCCCGGTCCCGCGCCTTGAAAGGTGAACTGGCCAGGAGCTCGATATCCGCCTTCCATGTTGCCAATGCTGTTCGGTGAAATCCATACAAAATTCGGAATACTATTGGCCGCCAAATCCGCTTTTAAATCCCTTAGAGGATGAAGATGAGAAAGACGGCCGGGGTTGTTGGCAATATCCTGGAAGCGCAAGAACGTGCTATGGCCTTCTTTATATCGGTACACCGGATTCTGAGGGGTGGAAAGCCGGGAATGCTGGTAAAAGGCACCCCAAGACAGATGGTGTGCCGATAACTGATCAATAAGGTTGGGTTGGGTCAACCCCGTCGTTTTGCCGTGAGGTAACTCAGTTCCTGCAGTCTTCCCGCTAAGAAGCGCGACTCTGTCCCCAACACTCGGGTTCGTGACGCCATAATACTGGGTGGCCAGACCATAGCGCCGAGCCAGCAAGTGAAGGTACGGAACGTCATTTTCATACATCAGGTCGTGATAACTATGATTTTCCATAACGATAACGAACACATGGTTGAACTTTGGAATGGCCGTCGAACGACCCCGGCTCGAAGACGCATGCGCCAGTTGCGATGTTCCCAAAAATCCAGTCACACCTAATGCCGTTATCAATGCCGTAACACTTTTTGTTGTGCCTTTCAACAAGAACTCGCCCTCCTTCGACAGTGAACAGTAGGTTTGAACAGCCCCGAGCGTACCGGCTTAAGTGTTTGAAATATCAGTTAATAACAACATCAGACGTCTATTGTCCCAGAATTATACTGCTTAAAAGGACTAGTTGCCAAGATGCATAATTTTTAAACTGATGTTAACTTTGCAAAATTGTGCGTTTTGATTCGGTGCCATTCCGAACGTCGCAAAAGCTAGCCGCTGACAGACAATCAGGCTATGAGTCGGATGACGCAGGGCATCTCTGGCTATGCCGAACGACACCCAGACTATGAACCGACAAACGTCAAGCAACGTGCCCAATGATTTCAGAAAGTCGTAAGCACACAGTGAGAAAAAATCGTCAACACTCATCCAATCTGCTCCCTCACTGTCAATGTGTGAAAGATACACTGTCTAAACTGTGTTCCAGCATGCGTGCGTGCATAATAAGCCTGCCTCCGCAGGAGATTTGCGGCCATATGTCCCTCCTTTTGAGTTCCTGGGATACGGAACCCCGAGAGCATTGACATTCATTCTGTTGCCGCAAAGACAAGAATGAGTGTGCCTTCTAAAATACCTGACTGTACTTCCAGGCACATAGGCTGTCGCGGGACTCGCTATAAATCAGAATGACCTCCGAATCATCTGTACATTTAAGATGTCTAACGTTTGGCCCCCTTAATACCTCAATGGAACGCGCGCGAAGGTGCCAGGGATTAAAATCCGGTCCTGTGCATTGCGCTATTCGAAACATTGTCCGAAGATGAAAATACAGAGTTCACGACTGGACACCCTGGGGAGTGATCCCGGAATCCTCATCCCCCCTTCCTTTTAGGACAAGGTGATTTTGTGACTCGCTCTTCTCATTGTGTACACGTAGAATTTAGATTCCTCCGCCAAGGCACCATGCCCAAGCTATTACTCTCTCCTCCTCTTGGTATATTAAGGAGATTGAACGGCAGGTTCTTGCGAACACCCATCACAAGGAGTACAACAAAAATAGCATCCTTTCAAGATTTCTGTATGTCGGTGTTCATCATTTCCCTAACCTGCTTCTCACAAATATGCGGATTGCCTGTTCACTGCGAAATATCCAATCAAACACAAACAATCATTGCAAAAGGTTGATACCACAGATGAAGTTTCGAAGGGAGAAAACAGGTCATGCACAGAAAGGGTCTCCCGGTCACATCTTTCATGGCAATAGCGGCAGTACTGTGGTTGCCAGGGTGCGGAATGCACGTTTACCATACCAGCACATCAGTTCACTCTCATAATTCGTCCCTTGCCCAAAGCACTCCAACCCCTTCGGCATCGTCCCCTGCAAAAGAGTCCCAATCCCATCCCACGCTGAAGAATCACACGGCTTCACACACCCCACAGACGTCTAAGGTTTCGTTCCCGCCATTGGTCGCCACCATTCTTTCGGGCATGGCAGGAACCACCCATGCGTCCCTATGGGGACCAACTGTGCTTCCCCGTGGAAATAGTGCCAAAACCTCGTCGACCTTCGGACAATTTTCCGCCCAAATTTTTGCATGCCCCACTGCCGAACCGGTAAACGGGCCGAAAGTGGGGCAATTGAATTGTGGAACAATGGCTTCATTCGCCGAAAGCTTCGGGTCAAGTGTTTACTCCAATAACAATGCCGCTCGCGAGACCTTACCGCCTCCTCCCGTAAGTGGCCTCTCTGCCCTGCCACAAACCACGCAATTTCTCCCCGGGCATCTTAAAGCAGTACGTTGGTATTCCGGAAATCCAGCTAATTCGGGAACAACAGTAGCCATAAAATGGCAAGAAGGGGACTGGACCGTGTGGGTCTATGGCGGAACAGGACTTTGGAACACGGCACTCATGGTTACTCGAGAACTTGAGCGGTATAGACTCCCCGCTCATTTAGGGATAATGATTGTCGACGCAGCCCCAGACGGCCAACATACAAGCTTGGCCTGGGTTGTAGGCAATACCGTCTACCGAGCAGGAGCCATGCATCAATCCCTGCATGCCATCGTCGTCGCTGCCTCGATGAAAAACTTTTCTTCCTAAACACGACCCGCTCTCTTGCGCAAGAGGCGTAATTTGCACCGGTCCAATAGCAATTTCTAAGAATTTGGCAGTGCTCCCATTACGACAAATCCTGGCATCCCCGGGGTCAAAACTAACACGGCAAACGCAGAGACCAAAGCGGCAAAGTGCTTTCAACTTCAGCCGGAACCCGTTTTTCATCAGTGCTGGCCGGTTTGGGCATAGATTCCCGGTTAAACTGGCGTCTGGAAGATATCCTCATCATTATGTAACGCCAAGGGTTATTACATAACCCCCTTATGTGAAGAGAAATAGCATAGCCGGATTTCGTGAGTAATCGCCATCTCATGTGCCGCGTGACATCGCAGCTCTTTGGATCTTGACTTGCGCCACCAACACGGCCCCGCGAAAACGAACGGGATGTTCCCGTTACAGCCGACCTTACAAAATAGTGTATCAGGCAAAGGACTCGCGCGAACGGCATAACGAACACAACAGATTTTCGCGTTTCATGGCGAATTCAAGCACATCGTGTTCATTCAAAAAGGACTTATGGTGACTCATATTTCTTTTCCTCAGTAGTAGTTGTGGTTGTCACAAAACTCCTCCATGCAATTCTGGATAAGATAGACTCACGATCAATCAGGATTTCTCCTGGGCTTGGTTACGACAAGAGTTCATTGTCCTCGCGAGAAGGAAATATATCGATGGAATGGGCTAAAGCCAAACCCGCCGCCCCCACTGCAACAGTAGACTGAGGAGCAATCTTGATTAACATCTCTTTATTCTTGCTGATCCCCCGATGGTGTATGACACGCCGAATTTCCGGCAATAATATGGATTCTGCTTCGGCTACCGTCCCACTCAAAAATACGGCTTCGGGATTCAGAATTTGTAATAAGTTAGCAATCCCAATGCCTAAATAATCCCCTAATAATCGTAAAGAATTGGAATAAGCTTGGACATTGTCTTGAGCCTTGCGGACGCAGCGCGAGACAAAAAGTGGAGAAAATTCATCCATTTGATTCCGATCGAGACCTTGTTCACGCAGATACCTTGCCAAAGCTTGTTCAGAGGCATATTGCTCCCAGCACCCGTAATTGCCACACGAGCATAAGATCCCGATGGTAGAAATGGTAGCATGACCGGCCTCGCCGGCAATTCCATTGCGTCCTCGGTATACCCTTCCGTTAACCACAATGCCCGCTCCCACACCGATTCCTGCGTTGATAAAAATGAGGTTTTTAATGCGCTCCGTCATATATACTGACCACGCTCCGCAGTTCGCATCGTTGTCAATAATGACAGTCTGCGGGTAGATAAGAGACAATTGCTCGACAATAGGCCACTCAGTGATGTTCAAATTGGGAAGATACGAAACATGGCCCGTAGCATAATTCACCATTCCCGGCAGGGCAATCCCAATACCAAAAAGCCCATGAGGGCTGGGAGGACATGCTTTGATAGCTAATCCAATTTCCTCTTTCAGGACATCAAACAAACGTTCCGCCGTCACCGGATGCGTTCTTGTGTGCAGTTGGCATTGATTTTCATAAACGACTGTGCGCATCGCATCTGTCAACACCGTCGTAATGTGAGTGATCTGCACATCGACACCAATGGTGTAGCCAGCATTTGCATTAAATCGCAAAAGAATTGGTTTGCGTCCCCCGCTCGACACCCCTAAGCCTGTCTCTTCGACGAATTGTTCTTCGATCAATTCGTCAACAAGCGACGATACCGTGGCTCGGTTGAGACCGGTTTGTTCGGAAATGGCAACCCTGGACGTTTGCTCTTGTTGGTAAAGAAGACTCAATACCGTTTGTTTATTAAACCGGCGCATGGTAGAAGCATCCACACTTTTATACATTGCTCTTCACCTTTCGGATAAATCGGGATGGGTTATGTCACCCCCATAAGAGGGTTCATGCCAACATTGAGTGGCTCTGATCAACCAATCATTCAGTTTATGGACCGTGTGTTTCACAGTATTCTCGTTACTTAGTTTAACACGCCAAAGAACTCTCATCGTTTTCCTTAAAAATTTTTCAATTATACCCCGTTGTCGGGAAACAAAAACACGGCTAATATGATAATTGGTATGACAACTCAACCATGTTGTTTGTGCCGAACTATCGCAGGAGAAAATTCTTTTCCAAGATTTTTAATGTTTCGATTATAAAGAAAAGAGGTACTATTATGAAGGTTAGGAGAAGTGCGGCAACTGCCTTGGCATCAGTCTTTGCAGTCGGCGCCTTAGCCGCATGCGGCACCCAACCCACAACATCAAGTTCCGCACCCGCACATGGGTCGAAACAACTACAAATTTTTAGCTGGTGGACTGGCGTCGCCAGCAGTAAAGCGTTGGCTGCTCTCAACAAGCAGTTTGTCAAAGAATATCCGCAATATAAAGTGATTAACGAGGCCGTGGCTGGTGGCGCGGGTTCCAATGCGAAAGCTGTTCTGGCCAGCCGTTTAGAAGCAGGCAATCCTCCGGGCACGTTTCAAGTGCATGCGGGACACGGCTCACTATACTCGTGGGTTCAAGCAGGCGATTTGAGCCCTTTGAATTCTCTTTATAAGCAACAAGGATGGTATCATGACTATCCGTCCTCACTATTGAAACTGCTTACCTTTCACGGCAAGATCTACGCGGTCCCGGTAGATATGCAACGGGACAACGTGCTCTGGTATAACCCGACAGTCTTTCATCGTTATCATTTGAGTGTCCCCCGCACTTTCTCTCAATTCTTTCATGATGCCCGGGTGCTCAAAAGCCACGGGATCACTCCGCTGGCTCTAGCCAATCACGGTAACTGGGAAGCCACATTATTGTGGAGTGACGTGCTGTTGGGTACCGTAGGGCCCACCCAATATGATGCGCTGCTCAGTGGTCACGCCTCCTGGACAAGCCCTGGGGTAATTCAGGCCACAAGAACGTTTACCAAGATGCTGAGCTATGCCAATACCGACTACACCGCCTTGCATTGGGACCAAGCCGATCAACTGGTAGCACAAGGCAAAGCCGGAATGAATATCATGGGCGACTGGGCGCAAGGGTACTTTACCACGGATTTGCACCTCACCCCAGGCAAGGGCTTTGGATGGGCTCCAACTCCCGGCAGCGCCGGAACATTTGCGGTAGTCTCAGACGTGTTCGGGTTGCCCTCGCATTTGAAGAATAAGACCCCAACCCTGGACTATTTGAAAGTTCTTGGTTCCCAAAAAGGCCAAGCCATCTTCAATCCCTTGAAAGGCACGTTTTCTCCGCGATTGGACGCCAACCCCAAGGCCTATGATGCCTACTCTCAATCGGCAATGAAGTCCTACAAGCGGGATAAATTGGTCCTCACTATCGGTCAGGGCGCCGTCAATCCCGGGTTTACCACTGGTGTGGAGAATGCTATGGAAATATTAGTCAGCAACCATAATGTTTCCCAATTTGTTCACGCTGTGGCCAATGCTGCCAAGTCGAATCCCCTGCCCTAAATCACTTCGCCGCGGCTAGATTATTGGCCGCGGCGATCACGCACCAAGGAGGATGATACTATGAAACGGGCAGTCCCGGGGAACGCCCGCCCCAAGCGCATAATCGCTGCCACCAAAAAGCGGACCCTCTCCTGGGATAATTGGTCAGCGGTACTCGTGCTGATCCCTTCATTATTAGCTTTAGGAATTTTTGTCTATGGTTTTATTGTGTGGACTGGTTACGTGTCCTTGACCAATTGGAACAGCTACATCCCCAATTTCCAGTGGGCTGGTTTCCGCAATTATCTCGCCGTGTTTCAAACATTCCGCTTTCAGTCCGATATCCGGAACATTATCGTCTTTACCGTTTTGTTTATTTTCGGTTGTCTGGCCCTGGGGTTGTTTTTAGCGGTGCTAATCGATCAAAAAATCCGGTGGGAGAGTCTATTTCGCAGCATCTTTATTTTCCCTATGGCTATTTCCTTTGTCGCGACCGGTGTGATTTGGTCTTGGCTTTTAAACCCGCAAACAGGCGTGAATCTTATTTTGCAATCCCTCGGAGACACCCATCCACCCCAGTGGTTCTTAAGTACGGTATTTGTGCCGTCTCTCTCGGTAGGCTTGATTCAGGCAGGCATTCCATTGGCGCTGGTAGCGGTCAGTATTGCGGCAGTGTGGCAAATGTCCGGATTTGCAATGGCCATTTACCTAGGAGGCTTACGCGCCATCCCCGAAGAAATGAAAGAAGCGGCCCGCATCGACGGAGCCGGTCCCTGGCGTCTATTTTGGACGATTATTTTTCCGCAATTAAAGTCCTCCACTATTACCGCAGTCATTATTTTAAGTGCTGCCTCGCTGAAAGTATTCGGATTGATTTACGCCATGACCGGGCCCGGACAGGACTTTACCACAGATATGCCGACTTTGAATATGTTTCAGACCACCTTCCAGGGCAGCCAGTTTGCGGACGGTGCGGCGATTGCGACCCTGCTCTTTTTGATCATGGCCGCCTTCAGCATTCCCTATTTGCTCACAGTCCTGCGTAAGGAGGAGGAAGCCTAATGGCCGAACGACGCTTTCGTCGAATGGGACTCTATATCGTATTGAGTGTGTTCGCAGTCCTGTACTTAATGCCAGTGTACGTAGTGGCTGTCACAAGTTTGAAAACCGAAGCCTCCATCAATTTGGCGCATATGTGGGCGTGGCCCCAAACCTTCAGCCTCAGCAGTCTCGGAGCGGCATGGGCCCAATTAGGGCCAAACTTTATGAACAGTATCTATTTAACCGTTCCAGCCACCATCATTTCATCACTCATCGGAGCAATGAATGGATATGCCTTGTCTAAGTGGCGGTTTCGCGGGTCCAATACCATCTTTTTTATCATTTTACTGGGAATGTTCATCCCTTACCAAGCTGTGCTCATTCCGGTGTTGCGGGTGCTGGAATGGCTACGCCTGGATGGAACGATTCCCGGATTAATTTTAGTCAATGTGGTATATGGGATTCCCATTACGACGTTGATTTTCCGCAATTTCTATGTGGGTATCCCACATGAAATGATTGAAGCGGGGAAAATCGATGGGGCCGGCTATTGGGGAATTTTTCGCCGGATCGTCCTGCCCTTGTCCGCATCAGGTTTTGTCGTTGCCGGTATCTGGCAGTTCACGCAAATCTGGAACAATTTTTTGTTTGCCGTCGCCGTGACCACCCCCCCGCATCAACCCGTGACGGTGGCTGTCGTTAACATTGCGGGGAGTCAAACCGTACAATGGAATGTGCAAATGGCCAGCGCCCTCATGGCCTCCCTGCCCACTCTGGTGGTGTATATCTTTCTCGGCAAGTACTTCGTTCGCGGGTTGTTGGCGGGTTCTGTCAAGGGATAAAGCGTAACCCCGGTTGAGGAGCCGGCATGCCGGATAAAGTTCTCAGGCAGCCCTATTCGGGTGCACACATTACGAAATATGTCGTCTATCACGAGGTGATGAGTATGAAAGAACTAATTCGTTCTTCTCTCATAGCTGCCGGAGCCGTGTTTTTACTGCCAGCTCCTCTGCTTTTAGCTACCTCAGGGACTCCCGCTCCCCCTCCCTCCCATCCGGCAACCCCGTACTGGACCGTGGGCCGAAATGATGCTATTGTGAGCGCTCGGGATACCGCATCCAAAGTATGGGCAGACATTGTCAATGGGTCCATTGGAGAGACTTATTATCCGACCATCAATGTGGCCGATAGCCGACGTATAGAATTGATCGTTGTCCACAATTCTCACACCATGCCCGTGTCCAAGATGATACATCACAACTCACTGGTCAGTCACCGGGCTTTGGCCGTCCGTATTGTAAACACACCACCCAGCAAAAATTATCAACTCGATGAAACCATTTTCACAAATCCCTATACAAATGCTATTGTCATGGATTACCAGTTGAAGACGCGTTCTGGACCTCTTGCCGGTTATCACCTTTATTTGTTCAGTAACCCCCATCTAAACAATCTGGGCACCCAAAATACCGGCTTTAGTGCTTGGGTCCATAAAGAGCGAGTTCTGGAAGCCACAAATGGCCCTGTGTCGTCAGCTATTGTGAGCAGACCCTCATTCACCAAGACGAGCAACGGCTATATCAACACAAATGATGGATTGACCCAGCTGCTGTCGACTCATCACTTGATCTCCTATGGCCAGGCTGCCGGCAATATTGGTCAGACAGGGGAAATTCCCCTCACCCCTACGCGGGCCAATCGTGAAGCTCGCGGTCAAGTCGTCATTGGGTACGGCCAGAACACCTCCACAGCTGTCCAAGCTGCCATGACAACCCTAAGACATCCCGCCCCATCCTTATTAGGTAAGTTTGTCGCACAGTGGCATCACTATTTGGCTCCCTTATATCACCCCCACGGCTTGCCTTCAAAGCTTCTCGATCAGTATTGGCTTTCGTTGATGACGATAAAGGCGGCGGAAGACAAAACCTATAAGGGAGCCATGGCTGCTTCTCTCACCACACCTTGGGGCGAAAGTGAAAAGGCTGCTTCCTCGTCGGTTACCGGGTATCACATGGTCTGGGTGCGTGATGCCTACCAAATGGCATCGGCGCTATTGGCTGCAGGCGATCGACATACAGCGTCCCAAATTCTTCACTGGTTTTTTACGGTAGACCAATATTCCAATGGAAATTTTCCGCAAAACTCTTTCGCAAATGGAACCCCGTTCTGGACTGGGCAAGAACTTGATCAAGATGGTTTTCCCGTGATTCTGGCTTATCAACTGGGAGAAGATAGCCCCACGACTTATCAACAGCATATTGAACCCGCCTTGCGTTACATTCTTGCCCACGGCCCGTGGACACAGTTAGACCGGTGGGAAGAGAGTTCAGGGTTTTCGCCTAACACCATGGCCGTTGATATTGCTGCTTTAGCCCTAGGCGCCCAAATTGCCCAGAAAGATGGACATCCTGGGCAAGCCCAAGTTTATCAGGCTGTGGCTCAACACTGGCTTGATCATATCCAGGCATGGACAGTGTCCACCGATGGCCCGCTCTCTTCACGACCGTATTTTATCCGGATTAGTACGGCACCCAATGCTAATAATCCAAAGAATACCATCACGATTGCGAATGGCGGCAATACCTACCCCCAAAACGCTATTGTCGATCAAGGATTTTTGTCGCTGGTCCGATTAGGGCTGATCGCTCCCGCTGATCCGATTATTGCTAATTCTCTTCGTGTCATTGATCAGATTATCCGCGTGCAAACCCCCAAGGGTCCGGGGTTCCACCGCTATAACCATGACCGCTATGGGAATTATGCCAATGGAGCACCCTATAACGGTTCGGGTTACGGCGGTCTGTGGCCTGTTCTGGCCGGAGAACGAGGAGAATATGATTTGGCAGCGCATTTGCAAGGAATTCAGACGAAGCATTCGCCGCTCTTCTATCTGCAAACCATGAGGAACATGGCCTATGGTTTGGGAATGATTCCGGAACAGGTCTGGCCATTTTCCACAGTTATTTCTCCGTCCCCGCGAGGCACTAATCCCGCGATCGCCAGCATTGGTTTGAGTCCTGGTGTAGCGACAGGCTCTGCTGCTCCCTTAAATTGGGCAATGGCCCAGTATGTTCGGCTAGCCGTGGATATCAGCAAAAATCGATTGGTCGATCAACCTCGCATTTTGCATGAGCAATTTAATCTCACCCACCCGGCGCCGAGCTCCCTGCCTCTTACGGCAAATTTTTCAAAGGGCCACCTGGCTCCTATTCCTCAAAGCGGCATGTACAGCGTTGATAACGGGAACTGGGTAGTGAATTCCAAGCAACAGACTCTTTCGGGTCAAGCTGCACCGGGTGCGACAATCGCGGCCGCTGTGGTGAGCCACAACGGCATCACACTCACTAAGACCACTGCCAATGCTCAAGGTCAATACAGTCTTTCCGTAAGCATTCCATCCGCTATGCAAACGGTGGAGGTGACGGAACGTAGCGGAAATAAGACCAAAGCGCTTTCTGAAGCAGTGTCCTATTCCACACCGCCAATGGCCGCATGGAGAAACCTGCCTTTTGATGACCGGGGCCCAGGGTTTTACCAATATCCCACCGGTTCTTGGTTTGTTCCCGGCATGCTCGATATGACATCGGTATCGGTGCGCCACACTCAAAATACCGATGGGATTAACGTCTCATATGACGTACTGAAAAACATTTATAACGCACCCAACGGCTTTAGCACCAAGTTGCTGGAGATTTATTTGGTCAACCCAAAAATCGCCGGCGGCAGTAACACTGCCTTGCCTTATTCAAATGTGGGGTTTTCAACTGCGTGGAATTATGCTCTGCGGATTTCAGGATGGAATACCAAGCTTGTGAATGCGCAAGGGGCAGTGCTCAGCCGAAGTCTTAACGTCACGACAGATTCCTTGACCCACACCGTGAGTATACAAATTCCTGCGTCGTTAATCGGCACATTTAACGCCGGATGGGGTCTTTACGTTACAACATTGTCCCAAGACGGATATGCCCCAGGAGAAGTGGCGCCAATTTCTATGTACCCGGGAACCTATAATTTTGGGTATGTGAAAGCCGATCCAAATGGTTATCCGACCAACGTTATGGACGTTTTGACGCCGTCGGGCATACCACAGCAGGCCCTAAACTATCTGAATGGCCCTATTTTGCTTAATCCTCTCAGGATTCCATAACAACAATTAAAGGCGGGAACCTCACCTCGCCTTTAATTTTCGCCGTACGTATCACTGGCTACCGAACGGCTCATGACAGGGATAAAAGTTGGGACAAATCTCCGCCTCTTCTTTGGCCATGATGAACTATTGGAGGATTCTAATTCTACTCCCATCCCATCAGCCTTTGTCTGCATATCTGCATAAATGAACCGGCATAAATGAAGTGAACTCCCACTCACTTTCATTCTAGTACCTTTGAATCACGAAACTCACCCGCATGCCCACGCCTTCAATGTACGTCTACACTCGCAACGCAAATCTCTGACAACCTAAAACCCGTATGTCAACATACTGGCCATATCTGCTAGTCCTCATCAACCTCAAGACGGTACTCCCCTCGAAATTTGAGACTTAGGTGATTGTCTTTTAGACTCCGTACCCCGTCTCATTGACCCTTTCCATCCACCCTATAGGGTCACTCGTGTGAGACGGGATCCTAAACTGCTAGAGTCTTCTAGCCCCGTAGTTTCACATCTTTTGTCCGTATTCATCCACTATGCCACGATACTACGATAACCGTAGAGATTGTGACGATTATCACAAATTTCATTGGTGCAGTGTATCCTTATCACCCACGAAGGGTGGAATTGACATGAGTGTTGTTCGGATGACGAACTGGCAACGTAAAGTCACATGCTACTGGACCTTGTCCAAACCGCGCATATGGACAGTATTTGCAGTGGAAGCTTGGGTAGGTAGTATGCTCGCGTGGGCACCTCCTGTACCTTTTCCTTGGGTTCGAGTCCTGGCTGTTATACTGGCTATTGCCTGGGCCGCCGCTGGCGCTGAAGCGTTGACAAATGTGCAAGACCTTAGCATGGACCGTATTATGCAGCGTACGCACTCTCGTCCTTTGCCTACCGGACTTGTTCATCCCTCGTCAGCGGTTGTATTCGGCCTCGTCTGTATTGCCTTCAGTCTTGCCACGAGCGCCTTGTTAGGTTTCATTCCTCTCATCTTTGTCTTTCTCGGTTTAATTGACAATGTGCTTATTTATAGTGCACTGAGCAAACGTTTCTCCCCTTGGAGCATCGTCTTGGGTTCCGGTTCAGGAGCCATTCCCATTTGGGTCGGATTTGCTGCCGTGAAATTGCCGATTAGTCTTAACGCTTGGTTGCTCGGATCCTTGGTGCTTTGCTGGATTCCTGTCCACATCTGGAGCCTCGCCTGGGCATACCAAGATGACTACGCCAGGGCCAACGTTCCCATGGCTCCGGTGGTATGGTCTCCTACGACTTTTCGGCGAGCTTGGTATGGTGCTTTGGCCGTGATGGGGATCATTAGCGGATTTTTTGCCTTCCGATCTTTTCCACCCTTATTCGTCGCGGTGGTTATCATTGCCACGCTCCTAGTCTGCTTCTGGGGATATCGGTGGGCCATGAATCCTACAGTGAAAGGTGCCCACCGCGTTTTTGGTGCCACCAATTTGTATTTGGTAGGGTTATTGTTGTTGGTTATTGTTATCCGGCTCTAAGCCCACCAGATTATCCTTTAAGAAAGAAGGAGAAAACATGAGTGCTTATAGCAGTGTCTCACGTCTAGACTCAAGCGAGAGTTTTGTCATCCGGTCCCTTCTCACGTGGGTCGTTGTGGTGGCTCTTCTAGGATTTTTTGCAGTACCGTTTTTACAGCCAGGCGAACTCGGCGATTTTTCTCCTGCGGTCATCGACTTCTATCATGCTATTATGATTCCCGTGGCCGCCTTATTCCTCGTCTTATGCTCCTTGACTTTCCCGGTCCCCCTTTGGGCTCGCCACTGGGTGCTGAAGGCAGGGCTGATAGGCGCAGGATTCGACGGAATCGGTTCATTACTTCGTGCCTACGGAGATCTTTATCACTCAGCCGGATTCGGTGTCGGTGCTTGGGTGCAAATGGTTGGCACATTGATCATGGTCAGTGTCACTATCGTATTTTTGATAGGGCTGGCCCAAAGCACCTATCGAGACAATTCATCTCGTCTCTTATCATGGGCACTGTTCGCAACCGGGTTTTCAGCCCTGATTGCCGTCGCTCTAGGGGGAATCTTTGCCACCTCTGAAGTTGGGGTTTCCTGGAATGGCTTGGCCCATGTTTTCCATGAAAGCTCTCAGAATTTTCTCGGCAATGTGTCGACGTCGCATTCGCATGATATGCTGCCTGCCTTTATGGGCTGTATCGTACTTCTCAGTGCACAGGCCTTTGGTTACCCCCATCTAAAAGGAGTTAGAAAGCGTATCGGTCAAGCTGGCATTGTCGTCATGCTCATCGGCGTGGCATTGATGACAATTGTCTACGTCGTCTCTTCGCTAGGCACGTATAATATTCCCACTTTATGGGCTTCAGGTCCCCAGGGAGTCAACGGAATTGCTGGAGATGACTTTCTCACCGGCTTGGTGGGATGGGGCAGTTTGATCCTCCTGGTCAGTCTTTGGCCCGAAATCCGTGAACAAACTCACAGCCTGGCATCCACCATGCGGCAGAAGATCAATCCCGTGCGTTTGGCGGTGTTTTTGACATGGCTTTGTGCCATGATTGCCATGATTGGCTACGGCTATTACATTGAACTCCATGAAAATATTTTCGGCGGTGGTCAACTGCCGGCTACGGGTGCCATTAACGATCAAATCTTTACCCGTGCCCATCTGCTGTATGTATTTTTCGCGTTGCCAATTCTCGCCGTCTTATTACTTGCGGCTGAACTCACATCGGATAAATCATCGCGCGGAATTCAGTGGATGGCCGGATGCAGTATCGCGGGTATGGGTGTCAGTCTGATTGGTCTGGGATGGTGGACATTCGCGACACCAGGTCATGCCCTATCCTGGAATTTGGCTGGGGGCGGTCATGATATCTACGTTCTGGGTCAAGCTCTTATGCTTACAGCGGGAATCATTCAGCTCTTTTCGTCCAGGTCTTTTCAAGCAAAAAGATCCTCTTCTCACGACGTTTTGCCACCTCGACATAGCACCTCGGAACAAAAAGGAAAGACGGGTGGTTAAATATTTGCGCAGTATGGTTGCCGTTAAGACATGATCTAAGAACAACGGATAGCGGCGACTTTGAAGAAAGGTAATATGGTCATTGATTTGTCGGGGCTTTGAGCCGTTTTGCCGCCTGCGGGATGTCGCTCTGAGCCCCCTCGAATGGCAGAGACGTCTTACTGGGTAGCCTCAAGTAACGGCATGGCGACTACGGAGAATAGACGGGTTCGGAAAAATTGACTGCCAATGGTGCAATCACCGCAAAAAATCTCTCTTGTTCATATTGGCCTCTTCGCCGCGGGTAATTGCTAACCTTTCTGCCTCCAATTATCATACGAGCTGGATTGGGAAAGCGCAACACTCAATTGATGCAGAACCTCGTATGTTTTCGCAACGATTTGGGACGGTATGGGATTGTTCTTGCGCAAGAGCAGAATTTTGGCGTAGATTCTGATAGTCGCGTCCAATGCTATGGGGTCGGAACCCGCATGTTGAGACGTCTGAGAATTCGCTCGAATCCGGCAAATCTGAGGCTGAAAACTGATACGCCCATAGTGCTCAAACAGCAACCTTATCCATAAGTCCCAGTCTTCCAATGTTTTCTGGTGCTCATCATATTGAAGAACTTGAAAAACGGATCGCTTGACGACAGAAAAGTTATCAAGGAAATTC
>JAKBWA010000103.1 GCA_021841025.1 Bacillota bacterium | reverse complement strand
GTAGACGCATTGCACCGTGAAAAACCGGGCTTTCTCCATAGGGATGATACGAACTTCTTGGATCGTCTTATGAGCCAGCCGGGCAGGAACCGGAATACGCATTCTCGCCAACTCGGGATGTAACCGTAGGCGGTTAAAAAATGAGCGGACAGACCGATCGACGCCCTTGAGACTGGGCGGGCTCACACCCGCTTGAAGTAAAGCATAGTTTGCGTTATCCTTCACGGCGGGGTCATTCGATTCGTCACGCAGACAACGGCCTTCCCCCCAAAAATACTGGCGAATCGAATACCAACCGACCGTGTAGAGATGCTGGGCATACCGACACCTTTCCCGCAAGGCTTCATATTCCTTTGGGCGGAGTCCCTTCATTCGGTTACTCTGTGTCCAGTACACCGTGACGTCACTGCTTTCTATATGATTATTATCGACCAACTGCCTATCGTATCCATGCCAAAGCTTCGCCTGGCGGCGAGCGCCTGATATCCCCCTCGCTAAAGCGAGGGGGGGTACGGCGCATTTGATAATTTGTCAATATGATGTTGGGGCTTCCGAAAGGAAAAACCAGCCCGTTCCTGCTGATGCACAAAACCCGGGGTAGGAGAAGACCTTTTGCCTTCCGCTCCACGTTGATGGAGCAGCTTCTTCCCTCTTTTATCTGCCCTTTCCTTCTTTCTGTCTTGCTCTTCCGCCATCGGCCTCACTCACAAAAAAGCAATAGTCCCGGTTTCTTGATTATATGTTGCTTATCTGGATTACTCAACGCCATTTTCTCCATGTTGGTCCTTATCTCTGGAATGAGAGTATACACCGTCCTGATGCAGTTCGCCGGCCGGATCACCCCGTAAATCCCAAACGCGTGCCGGCTCCCTCGCCTCGCGGTGCGGCATCAGAGGTTCACACAAGATTTTCTTTCTCGTGTAGCAGACTGCAAATCGACGAGCCAGAACACGGCACGGAGGCATAGCGACATGCTTAACCCTTAGACTTGTCGGGATTTTAATTCACCCATCCCGTAAATTCTTCCTCGGGGACCATTGTCACAAGAAGCTGGATCTTAACAATTCAATTCCCGCATCTGCTTCTTGCTTTGGACTTAACCTGTCAACGACAAGTTTAAAATCCCCAGCTGACTCTTTGGAAGAACCTGGCAAGTTGCCGTGCCAGGTTCTTCGATAGTTTTCACCGCTCCCCATCGCAGTTGTCTTGTGAAGAAGCTTCTTAGCGGATTCATGCTGCGGTGTTCGTGAGCAGAGGTTGGGTCGTTCTTAAAGAAACATCAGTCTCATTTCACTGTGATTTGAACTACTAAACTCCTCGTGTTAAGAAAGGCAAGACAAGGCTCTCCACCAACCTGGGTTTTGGCAGTTTACAGAAAAACTATCCTAAACCTATTCGGGCTCCCTTACTGTTTCAATGCCCCTTCACTATGTTGAAAATTCCGGTCTTTCCTCACCTGGAGTATAGATTAACAGCGGTGCAAGGCTATGCTCAACCCTATATGCACCAAAAATGGTTTACCGGAACGCGGATCGTTCGCCGCGACAACGCACTAGAACTTTCATATTCCCTGGCGTTCTCTTTATCGCCCGTCTCTTGCCCTGGCGTCAAACGCTCCCAAGAGATATTCGACTGCCTTTTAGGACAAGGGAGCTGTCGGATCTAAATGCTCCCAGTCCAACAATTCCCATGTTTTAAAGATTAGGGTCCTGGCTCCAGACGTCACTGCGGGGTCATTGCGCGCAAAGTCCCGGGCTTCTTCCTCTGTCGTCGCTTGATAGACAACCATTCCCCCTGATCTGTCGGAAAACGGTCCGGCCCATGCCACTTTCCCTTCTCGATATAATGACTGAACATAACTGAGATGCTGCGGACGAATCTTTTGATTCAATTCCCGGTCCACAATTTCTAACCACGCCGCATATAAAGCCATACACGTGCCTCTTTTCTCTCTAAAATTTTCCTTAACCTTATGCAATCTTATAGCATTCCCGAGCCCAATGCCAAACATCCATCCATTGGATTCGAGGGAAAAAACCTCTCTCACGCACGAGTTCTATGGGAAAGGATGCCGTATATTGAATTCTCCAATTTACGGCGCCATCATCACCCATACTGCGTGGGATCTCCTATAATTTAATCGATGCATCGCGAGATTAGCAGCCCCTACACCCCCCGCGGCTATCGGTAGCCGTAGGGAGATCAAACTAAAGGAGCGACAACGACACAATTGGCTATAGTCTGGTACATTTTGGGCGATTTCAACATACAATTTGACTTTTCGAAGGCACCTGGATTCGATGATACGGATAGCGTCTACCATATTTTTGAACAATTGCGGCAACACCCCCGAACTTCATCATGGCACATAATCCCAGCCTACCAAACCCTCACGATTTCCTACCCTTGGAATGACTCTCTGGACGAAGTAATAAATATCGTCCACGAGTCAATTACAGCCCCTAAAACACCCAAGACACCTTCCCGGAGATTTTTAATCCCCGTCTGCTACGAAGGCGATTTCGGACCCGACCTGCCGTTCGTAGCAGATTTGCACCGCTTGTCGCGAAATGAGGTCATTCGTTTACATGCTCAGCCCGATTACCGCATTGAAGCCATCGGGTTCACTCCCGGCTTTCCATATTTGTCTGGGCTCCCAAAGGAATTAATCACGCCGAGAAAGGATACTCCCAGGTTGCGCGTTCCCGCGGGCTCAGTAGCCATTGGCGGCCACCAGAGCGGTATTTACCCTTTCAGTTCGCCAGGGGGTTGGCAACTCATCGGCCGTACCCCTGTTATCCTGTTCAATGTCGCCAACACACCTCCCATCCCCTATCAACAAGGGGATAGATTGCACTTTACTCCCATTACCCCACATGAGTATGATGAACTCCTTCGGAATCCTCAGCATCACGATTTATGGGAGATGATGCCATGAACATGATAGAAATCTTGAAGCCCGGGCCTTTTTCCCATATACAGGACAGCGGCCGGAGGGGATACGAGTATCTCGGCTTAAGTCGCTCGGGACCTTTAGATTTTCGTTTGTTTGCCGTAGCCCAAACCCTGGCCGGCAATTCATGGGATGAAGCAGCCATCGAAATGACCTATCAAGGCTTAGACTTCATTTCTGATACCCCGATTGTTTTTTCGGTTGCAGGGGTTCAGGATGTCCGGATTGGTTCTCACCTCTACCAATTGGAGTCGGGAGAAAGGTTAGTGGCCCAGCCCGGTGAACGAATCAGCCTGGGAACTCTTCGAGGCCAAAGAGCATATCTTGCGATTCGAGGCGGATTCGATATCTCTCCGGTCTTAGGCAGCCATTGTACCGACTTTACCGCAGGAATTGGCGGATGGCACGGCCGATCTCTCCGCGCAGGAGACAAAATTCCGATCAAACATTGTGTAGATGCGTCGATTTCATCACGGGTATCATGGTCTCAGGATCTTTGGACTGATCATTCGCCCCTGCAAGTGGTTGTGGGCCCCAATGCGGACGAATTTCCAGCCTCCTCTCTTCATGCGCTTTTCCAGGGGACTTACATGATTACCCCGGCCAGTAATATTATGGGAATCCGTCTCCAAGGTCCTCCGGTGAAACCCCGTGTCGAATCCTCGACGAAACAGTCTAAGGGTACCATTCCCGGTGCCATCCAGGTCCCGCCAGATGCTCAACCCATTATTCTTCTTAATCAACGCGGGACCGTCGGAGGATATCCGGTAGTAGCCACACTGCCCAGTCCTGAATTATGGCGTTTAGCGCAATGGCCCACTGCAAAAACATTGTCGTTTGTGGCAATTTCTCCCGCCCAAGCCCAAGCACTCAGCAAAAAGGCTTTTCAGGACTTGATGACCTGGCATCAATACGTTACGGACCACGCTTAGATGCCCCACCGTCCCGCGATGTGAATCAAAAACGGTGATCCATAGGCTTCAACGGCACTCCCCACTATGATGACCAACGCCATGAGGATAACCAGTGTGGTGAACGCACCAAACTTCTGAACCAAGGAGCTTCTCTCCGTCTGGCCTTTGGTTGCAATCAATTGCCAGGAAAAGCCCAGAGCCACACCACTGACGAGGATGAGGGCCGGAAGAATAAATATGTTTTGCAAAACCAGGGTGATGATAGCCAAGACTACTCCCTGCCAATGAAGAGATGAGATCAGAAAGGCACCTGTGAAGCCTAAGACAAATCCACGGAAAAATAAGGCTACCAGGACAAGCGGCATCCCTGCCACAGATATGCCCAGAATATAAAATAGGCCCAAGATTTTAAGATTGCCAATGAGAGCCGGTTGAAATATTGTCGCATAAGGAGGTGTGGTCGATGTTTCTATCGTTATGAAATGATGGATATACCTTGACAGCGACAAAATATCTGCCCGGGTCAAAGTTTCAATGGCCAAGGCCCCAAAGACCATACCCACAATAAACATGGCCGAGGCCATATAGATAGGTGTCAGGTATTGCCTAAAATATTCATCCCATATCGTAATAGGACGCATGGTCATCATAGGCTGTCCCCCTTGCAACAGCCTATGATGATCGTCAGGGATCTAGACCCAAGAGTTCTGTTTCACTTGATCGCCAATTCTCTTGGTCATCCTCGTGCAATTCGTCGCGCCGCAAACGGCCCACCAATTGCAAGATAACCAGCTTGTCTTCGTCATCCATATTAGCCCAAAACCGCTTTAACGTGTTCCAGAACAAATCACGCGGTTCCGGTTGATTGTGATAACTTGCCGGCAACCGCCAATCCTTGAGGGACATTTCGAGTTGTTCGGCTAAATGCGTAATTAAGGTGGCGCTCGGAACCATCTTTCCCTGTTCTACTCCACAGATGGTCTGTTTCGTGACACCGACTCTGACCGCCAGTTGAGTTTCTGTCCATTCTCTGCGGTGACGGTAATGACGAACGTACCAGCCAAACTCGAGCAACAAGGGCGGGCAGCAAATCCGTGCGGTTTGCAGTTGCGTGTGTAAGGCATGGGCCAATTCATTCAGGCTCGGTTCATCATGTCGTTCTTGAAAATGGCGCCATATAATTGGCGGGATTTCCAGTGTTTCGAAAATTTTAGCGAGTTTACTTTCACTGAGTACCGCATTACCGCGTTCGACACGGGTAATCAATACCTGCGACACACCGATGCGGTGAGCTAGTTCCGTTACCGTGAACCCTCGTCTTTCCCGGTGCTGACGCATCCAAACTCCGAAACGTTTAAGGACTTCATGGCCATTATGCTTGGCTTCCAATAGTTGTGCATGGATATCCTCAATTAACGGCACCGATTCCACGGAAAACGCCTCCTCATGGGCGGGTGTCTCACGGACTTCTATCCAATTTTTGACACAACCACCATTGTAGGCCGATCAATGCAATACCATTCACCTCTTGAGGGGATCGGACAAATTGCTCAATTTGCGCCCGGGTCCATAATTCCGTCTCAATTTCTTCATCTTCATCAAGGCGAGTTTCAGTATATGACAAACCAGATGCATAGTATAAAAAAACCTTTTCGTCAGTATATCCAGGACTTGGGTAAAATGTTGTCACCAGCTGCCAGCGTTCTGCGCCATAACCCGTTTCTTCCAACAATTCGCGTTTGGCGGCCAAAATGGCGCTTTCCCCATCATCCACTTTTCCGGCGGGCAATTCGTACAAAGTTTGACCGACTGCCCATCTATGTTGCCTTATGACCACGAGTCGGGCCTCGTTGGTTTCAGCAATAACGGCCACAGCAGGAACACGGACTACAACTTCGCGAGTCGTCATTGTGTTATTGACTCGCACCGGATCAACTCTAACTGATATTGTCTTCCCACGGTAAACCCATTGCTCCGGACCTGACCTGTGCTCCATGAGATGTAAAAATCCCTTCTTCAATATCTTCGAGTATTCTTAATAACTCTCTCCACGTTGATGGCTGTGCTTTTGTCTAGGTTACCACCTGACGAATTAGGCCTGGTAACCGCATTGACTGGTGATGGCTTTTCAACTCTAGTTAAAATATTTTAACTCTAACCAGCCAACTACTATCTCTTCTTACATATTTTATATCTTACACGTTTTTTTCTGTATTTCCATCACCCAAGTACAAATGAATATAACGAATCGCAGATTTAAAAATCAGAATTTCTTCACCCTGACTTAACAGCAAAATAGCATAAGTGTCAAAACCGTCAATAACTCCAATCAAAGGTTCCCCATCGATAAACACAACTTCAACCAGGGCGCGTTCTGACATGAGATGCTGGTAAAATGCGTCTTGAACATAACTTGTCCGGTTTCCCGCAGGTCCTGTCGATGCGGCTTGTGGAGCCGCAGCTTTCCGAGAAGATGGATTCTGTACTCGCGCCTTATCTGTGCGGTTAGGACGGGGAACTTCAATCCATTTATCACTGGACATACGTCGCCCTCTTTCTTCCTCATGATTTTGATTAGTCTTCATGTTTTTGATTAGTCTTCATTCCTAAGAGTATCGTTTTCAGCACCATCAACCCCATCTCTGGGAGGACGTTTGATTGGCTTAGGTCGTTGCTTTTCAGATAATCTCCGGTTGATTGCGTCCAAAACCGCTTTTACGGCTGCAGCCTGGGGACCATCACGCCGTTCTGGTGCTGCTCCGACTAACATTTCTTCGCGTCCTCGCGATGTGATATAACTGAGGGCCACTACCACGACATTTCTGCCAGCCATTGTGAAGGTCTCCAATGCCGCCAATACGACAGGCTCCCTCAATTCGGGAATATGGTTCAACGCGTCCACGCAGGCCCAAGCCATCATATTGTGATACTGACTGGGAACATAGTGTCCTTGCCAATGTCCTTCGTAGTATGTATTGTCATCATTACTGGGTTGAAGACGGACAAAACTCTGCCCCCGTTGGTGAATGGTATCCAAATCCATGCGGAATTCCGCGACCGTCAACCGTGGAAAAGGTTCCATGGGTCCATCATCAATAATTTGAGCCACCGATATTTTCTTGTGATCAACCCGTAAATCCCATTGTGCCAATAAGGCGCTTTCTACATCACGGACAATTTGTTTCGGGGAGCGTTCAAGAGTCGTTAGTACATGCACTTCTTCCACCGCTCCCCATTCATTGACAGCAACGTGACAGCGCAGAACCGTTGGCAAACGTTTGATGAGTGCTTCAATCTCCGAAACGGAGACTTGTTCAAATTCCCCACTCATGAACACGGAAACTCCTTTATAACCGGCATAATAGAAAAAGAGGATATCTTTATTAACTTCGATATCCTCTCCCCTCAGTCCTTTATTTTACTATCCTTTATTCGGGAATGTACGTCAAATTAATCTTTCCTAATTCATGGATGCGCCTTTCGGCTACTCGGTCCGCAGCGTCCTGGGTTGGGATATTCTCCTCTTGGGAGTGCAAGAGAATTTCACTAACCTGCTTGCCGATCTGACGTACCCGCGAATAGGCTCTCTCTTTGTGATAGCCATCGCGGTGAAACTCATCGGCCACATTGACAACCCCGCCGCCATTAATCACGTAATCGGGAACATAGACAATCCCCCGCCGCAATAATTCCAGACCGTGACGCGGTTCTTTCAATTGGTTATTCGCAGATCCGGCAATAACTTTACACCGAAACTGTGGAATAGTATCGTCATTGATTATAGCCCCCAAAGCACACGGAGCAAAAATATCAGCCTTCACCCCATAAATCTCGTCAGGCGAAACCCATTTTGCCCCAAGTTGTTCTGCAACCTGCTGTCCGTCTTCGGGGTGAATATCAGTTACGATAAGCTCGGCTTCTTCTTCGACCAGCATCCTCCCTAATAAGCTGCCTACATGTCCCAATCCTTGGATGGCCACAGTTCTACCATGAAAGTCATCCGATCCGAAGGCCGTCATCATAGCGGCTTTCATGCCTTCTAACACGCCTAGGGCCGTTGCTGGAGACGGATCGCCGCTAGTTTCCTTTAATCCGCCCACAAATTCCGTTTCCCGGGAGATCATGGCCATATCATCGGCATTCACTCCCACATCTTCCGCAGTAATATACCGCCCACCCAAACTTTGAATGAGACGACCAAATGACCGCAGCAGGGCTTCAGACTTGTCATGACGGGAGTCCGCCCAAATGACTGATTTGCCTCCTCCTAAATCCAGTCCCATTGCAGCATTCTTGTATGTCATACCTCGGGACAGTCGAAGCACATCAGTGATAGCTTCATCTTCCGTCTCGTAAGGCCACATTCTCAAGCCTCCCAAAGCTGGGCCAAGTGTCGTGTCATGAATAGCGACAATAGCTTTCAGCCCAGTTGTCTGATCATGCCAAAAGACCAACTCCTCATGGCCATACTGTTCCATCGCCTCAAATATTTTCATCGCGACCCCACACGAGTGAGTGGGACTCACTTCCTTTCTCTTTACTGAACTCTAGTCTAGTTGGATGATGGGAGTCGCAAAATCCCATCTCCGTTCCTCATAATGTCACAAACACCTAAAACGGTAAACCAGCAGAATGCCCAGAAAAACAAAAAGCCCCCTTAGGGGCTTAACCAGCTTTGATTTGCATTCGCAACTTATCCGCCACCATTGCAATGAACTCAGAATTGGTGGGCTTCCCCCTGTCCCGGTTAACAGTATGGCCGAAAATTCCATTAATTACATCAACATTGCCTCGCGACCACGCCACTTCAATAGCATGTCTTATCGCCCGTTCCACTCGGCTGGGGGTTGTTTTGTATTTGGACGCAATAGCGGGATATAACTCTTTGGTTACACCGCTCAACAAATCGACCCGGTTTATCACCATAATAATCGCTTCGCGCAGGTACAAATAGCCTTTGATATGAGCGGGAATGCCGATCTCATGGATCACGTTCGTCACTTCTACATCAAGATTTCTCGCGGGAACGACACTTAACTTTCCGCTCAAGCTACTGGTTTTCTTTCCAGATGAAGCAGCCGTGGCGGCTAGTTGTTTGACGCGCGAGGCCAAGACCTTTAAGTTAAAGGGTTTCAGAATAAAATAGTCGGCACCCAGTTCGAGCGCCTTCTGCGTCATTGTTTCCTGGCCAAATGCCGTTAGGACAATCACACGTGGGGTATTGGGCAATTCCATCTGAACCAGCCGCTCCAACACTCCGATGCCGTCCAAATGAGGCATAATAATGTCGAGAACAATAACATCTACAGGCTGTTGAGCCAGTAGTTCCAATACTTCCATGCCATGGCTCGCGACACCCACCACTTCCAGCCCTTCTTCACCCCGTATCGCCTCCTGCAACAGTTCGCAGAATTCGCGGTTATCATCGGCGATCAACACCTTTGTTGCCATTTTTTAGCCTCCTGCGATTTATCTACAAATCAACACAAATCCTTCCCCTACGATTGTGCCTTATCCCGCTCATCTTGCGAAGAGTCTTTTCCTTCTAAATTGTTACATCCATTGTCATCAAACGACAGTAGCCCCAGTTGCTTGAGATAAAGAATATGCAAATAAGTGGCACGGGCGTAATACCACAAATTGCGACTATATTGCAGCAGCACCCACATTAGTCCCGTCGTCACGGTCAAAAAAACCCATACTGCCAGTGCTACTTGCGGGGATTTTTCCATGGATTCGCCCCCTCCTGTTTAGGGAACTATGACGAACGATTTCGCCACCAAGTGTCGAATATCCTGCCAAAAATGCCTTAAGAAAAAGATTTTTGTTTCACCATCCAGTATGCATAACATCCATAACCCAACGACGGATGGCTCAAAAGTACATGAGTGACAGCTCCTACTAATCGTCCGTTTTGAATAATAGGACTTCCGCTCATTCCTTGAATGATACCGCCAGTACGGGTGAGCAATGCAGGATCTGTCACTTGAAATAATAACCCTTTGGTATGAGGGCGCCATTGCACGTATGTCTTCAAAATTCTTATGGCAAATAATTGTGTTTTTTGCCCTTGAAGAACCGTGACAATCTGTGCCGGGCCAGGATGTACCTGGTCTGGAAGGGCAACGGGCAAAGCGCGACGGAAACCCTGTAGAGGTTTATGAATAAGATGGCCAGTTATCCCAAATATTCCATTGTGCTTCACCTTGCCTTCGATGTCATGTCCATTCGCAAGCACACCAATTTTCTGCCCGGGGGTATTCATACTCCCTGCAATAATTCCCACAATCCGTGCTCCCGTCAGTTTCCCTCCCGTTATTTTAATCGGAACGCGAGTTAGGCCGTCCGTGATACTGTGGCCGAGCGCAGCAAATTTCATCGTTTTGGGATTATAAAAAGTCAAAGTGCCAACGCCAGTCGTTCCTCCTTGCACAATGATCCCCAGGTGCCAAATCTTTTGCGTCTGAGAGAACACCGGTTTGACATACCGGATATGAAATCGCCGAGAACCTTCTACGCCGAGAGCTAAAGTTTTGTGCTCTTGGCCAGATTGCTGCACAGCACTTTGTAACATGCGCGTCGATGTGAGCAGACGATGATTGGCCTCGATTATCACATCTCCGGGATCTATGCCCGCGTCTTTGGCAGGATCAAGTTCCTGACCTTTCACCAAAACTGGTGCATATCCTTGCACGACGAGCCCTTTGGTTTTCACCACCACTCCAATCGATTGCCCGCCCGGCACTTCATACACAGGCCGGGTAACCTCAACTGGCAACGTCCGCCACGGAATCCAGCCCAATAGTTTCGTGTGGATCACAAAATGTCCCGGGGCATTCCCTCTGATATGGATGACCCCGGATTTGACCAAAATCGCTTGCATAGGGCTATTTTTTACTCGAAGCCAGTTGCTCCAGGGCAAAGAAATCCCTTGGCCTGAAGGGATTGTCACGGCGCGCGGCAAATTGACTGATACCCGCACCGGTGGCAGAAACCCAAAAGTGATCACCAATGCCGCACCTACAACTCCAGCGATACGAGTTTTACGACCAGGTCGCTTCACCGATCTTCACCCCCTTTGAAATAGCTTTCCGGTTTTAAGATCCCGGAAACAGGGCGAATTCATGCCCGGAATTGCGACCAAGGTTTAACTTTGACGCCAGAGTGATGGCAAAAATCACCCCAAATTTTTAGATCCGTTGCCTATAGCACGCTATGAATAGGAATAATTACACGTAGGGCATATCATTAGACGCTCAATAAATGGCCACATTTGACCGTGAAAGCATGCATTACAACCTTTGCAAGTGTTGCGCAATGTCCATTGCCGCATGTGGCCGAGCCCACAATTTTTGTTGTTGAATAATTTTGGCGCGAAGCGGGGAATCTTCGGGTAGCAACTCGTGAACCCATTTCAATAAATCGCTGTCTGCTCGAAGAGCCAGTTGATGACGTAGCAACCTGTCGCGATTGGCTTCTTCCTGCCCGGGAATCCAGTGCGTCATAATAAACGGAACTCGCGATTGAGCCACTTCTGCCGCCGTCACGCCTCCCGGCTTTCCCACGACAATGCGGGCATGGCGCAACAATAAGGGCATCTTTTCCACATAGCCCACAATGGTTACGGTGCTCGGCCAGGCGTGCTGATCCAGTTGCCACCTGAGACGTTCATTGTGTCCGCACACGGCCACCACAGGATAATTGGCTCTCGCCAAATGCCGCAAAATTCGGTAATACGGTCCCATTCCCAAACCTCCTCCCAATAACACGATCGGGTCGCGGGCAAATAACGGAAGTTCCCACCTTGGCGCGTGGAAAGCTGAACGAATTGGTATGCCGCTACGCCATATCCGTTCTTCGGGCACATCGAAGCGTGCCAGGTCTTCGACTTGTTCAGGCAGCCACACCGTATAAGCATCGGCTAACGGCTCATACCAAAATCGGTGCACAGATAAATCCGTAAGAATTCCTACGATTTTCAAGTGAGGGTGGATGGCTTTGATGCCTGACCAAGCATTCAAGGCAAAGGGGTGAGTCGCCAGAATAATGTCGGGCTGGTACGCGTCATATACCGCCTCTAATTGCGACTTCCCAATATGCATCCACCGTTGTCGGTGTCTGGCCCAGCGGGCGGGGGAGTGGTCCGCCCATCGAAATACCGCACCATATTGGCTAGGCATATGCTGCAAGGCCCAAAAGTACAAACCGGTCTCCACACGGGCTTTGCCCACCAAATGCTCGGAGAATTCGACATCCATGCCAAGCCCCAGACATGCTTCCGCTAACGCTTTGGCAGCGCTGTCATGACCGGTTCCTATGGGTAAGCTCGCTATTAATATCCGCATGCCCTTCTCCTTAGCCGACCTGTCATCAATAAAAGACCCGGCTCGTGATGAGACCCCATATCATTCCGGCAATAACTTCCCATGGCGTATGACCCACAAATTCCGGAAAATCGCGTTCAATGTCCGCTAGATATTCAGAACGAGATACGAGGTTGAGATAACGCGACTGCAATCCTACGACGCGCCTGACATGGATCGCATCATACAGCACTATCATTGCCAATACGGCCGTAATAGCAAATTGTCCCGATTTCCAGCCATATTGATAGCCAATGGAAGAGGCTAATGCTGTAACCATCGCCGAGTGGGATGACGGCATCCCCCCCGCTCCAACCAGTCGCTCGTAACGCGGCTCATGACGGAGAACGAGATAAATTACAAACTTCAACATCTGTGCGGTCACTGCGGCAGTGACTGCACTGACTAGCACGCGGTTCGTGTCCAGGAGCCATTGCAAGTTAATCCCTCCGTTTTCCCCGGGTCGTCAGCAAGTGTCGGGCGTGTTCTATGGCCATTTGGTCAGACTGACCACTCAGCATTCGCGCAATCTCACGTTCTCGATCTTGGCCTTCCACGAACTTTACAGAACTTTGGGCCTTAGTGTTGTTGTCCAGCACTTTCACGACAGCCCACTGGTAGTGGGCATTAGCGGCCACCGAGGGCTGATGGCTAATGGCTATGACCTGCTGGCGCTCCCCCAAGGTCCTGAGAAGGACCCCCACTTTTGCCGCGCTCTGTCCTCCCAGCCCCTGATCCAGTTCGTCAAAGATCAAACTCGCCGATCCTTGGGTTCCACCCATTACCGCCATTCCCAAGGCTATCCGGGACAGCTCACCACCGGAAGCCACTTTCGTTGCGGGTTTTAACTCCTGCTGAGTCGATGGAGCATAAAGAATAATCGCATGATCTAATCCCGATGCGGTGGGTTCGGCTGGTTCAAGACCAAATTGCACCATAGAGGCCGGCATTTCCATTTCTTGAACGAGACGGGTTAATTCTTCACTGACCCCTTGGGTCGCAAGTCGGCGAGCCCGCGACAATTCATGGGCCAGTCGGAAATATTCCTGTTCTGTGTCGTGCAATTTTCGTTCCGCAATATGTACCTGCCATTCAAAGTCTTCCCATCGTGCCAAATCCTCTTGCAGAGATTGTATGTGCCATAATAGTTCCTCAATAGACATATCGTACCGGCGTTTTACCCGGGCCAGTTCATTCGCCCGGGTTTCTAGTATGTCCAGTTGGCCAGGATCTTGGTCCAGATGGCTTGCCCATTCATTCAGATCCGAACGCAGTTCTTCCACTATGGCAATAGCTTGCTCCATCAGATTTCCTACATTGCCACTGCTGGGATCAAGACGGGCCAAATTGGCTACGTTATGGGACATGCGATTTAACAAAGAAATGACATTGGCGGACTCATTGTTTTCCAAATCCTCTTCTATACTGTGGAACAACTCTAATAGACGGTGGCGCGAATGCAGACGAGCCAAATCTCTAGTCAATCGTTCTTCTTCCTCGACATCAAGGTGCAAATCCCTTAATTCATCCAGCTCCTGACGTTTCTCACTCAAAACCTCGGGGCTAGGCACATTCGCCGTTAACGTGCTGTAGGCGGCCTTAGCATTTCTCCACGCAAAATATGCCTTGTCGGTTTCCTGACGCTTTATTTCCAGCCCCGCATAACGATCAAGCCACAACAAAAGCTGATTGGACTCGAACAAACGCAAAGCATGGTGTTGCCCACTGAAGTCAATCAATTTTGGTGCCAAGTCCCTTACCGCCTGACGGGTAACAATTTGTCCCTGCACGCGGTAAGTTGAACGCCCTTCTTGACTCATGTCCCGTTGAATAATTAAAACATCATCCTCATCGATTCCCCATTGCCGCAGTCCATCCCACAAGGAGTCAGACAAAGGCACGGAAAAGACCGCTCGGATCCGGAAGCCGGACCCAAAAGGGCCGATTTGGTCCTGATTCGCTCCGAGTCCAAACACGGCCGGTATAGCCGTTAACAGTAGCGACTTGCCTGCACCGGACTCGCCGGTCACCGCGTTAAAACCTTTGTCGAATTGCACTTCCGCCTGAGAAATGAGCCCGAAGTTTTCTACTTTGAGTAGGCTGAGCATATCACACATCCATTCACCGTAACTCTTCAAGTCTCTTCGCGAGTTTAGGAGCCTCTTCTTTCGAACGGGCCACAACGAGGACGGTATTTTCTCCAGCCAATGTCCCTACCACCTCCGGCCAGTCCATCTTGTCAATCGCCTCAGAAACAACCTCAGCACCTGCGGTCAATGTTTTGACCACGACCAAATTCTCACTCACGGCATAGCCCGTCAAGACTTCACGCAAAAGTCGGCGGAGCCGGTCCCTGGTTGCCCCCAATGCCCGTTCTTCCGGCAAGGCATACCGGTGCGTCTCCCGGTATGGTACTTTGATGAGTCCCAGATCTTTGATGTCACGGGAAATTGTGGCTTGTGTTGCTGGCATTCCTTTTGACGCCAAAATTTCCGAAAGTTCTTCCTGGGTTTCAACAGGCTGTGCACTGATAATTTCCTGAATCAATGATTGACGTGTGCGTTTATCATGACGCATGGTCTAATGCCCCTTTCGCCACCCTCTGAGCACTTGGAAGAAACTCCATCCTGGTCGCCGAAATAACCGAATTCGAGTGGGGCTGGTTTCCACTATCACTTCGTCGCCATCCACGAGCGGATAGGTTTCTTGCCCGTCCACTGTCACAAGCGTGTCCCTGTGCATCGCTCGCACCCTGATTTTGACTTGCTGGTCCCCATTTATGACAATAGACCGATCAAAAAAAGAATGTGGGCAAATAGGGGTCACCACCATGACGCTTAAAGCCGGGCTCAAAATCGGTCCTCCGGCCGACAGTGAATAAGCTGTGGACCCGGTGGGAGAGGCCACAATCAAACCATCAGCAGGATAAGTTGTCACATATGCTTCATCAACGAAGGTTTCTAAATTTATAAGACGCGCAAAAGGCCCTTTGGTCACGACCACGTCATTCATAGCTTCAAAACGCGCCAATTCACGATGCCCTCTCATCACCCGCATTGCCAAAAGGTAGCGTTGATCGATTTCGTATTGACCATTGACCATCGCCGTTAATGCCGCCAACAAATCTGGAACTTCCACTTCGGTCAAGAATCCCAGGTGGCCCAGATTCACTCCTAAAATGGGACAATTTAGATGTGCGAGCGCTTTGGCTGCGTGTAGTAAAGTTCCGTCTCCTCCCAACACAATAATTCCATCGACACTGCCCTCAGCTAGTCCATCCACATCGCGTCCCAAGTCGGAATAGCCCACTGCTTCAGCTAAAACTGTCGGAATCACGGTGTCAATACCATGGTCCAAAGACCACCGCCAAATCCTACCCGTCAAACCTCTTACTTGGTCCTTATCCGTATTAGGCCAAATTAACAGCCGCTTCAATGATGTTCCTCCTGATCCCACGCCTGGTCAACGATTTCAACAATATCCAGATGGGTTAGTGTCGTCATGAGTTTTTGATTACTAAGCAAACTCAAAAATTCGATATTCCCTTCAGGTCCGCGAATCGGGGAAAAAGTCAGGCGCAATACGCTAAAATCTAAAGCCTGGGCCTGGTCAATAAACTTTTCTAAGACATCTACATGAATCTTGGGATCCCGAACCACCCCGTGTTTTCCCACATGTTCCGGTCCGGCCTCAAACTGAGGTTTGACGAGCCCCACAATCACCCCGTTGTCTTTCACCAAAGCATGCAGAGGCTGGAGCAGCAGCACCATACTAATAAATGACGCATCTATGGAAGCAGCGTCTACAGCGTGATCCATGTGCAAAATATCGGCGGTAAGCCAACGCGCATTGGTTTTTTCCAATACGGTAACCCGGGGATCTTGGCGTAGTTGCCAATCCAACTGTCCATAGCCGACATCCACGGCCCACACATGCTCTGCCCCATGCTTAAGCCAACAATCCGTAAACCCGCCGGTGGACGCCCCTACGTCAATGATTTTCCATCCGCGAGGATTTAAATCAAAATAGGCCAGAGCTCTGTCCAGTTTCAGGCCCCCCCGGCTCACATAAGGATTGGACGGGCCCTGAACTTGAATCCGTGCATCTTTACTCACCAAAGTTCCTGCCTTGGTAAGTTTTTCTCCGTTAACAAAAACTTGGGCAGCCATAACCAAGGCTTGCGCTTTGGAACGTGTCGGCGCAAGCCCCCGTTCAACCATTAGCCGATCCAAACGCTGATTCATTTGATCTGCTTTTTGATTCTTTCCTCTTGCGGAAGCCACGCCCTCACCCTCCGTGCGATCCCTTCCCCATTAAGTTCATACAAATTCCAGTAATAATCGGTTGATCCCTGGTCAATAAATTCATCTGGCAGACCGGCGTTGAAAACAGGCAAGAATAGCCCTTGGTCGTGACACCATTCATTAATGGCCGACCCGAAACCGCCCGCCACAGCATGTTCTTCGAGAGTTATTAATGCCGCCGTTTCGTGGGTAACTTGCCGTAATAATTCCGTATCCAACGGCTTGATAAACCGCGCATTAACGACGCCAATGCGGTAGCCTTCGTGCGCAAGAATGTCCCTTGCGGCCAAGGCGGGATAGACCATTGGCCCTATGGCGACAATCGTGGCGTCTTCCCCTTCTGCCAGCCACTCCCCCTTTCCCCAGGGAATCGGAACCAAAGGACCATTCAAATCGACTCCCCTGCCTGCCCCCCTAGGATAGCGCAGAGCTACGGGGTGAGGAATGTCCAAAGCTGCTCTTAGTAATTGCCGCAATTCCAGCTCGTCTTTGCCCATGGCAATCTCCATATTGGGTATAGCCCGGAGAAAAGTGATGTCATACACTCCTTGATGAGTCGCTCCATCACCTCCAACCAATCCAGCCCGGTCTACACCCAATATGACGGGTAAATCTTGATGACAGATGTCATGAATAACCTGGTCATAGGCCCTTTGC
Organism: Bacillota bacterium; assembly: GCA_021841025.1. GTDB lineage: Bacteria > Bacillota > Sulfobacillia > Sulfobacillales > Sulfobacillaceae > Sulfobacillus. The sequence continues at coordinate 41,064 of JAKBWA010000103.1, read as the reverse complement.
AAGAAAGTGCTGTAGACGGCGAAGACGGGACGCATCCCTCCCACGGCCAGTCCCGCCGAAAAAGTAGCGGCATGTTGTTCAGCAATTCCTACATCAAAAAACCGATGGGGAAACGCTTTCTGGAATAGATCAAGCTTTGTCCCATCAGGCATTGCGGCTGTGATTGCGATGATTTCAGGATGCTCTTGGGCCAACTCCACCAATGTTTGACCAAATACCTGGCTGTACGACCGAGGTTGCGTTTTCTTGATAAATTTTCCGGAATGAATTTCAAAGGGGCCCGGGCCATGGAATTCACCAGGCCGTTCTTCGGCAGGCCGATATCCGTGACCTTTCTGGGTAATAGCATGAACGACCACAGGTCCTTCTACCAGTTGAGCATTGCGTAAAACCGGAATTAATTCAGCCAAATTATGTCCATCGATGGGTCCATAATACTTAAATCCCAGTTCCTCAAACACGTTGCGGGGCAAAACTGCCCGATGTAACAGGTCCTTTATGCGCTCCGCCGATTTGCGCAAGGGACCCCCAAACACCGGAATGGAATCGAGCAATTGTTCAACCTCTTGCTTCATACGTGTGTAGGCTGGAGCTGCCCGCAACTCTGTCAAGTACCGCGAAAAAGCGCCGACATTCGGGGCAATCGACATCGAATTGTCATTGACCACCATAACCAGATTCGTCTTCGTCTGCCCTATTTGGTTCATAGCTTCCCAGGCCATTCCCGCAGTCAAGGCCCCATCACCAATTACCGCGACCACTCTATAACCCTGATGACGTAAGTCACGCGCGCTAGCTATCCCCATGGCCGCCGACAGTGACGTCGACGCATGGCCCGCTTCCCACACATCATAATCGCTCTCACGACGTTTCAGAAACCCGGACAACCCATGCAACTGCCTTAAGGTGGTAAAATTTTCGCCACGACCGGTCAGCAATTTGTGAGCATAGGCCTGGTGTCCGATGTCCCAAATCAATTTGTCGTGCGGCGTATCGTACGCATAATGGAGGGCGATTGCCAATTCGACAGCTCCTAGGCTTGCCCCAATATGACCCCCAGTTTGAGCCGTGGTCTCAATGATAACCTGGCGAATTTCTCTGGCCAGTTCCTCCAATTGCGCAACAGGCCAGTTGCGGATATCTTTAGGGGATTTGATTGATGTCAGCAAATTTGTCTCCACCACACACCCTCCTCACCATTGACGGTCCACCGCGAAGTCGATCAAACTGTGCAAAATTTCGGCTCCGGGTTCAGAACCAATCGCAATCTTTGCCCGAATTCGGTGGTCATCAGCCAAATGCCGAGCCTGCTCGAGTCCTACTATACGGGGATACGTTGCTTTTCCGCGCTCATTGTCGGTACCAATATTCTTACCCAATAACTCGGAACTACCAACAACATTCAGGATATCATCCACAATTTGAAACGCTAAACCAAAATGTTCGCCATACTGACTAAGCGCCTGTTGACGGCTGTAGTTGCCGCTCAACAAGGCGGGAATCACCAAAGCCGCTCGAAACAGTGCGCCCGTTTTGTTCTGGTGGACTATTTTCAGGTCGGGTAATTCCAAATCGATGTGTTCCGCAGCCAAGTCCATGACCTGCCCCCGGATGAGCCCTTCCCGTCCCACAGCAACTGCCAAATAAGCAATCGCCGAAAGGACATCTTCGGCTTTCGCATTTTGAATCCGGCTCATTTTTACAAAAGCTTCCGTTAATAACGCATCCCCAGACAAAATTGCCATGGCTTCCGGAAACGCCTTGTGTGCCGTCGGTTGACCGCGCCGCAAATCATCGTTGTCCATTGCTGGAAGGTCGTCATGAATTAACGAATACGTATGAATGTATTCAACGGCCAAGGCTACTTCGCGGAAGGTATCAGGAGGAAGACCCAAATAGGCTGTACTGGCCATGACCAGTTGCGGCCTGAGGCGTTTGCCCCCTGCCAACAGCGAATAACGCATCGCTTCCTCCACAGTCTCTGGCTTGGCTTGGCGCACAACATCGTCCTCTTTGATCCACTGTTCAATCGTTTCGCGGCTAGCCGCGAGCCACTGTTCAATCTCCACGCCTATGCCTCTATCCGGGGCTTCAGTAAGTTTTCGGCCTGGTTAAGAAGTGAGTTGGCTTTCTCACTCAGGCTTTTGGCTTCTTCATACATTACTAGGCTTTCTTTCAAAGAAAGATGACCTTCCTCCAACTGCCGAACAATCTTTTCGATCCGAAGAACAATATCTTCAAATTGTTCCAGCTCGTTATCCTCTGTCACGTATTTTCCTCTTTCCCCGATGTTTCAGACCTCATCCAACAGCCCCCATTATACCAGTGTACCTCATATCGGTGTCCTTGACGAACATCCTCTCTGAGAACGCTTTGACCATCTTCATCCAACACATAAGTATATCCGCGGACCAGAACCGCCGTCGGATTCATAGCTTTAAGGGAGGCGTCCAGTTTTTCCAGACGTAAATGCCATGAGTGTATCATTCGCTCCCATGCCCGATCCATCCGTTCGTCCAAACGATCTAACAACTCCCGGCGCGAGCTTACAAGTCTGGTTCCGTCCGCTAAAATTCCATGCGCGGTCCACCCTTGAAGGCGGGTCCGCTCCCATTGCAAACGCCTCGTCACTGCGGCCAGCAAACGTTGGTCCAGTTGATCTAGCCAAGCTTTCAACCGGGCCTTTTCCGGTACAGCGACTTCGGCCGCCGCCGATGGCGTTGGCGCTCGAAAATCTGCCACTAAATCTACAAGAGTGGTATCGATCTCATGGCCCACCGCAGAGATAACTGGCACAGGAGAGCGAGCTACAGTTCGCACCACCCTTTCATCGTTAAAGGCCATCAAATCTTCTTTGGATCCGCCTCCGCGACCGATAATCAGAACACTGATATCTTCCTTATAGGCCAGTTCTAACGCTTCAACAATAGCCCGAGGAGCCCCTTCCCCTTGCACCAACACCGGAAAGAGTTTCAGGGGCATACCAGGAAAACGCCTTGCGGTAACGGTCTCAATGTCATAGCGTGCGGCTCCGCTCCCCGATGTAATCACTCCAATGGCTTTGGGAAGAGCGGGTACCGCGCGCTTGGGACGAGAAAACAATCCCTCTTCGTAAAGCTTTCTTTTAAGCGCCTCTAATCTTTGAAACTGAGCACCGGCTCCAATGTCTTGTATGATGCTCGCATACAGTTGTGTTTGCCCGTCCCTTTCAAAAACTCCAACGCGCCCATAAACTAAAACCGACATACCGTCGGCCAAGGGTTTGCTCAGAGATTGCGCGTCGCGGCGAAACATTACTCCGCGAATCTGGGCCAATTCATCTTTTAAAGTAAAGTACCAGTGACCCGAGCTGTGGTGTTTGACACCAGACAACTCTCCTTGAACCCACAATTTCTGCCATTGCGGGACACTTTCCACAAGTTTGCGAATTCCCTGAACAAGTTCATGAACACTGATTGCCCCGTCGTTCATGCTCCAACCGTTTCCTGAAAGGCCTGCCAAGTATTTTGCAGCAACATGGCAATCGTCATGGGACCTATGCCTCCTGGGACTGGGGTAATGGCAGCAGCCGCACCAAGGACCCCCTCAAAATCGACATCCCCCACAAGGCCTTCCTCCGAGCGGTTGATTCCCACGTCTATAACGATGGCCCCGGGTTTAATCCAATGACTTTCAACCAACTTGGCATGCCCGACTGCTGCCACAACCACGTCCTGTTCCCGGCAAATTTCCCAAGGATTGCGTGTTTTGGAATGGATAATGGTCACCGTGGCATTGCGTTCCATCATCATTAATGCCAAAGGCCGTCCGACCAACTGTGAACGACCGATCATCACGGCTCGTTTTCCTTCCAATGGCACTTGATAGCGGTCCAGAAGTTCGATAATGCCAAGTGGCGTGCAAGGTCTTAGTCCTGGTTGCCCTGCCATAAGCTGTCCCATGTTAACAGGCGTCAAACCATCGACATCTTTGCGGGGATCCAAATGCTTAAGAATCAGTCCCGCGTCAACCTGTGGGGGTACCGGCAATTGCAGTAAAATACCATGAATAGTCGGATCTTGATTCAACATCTCGATGCTCTCGAGAACCTGGCTTGTCGTAGAGTTGCCGGACAGAACCACTTGACGGGAATCCATGCCCACCTGGGTACTAGCGCGCTGTTTGTTGCGAACATAAATTTTGGAAGCCGGATCCTCTCCTACTAAAACGACAGCCAATCCCGGTCGCAGGTTGGTCCTTTGGTAATTCTCTTCAATTTTTTTTGCCAACTCTTCCCGAATCAGCTGAGAAGTGGCCTTTCCGTCTAATATCACTATCTGTCTAGCTCCTTGTGTGTAATCACGCAATCCCTAGCATCCTACACAACATTTTCACGAACCAAAATTCCCTTCACCAGAAGCACAATCCGAGGAATTTATTCCATCAATACCGAATAGCCCAAACGCGCTATCCCCACGGCGTTATCCCGGCTCAATTCAGGACTTGCGAAATAGACATCCTGAGGGCTTGGGAGAAAGAGGGGAAGTTGGCTTCGAAGGGTCTCGTTCGCGGCAACACCCCCTACTACAACTAATGGCCACAGAGGTTTCGCTTTTTCAATAAGACGAGCCAAAGCATGAGCCAAAATCAGTTCCACGCCTCGGGCCAAATCCTCCTTCTTCGCTCCCTCATTCCACGCACGGCGTGCTTGCGCCTCCGGTCCGGAAAAACTAGTCCGCCATCGTGACCCATCATACCAAACCTTGGGAATCGTGAGAACAACGGGATGCACGCTATTTCGTGCCAAATCCTGCAAATATGGTCCGCTGGGGAAAGGAAGATCTAAAAGCACTCCAATCCGGTCCACCAACTGCCCTGCATAAAGATCATCGGTAGCAGCTATGGTTTGTATATCCAATCCGCCCACATTATTACGATGGACTTGGAGCAATTCAGTGGTACCCCCGGAAATATGGAGCGCAGAAAACTTTTCCCATTCTTCATGATGAATACTCCATAATGCTGCCTGAATATGTCCTTCCTGGTGAGTTGACAACATTAAGGGAACTTGGTAGACACTGGCCAGAGATTTAGCAAAGCTGACTCCTACCGTAAAAGGCGGCAAGTAGGAATGCGGATCGGGTCGCGGCTTGGCCGAAACGCAAATGCCTCTTACCTGGTGGCCACGGCTGTGGTGCATCATGCCTTCAATGAGTTTCGGAAGATTTTGCACATGTGCAAAAACAGCATCCGACGGACGTACCCCCCGCCGCGTAGGCGGGACCTTAATAACTTCGCGACCTTCAAAGATTACTTCGTTCTTCGCCACTAAGGCTACTGAGGCAGTGTATGCGCTTGTGTCAAATCCCATCACACAACCAGAATTTGCCTGTATCATCATCAATCTCCAAATTCTCCTGTTTCTCGAAAAGCTCGCTCGCAAGACGCTTACCAATAGGGAGAAAAAGCATCCACCATGCGATTCTCATGAGCTTCTCTACCCGGTGGTCAAAGGCAAGGCCGTGGATAAGTCCGGATTCTCACGGAATCGATTGATGACAGAGTATCACTTTTGAGATGACCGCTTATGAAATTACTGCTATAAAATCGGTGTGCGATGGTGCACACCGACTTCTTCCTGCCCCGAAGCCTCCAGCCTATAGCCAGCGGGTCTCGCTTCGTCTCTGACAGGCGTGACTTTCCCGTCGATTCCGTCTCTTGACGGATTCGTCGGCTTCGTTGCCCAAGCCGTCGCCACAGGTAGAGCCGTTTCGGTTGCCAGCCGTGCCAAATTCCGCGCCGCATTGACATCACGGTCGTGGCCGGTACCACAGGACGGACAGGTCCATTCCCGATCTTGCCATGTCAAGTCCTTCTGGAGATAGCCGCACCCCGGGGTCGAGCAGAGTTTGCTGCTGGAGAACCAGCGATCGGCTGCCACAAGTTGTGTGCCGTAACGCTCCGCTTTATATTTCAGCATCGCGAAAAACTGCCCCAAGCCTTGATCGGCAATAGCCCGTGCTAAGTGATGGTTTTGCATCATACCTTCCACCGATAACGTCTCGCTCCCTATCGCTGGGTTTTCGCGGCCGAGTCGGGTACACGTTTTGTGTAAGAAATCGCTCCGGACATTGAAAACGCGGAGATGCGCGTGCGCCAGCCGGTCTTGCGCTTTCAGCAAGTTCCGGCTCCGGGGGAGCCTTCGGGGTCAGACCGACGGCGGCTTTGGCCGCCTGCATCTGGCGAGTAATCGCCCGTTGCCGGATCTTCAAGCGCCGGAGGGCCTTGGGACCGGCAATCTTTTCTCCATCCGACAATGTGACAAAGATTTTCACGCCCATAGCGGCTCCGTCGATGCCGTTCCCCGTGCGATAACAATAATAGACGATATCCGGCACATCCACCTGGATGGAGAGAAACCACTGATCCGCCTGACGCGTGATGCGGGATCCCAAAATTTTACCGGGAAACCGCAGGGGGTCCTGCATGGCAACCCAACCCCGATTTGCGGTAGTTTCACCCGACGATCCACGAGGTGAAATTTGCCATTCGCCACATAAAAGCTATCGCGTGCCTGGCCTTTTTTCTTGAACGTCGGACGATCCCAGCGAAGTCGCGGAGTCCGTGCGCTGGGCGTTGGGCGTTCGCGGCGTTGTTTTAGCGCCTCCCAATAGGGCTGCCATGCGCCGGCCAAATCCGCAAACGGTTGAGCATGGGCATCACGCGGCACCTCATGCAACCACGGGAATTGCTCATACTGGATCGCGTTAAATGGCGGTTTTAAGGCCGTGGCATTGACCCGCTGACCCGCCTCGTATTGGCGGTTCCATTCAGCCAGCGCCCAGTTCCAGACAAATCGTGCGGTGCCCACGGCTTGCTTAAAGAACCGGATCTGATCCGGCGTCGGATCCAGCCGGATCCTGTGTGCTAACGTCGGCATGAATGGCCTCCCTGAAGCTTTTGCGATAGTTCCACAACCCATACAATCGCGCCGAAAACACCTGCGTAATGGTGAGCAAGTCTTGGACCAACTCTTGCTCAGGAGATAAGTGCTCCTGGTTGCGAACAAGAATCTCCTATCCGTGTTGCTGGCAGAATCGCTCGCACCACTCCTAACCAAACCGCGTCAACCGGTCTTTATGGGCCAGAATCACCGTGCCAATTTCTCCGGCATCCACTGCGTCCATCACGACCAAAAACTGCTTGCGGCGGCAGTTCATGCCCCCACCAACTTCCTCGATAAACTCCACGTGGGCGAGGCCGCATGCCGTACAAAACTGTTCCAGGGCACGCCGTTGGTCCTTCAAATCGGGCCGCTGACTCTGGCTACTGACCCGGCAATAGGCGACCGTCTTACGTGGACTCGTCGTGACCGGTGGCTGATGTCGAAAGGCCAGAATTTGGTCTTCGGTATAATAGCGACGGCCTGTGGCCGTCCGACCAGCCGGCTTGAGTCGGCTCTCGCGATCCCACCGTTGAATCGTCTTGCTGTTCACATCGAGCACGTGAGCGACTTCATGACTAGTGAATGTGCGTTCAGTGCCCTACATTATACACTTTGAGGCATTTATGTGCAATATAGTTTATAACTCCATATCTGTCTCGGGTTCTGCCATACGATCCAGATCTCCCTCCGGCCGAACCGCCTTGGCGGCTGAGGATAAAACCCCGTTCACAAAACGTTTGGCGTCCTCCGTGCTATAAACTCCTGCTAACTCTACAGCTTCGGCGATCAGAACCGAAATCGGTGTTTTAGGTTCGAACAACAACTCGTAAACAGCTATCCGCAATACATTGCGATCAATTGTCGGCATACGTTGAACACGCCAGTCCACCGACGATTGGGCTATAATCCGATCCACCTGTTCTTGATGCTCTAACACACCATGCACGATGGATTGGGCAAATTCGCGATCACGGGTATCCTGACTGTTGAGACGCTCAACTAAAGACTTCGGATCGGTATGGGCTAAGTCGTATTCGAACAACACGCGCAACGCCATTTCCCGTGCATGATGCCTGGCCATTTCTTTCCCTCCTTTTCGCCATTTTAAAGAAACAGACTGTGATTACCATATGAAGTTCAACCGGATGATATGCCCTTCATTAAGGCTCCGTGTTTGGTTCCACTGCATCAGTGTCATCGCATTCCTCAAAGGACACCCCTTGAACATGAATATTCACATCCGATACTCTAAGTCCCGTCATCGTTTCGACGGTTTCCTTAACCCGGGACTGAATTCGTGAAGCTACCTCTGGAATTTTATACCCATAACGCACCACCACGTACAGATCGAGGTTCACATTAGTGTCCTTCATTTCCAGTCTAACCCCGCGTCCTAAGGATTTCTTCCCAAACCTTTCCGTGATTCCTCCTGCCAATCCTCCGCTCATGGCAGAGACACCCTGAACTTCTATTGCTGCTATGCCAGCGATTGCGGCAATAACATCATTAGTCACCCGCACCCGAGCTTGTGTTTTCAACTCTTGGGGCACCTGTGTCATTTTGTTTGCACTCCTTTCTTGGCAGTGACAGAAAACCTCCCACTTCTACCCAACAAACATACCCAAACCGAGAACTTTAGGCGCCTTTAATTCGTTCAGACAAAAAGTTGGTGTGGATTCTCCCTGCACAAAAGTCCTCATCTTGCATCAGTTGTTTATGCAACCCGAGTGTTGTTTTAACTCCCTCAATCTTGAACTCACTTAAAGCCCGCCGCATTCGTTCGATAGCCTCGTCACGTGTACGCCCCCATGTTAAAAGCTTGGCCAACAGCGAGTCATAAAAAGGCTGAACCTGGTAACCCGTTTCAGCACCTGCATCCACCCGAACCCACGGGCCGCCCGGTTCTCGCCACTCCGTCACTTTCCCGGGACTAGGCCTAAACTGGTTTTCCGGATCTTCTGCATTAATCCGGCATTCGATAGACCATCCCCGCAGCTCCACGTCGTCTTGAGTCACCGACAATGGCTGGCCCTGAGCCACACGGATTTGTTCTTTGACGATATCGATACCCGTTACCATTTCCGTACAGGCATGCTCCACTTGCACACGGGTATTCATTTCCATGAAATAAAATTGTCCTTCTTCGTCCAATAAAAACTCCAGAGTGCCAGCACTAGTGTAGTTCACGGCGCGAGCAGCCCTAACAGCGGCAAGACTCATCTGTTCCCGACGTTCAGGTGTGATTGCCACCGACGGGGCTTCTTCGAGAACCTTTTGTCTCCGGCGCTGAAGCGAAGATTCTCGCTCTCCCAAGGTTACAATATTTCCTTGTTCGTCGGCCAACACCTGAATTTCAATGTGGCGGGGACGGCGTAAGTACTTTTCAATATACATATCACCTTGACCAAATGCCGATCTGGCTTCACGACTCGCTCGCTCCAAAGCCTCTTCAAGTTCCTCCGTAGACTCTACGACGCGAATACCTCGTCCTCCTCCCCCATAAGAGGCCTTTACCAAAACGGGGTAGCCAATTTCTTGGGCAATAAGTTTGGCTGAGTCTAGATTTTCTACTGTGCCTTCAGTACCAGGTACGACGGGAACGCCAGCTTCCTTCATCAATTGGCGGGCCTGGGCTTTAATCCCCATTTTCTCGATAGCATCAGCCGAGGGTCCAATGAATTTGATTCCCCAGGTTTGGCAAACTGCTGCAAAGTGGTGGTTTTCAGACAAAAATCCGTAACCGGGGTGAATGGCCTCAGATCCAGTTTGAACGGCTGCGTTAATAATATTCGGGATATGTAAATAACTCAAATTAGATGGCGCCGGGCCAATCGGGAAGGCTTCATCTGCATATTTTACATGCATGGCCTCTTTATCCGCATCAGAATATACCGCCACAGTTTTAATACCCAGTTCGCGGGCTGCCCGCATCACTCGAATAGCGATTTCTCCGCGATTGGCGACTAAAATCTTCTTGAACAACTTCGCACCTCCGATTCTCTTTCATTACTAGACCACAATCATGGGGGATTGTCTAGCCTGTCTTTGGCCCACGCCAAACCGCACTCAGCTCATGTTCTCTTACTCCGCTTCGCCATCTAATCTGGCGGCCTTTCATTTATTGAGAACAGCATCGTGATTTGCGGAAGAGTGCTGGATTGCCTTTGTGCTATGGTAAAGCTGTTCAATAATAGTCTGGGGAAGAAGGAGGCCACATCCGGTGCAGAACACACAACCTACTTTGGTGGTATTGACTACGGGAAAAGAAGCCTTTGTGAGGGCCAACGCCATACTGCAGATGACATTGATGCTAAGGAAATTCGGGCAAGAGCCTGTGGAATTGCTTGTGTTGGGACCAGGTATTGAGATTCTCAAGTCCAACCAAAAAAATTCACCGCAATTTTCCCAACAGTTGGATGCTATGAAGGCGGCCGGTATCGAAATTGCAATCTGTGAACAATCTATGCAAAACCTGGGACTGACACCTGATCAAATGTTTGAAGCGAAAATTGTTCGAGGTGGCGAAGAAATTGCCCGCCGCATGCAAGATGGATACACGGTTCTTACATTTTAATTTCCCCATTCAAAAAAATTGGGGAAGGAGCACAAATGATGCTCCTTCCCCAATTTATTGGCTGCATTAAGATTTGGGGAGAATCACCACATCTTGTGGCGGCAGGCTTGTTACTTCAGTGATAGTATTGGCGATGCGACCGATTTGTTGTGAACTTAAGTGACTGGCACCAACAACCACAACCGCCTTATTCTTGGTAATTGTCACAGCACTCAAAGGAAATCCGCGTGCGGACAATAGGCCTTCAGCCTGTGTCTCTGCCTTAAGTTCCTGTGTGTCTCTCACCATTGTGGCCGTGGCCTGATCTTTGGCAGAACGGGATATCGACGGGTTCGAGGTCAAGGCCTTCAATGTAGCGATTTCTTGTGTCATAACGCGGTCACGGTGCATACGATAGTTGACAAAGTAATTTTCCAAATTGCTGACACTGTGGGATTGCTTTTTTTGAGAGGTCACCGTGGTATACGCAGTGGCGTTTGGGGATGTGCGGTGATACACCACATAACCTAATAGCACGGCCAGCACGGTGACAAATGCTGCAAATCTTACAACTTGAGGACGGTTCATGTATTTTTTCTCCTCTCAACTCAACATTTTTAATGACACTTACGCCTGCGGAAGGATAAGCACTTGATAGGGTTGAACTTGCAACAAAGTCTCCACAGCTTGCGCCAGTTCGGCTCGAACCAAAGGATTGCGAGCCGATGGGCTGACTACCACAACCCCTTGAACGGCCGGACCTATTTCATCTAAGGGCACAACCGTTTCTCCGGAATTCGTTGTGATCACAACCGGTGAGGATCCTTGAGAATTGGCATTCGATGACGCATATTGCGAGGTCATGCTGCGACTCAAAGTTATTGCAACGGAAACTCCATGAACCTGAGGAATCGTTCGCAAAATCTGGCGAAGTTGTTGGGATATCTCTTGCTCTTGTTGAACTAATGGCCCCTTAGTTACAGCTTGTTGCGAGGAGCGAGGGGGCGAAGGAACCGAAGGACCAAAACTGCCGAAACCCAGCAACAGCACACCCAACAGGCCAATGCCAATGAGGCTGTACAACTGGGGGCGGTCCCGGCTCGATATTTTTTTCCACCACTCTTGAAAGTTATTTGCCATGTGTCTACGCTCCTTTGTGGTTATCCAGCCCTTCCAGGATTTATGGTGACGGCTTTTTTGACGATGAGGGATGCTCAACAACAACGCGTACCTTGACTTGATTTTGGTTACGACCGGTACTCACGGCCAACGCTGCCATAATGTACGTCTTCAAAGTTTCAGAGGAAACGAGAGACCGGGTCTTGACGTCAGCCGTATAGTGATCGGAGTTGTTGTAAGTAATGTGACACGAAACAACTTGAGGATAGTTAAGAACCATTGCCTCGGCCTGGCCAATCTGTTCCTGTTGCACGACCGCCTGAAAATTGCCGCTGCTTCCTGGCCCCAAAAGTCTCATGGAAGCTGGTTGATTTTCCAAACGATGTATTAGTCCCCACGCGGGAGCTATCATAGCCAGTAGCAGTACCAAACCGATGATCAACCCTGCATATCTCTTCAAATCACCTTTAGGCAATACGAACTGAGCCAAATTCCCCAAAAGCACGATAATGATGAGAGATTTAACCCAATGTCCAATCAATGTCATCATTTAAAGACCCGCTCCGTTAGATGCCGTTAACACGACGGTTATCATTAAGAAGAACATCAAAGCCACAGACCCCGTTATAGCTAAGAGCCATCCCATAGCGGTCGCCATTGTTTCTAAGGTTTTATTGACTCCTTGCACTCCTAAAGGTTCTGTGGCGGCAGCGCCTAGGCGGTATAAGATCATCATGATGAACAGTTTAATCAAGGGAAAGGCCACCAAGACGATGATGGTCAAAGCTCCAACGACAGAGACGGCATTCTTGAGGAGCATTGAGGATCCGAAAACGGCCTCCATGGCATCTGAAAACGCTTTGCCCACGACAGGAACAAACGTATTCGCTAAAAATTTTCCAGTGCGCAAGCTAACCCCGTCTGCAACGGCCCCAGCCGATCCCTCCACCGCCATCACTCCCAAAAACAGTGTCATCAACCCACCCAGCAAGGTAAGTCCTGTCTGCCGCAAGAGCAGAGCCAAATTCTTAATCGAAAAATTGGGAAGCCAGTGTCCGACTAAATCGACGATGGTGGCTAAGAGAACCAATGGAAGCACCCACGATCGGGTCAGCACGGCTACAAGATTTACCGTCAGCATCATGATGGGATGGAATATTCCGGCCGAAGCCACTTCCCCGCTTCCTGCCATAAGCACGATCAGCAAAGGAATTAAAGACTCCATGAGATGCACAATATCGGTCAAAAGATGGTGAACCATCGCTAATGCCACACCAAAGGAATGCAGAGCAATCAGAATCAAGGCAGAAACAACCGCCATCTGTGCCAGGTCTGCGAGATTCCCCGATTGGTCAACGGAATCGGATAGTCTGGAGAGGAGGGCAGCAAGCACTGACAAGAGAAAGATTATCCCTAGAACTCGGCCCTCTTGCGCTAAATCGCCTCCCACTGCTTGAGTTATAGCCGAGAACAATGTATTGAGAGGAAAAGGATTTCTATGGTGGAGCAGCGCGAACACAATTTCAGACACGGTAGGCACATGGATTTGGGGATACGGGTTAACAAGCTGGGAGACTTGGTGGTCCAGCGACTGGGTATTAATATTTTGCTGTTGCCGTTGGACAAGTGTATTGATGGATTGGGCAAAGGCGACGGGGGAAAAAAACCCGATCATCCCTATCGCCAACATAACAACCCAAAAATGTTTACGCATGTCCCCCACTCCTCACGAAGGAATCATTTTCAAGACCGTATGCAAGATCGCGCTGATTAGAGGCAAAGCGAGAGCCAAAATGACAATCTTGGCACCGACTTCAATTCGCCATCCTATGCCGGCTTCTCCAGAATCATTGGCAATATGCGCGGCAAAAGTGGCCAGATAGGCAATTCCAATTACCTTGAGGAGGAGCCCCAGATACAAACCGCGAATTTTCACTTGATCCACGACTTGCAAAACCCCCGACAAAACACGGGATAAGGGGCTGAGCAGTAAAAGAAGCAGAGCAACCCCAATGGCCAGTCGCAAAATAACCCCGATGTCCCGTCGTTCTTCGCGGATGACCACGAGCAAAATGGTTCCGATAATCCCGAGAAATACGAGCTTGAGGATGATTTGCAACGGCTCCCTCTCCTTCTTTACAGGTTAAACAGGGTGCGTACGGTATTGAAGAGTTGCTGAACTTCCCGCAGAACTAAAAGAAAACCTACGGCTACGCCCGCCAATGCAACCAGTTGTCCCCATTCTTTTCGGTCCAGTCGTTCTAGCACGCTGTACGCTACCGTCACTAGAATGCCAATGCCTGCAAGACGCACGATTAAATCAATATTGTTCGTCATATCTTCACTCCGTTTGTTCAGATAAGAACGATCACGATAGCAACACCCGTCAAAGAGACCAAGACTTCAAGCATGCGTGCTGTTTTTGATCCTTGTGTCCTGGCTTCACCCAGTTGCCGCGCCAATTCCTCCCGGGTCTGCTGCAGATATTCGAGCTCATAGTCCACCGAGGATTTGCCTAGCATTTGTGCTAAATTGCTCCAAATTTGCCGATCCGACTCCCACAGACCCGTAACACGGTACAAAGCCTTTTGAAACGCCGTCGCAAAATCACTCTCGTGCTGGGCAATTTGTTCGAACAAAGACTGAGCCATCGGCTCGTAGGCAGGATACGAATGGCTAGCCCGTTGGAAAGCCTCTACGAGTACCCGGTGGTGCCACCCGATTTCAGAACGCAACTGCTCGAGTAAGCCCAAACCTTGTTCCAAGCATTTAATTCGCTGACGGTAGGGAGCCGCGAAAAGACGTCCTAGCCACCAGCCTGCCACGACCACCAATATAGCTCCCATCAGTTTCATGAGGCGTCTGGCCAAATTCTTTGGCTGTTATGCCAGATTTCTTGTACCGCGCCCGGAATCCCTGAGCGTTTGAGAATCACTATCGAATCAAACAAATGAAGCACGGGCAACCTTCGCGATGGTTTGCGGCATAGATCCGCATATGTGCCGGCATGAACACTCGCCACGATTTTCACCCCAGTAGAAAGAGCCTGATCGACCGCAGGCCAATCTTCTCCATTTCCCAATTCATCCACAACAATCCGATCCGGGCCGAGCGTGCGTATGGCCAACACTATACCTTCAGCTTTTGCCCATCCATCCAGCACGTCGACGTGTGCTCCTAAATCAAAACCGTAATGGCCACCATGGTATGCCGCTAATTCTGAACGTTCATCAATCACCGTAACCCGCTCTCCATAATCACTGAATATCCGAACTAAATCCCGCAAGAGTGTTGTTTTGCCACTACGCGGGGGGCCTGCAACCAAAAGGGATTCTACGCTAAGATGTTGGCAGCGAAATATGCTAACAAGCTCCGCTGCTGCTCCTGCGACATTTCTGGCACGCCGAAAATTCAGTCCGGAGATATCCGTCATTGTCACGATGTGGCCGTCCTTCCAAACAGCCTTTCCCGCCACCCCTACACGGTGACCTCCGGGTAAAGTGAGAAATCCTTGTCGAAGTTCTTCGGTACGGGCATATAAAGAATGCTCAGCAATAATCCCGATGATGTGGTCCAAATCTTTTTCCTTAACGGTCCTCAGTTGATTGTCCACTTCCAGTGGAATCACGTCATTCGTAGTGTAGCAATAAACAGGACGATCCAGTCTAAGCCGCACTTCTTCCAATAATCCCAGGAATTCCCCGGGCAACGCCAAAATGGCGTCTCTCCATGGATTAGGAAGATATATCCAAGGTTCCATCACTTTCACTCCTGTTCATTCACTGGATCTCGGTTCCAGTTGTTTGATATTTATGGACGTCATAGACAAGTTATGCTAGACAATTCAAAAGCCCGCGGCTTTCGCCACGGGCTTGGATAATGCAATGCAAACACAACAGGAATTTAACGATAAGATCCAAACGAGTGTTCGTCGTCGGATTCTTCCATGATGATACAGTCTTCGTCGCTGTCAAAGATCACGTTGCCGCAATGAGGACAGGAGAGTTGAACTCCATCGCGACTGAAAAGTCTATGATTGTAGGACGACTCTTGATGGCACAGGGGACATTCTAACGCGATGTAAGACGCATCCTCCTCCTTCTGGTCGTTCACCAACTCCTCATTCATCAGTGTATCATCATCCTCGACATTGAAGTCGGTCATTCCATCTTCATCATCGTTATAGACCTCTTCTTCAACATCCAACAAATCTCCATCCAGTTCCTCAAGAAAATCTTCAATCTCCGCTTGATTCACTGCCACTTCCTCAACATCTAGCGCCAAATCTCGCAACACACCAATCATCTCTTCTATAATTTTTCCTTCGCGACTTCTAGAACCCACGTCGTATCGTTCGGCTAGGCTGACCAAATGTGAAACCCTGCGTCGAAGATCTGCCACTCATCACACCTCCTCCTTAGACGTTACAGTCAATACTATTTCCTGGCATAGATATTTTCATGTAAAAAAAGACTGGGAATGATCCCAGTCCTTTGAAACGTCAATTGACGGCAATATTCTAAGCCCGGCCCAGATATTGTCCAGTCCGCGTATCCACCGAGATGATTTCTCCTTGCTCCACAAATAACGGTACTTTAACCACGGCACCCGTTTCCAACTTAGCGGGTTTGGTTCCTCCCGTTGCGGTATCGCCTTTGAATCCCGGTTCCGTTTCCACAATTTGTAGATCCACGCTATTGGGAAGGTCTACCCCAATGCTGGCCCCTTTATACAACATGACATAACAGATCATATTCTCTTTGAGAAACCGGACCCCGGCGCCGATATCGGTGCTGTGTAGAGTCAACTGTTCAAAGGTTTCTGTATCCATGAACGTGTAGTCGTCTCCGGTAGAGTAAAGAAACTGCATTTCGCGCTTTTCCACGCGAGCCTGAGGTACGCGCTCTCCCGCGTTAAACGTGCGGTCGACGACCCCGCCTGTTTGAAGGTTTTTCAGCTTGGTGCGCACGAAAGCTGATCCCTTTCCTGGTTTAACATGCTGAAATTCTATCACTTGATACAGAACCCCATCCAGTTCGATTGTGACACCATTGCGAAAATCGTTAGAAGAAATCACCGGCAAAAATCACTCCCATTCCAAACTAACATGCGACGCTCACGACTCTTTATCCCATGAAGTCAGACGCGTACTTCCCTCCGCCGTCACTAGCAACATGTCTTCTAGACGCACACCGCCCACCTGAGGTAAATAAATACCGGGCTCAATGGTGACTACCATGCCCGCTTCCAAGGTCATATCTTTCGGTGAACTGGGCCCCAACAACGGAGCCTCATGAACATCCAATCCCACGCCATGACCGGTTCCATGTCCGAAATATTCACTATACCCTGCCTCTATAATAACGCCACGTACAATTTCATCAACTTGTGACGCGCTGACGCCGGGCTTAAGTGCCTTGATGCCTGCGTTTTGAGCCTGTAATACAATATCATAAATGACTGCCAATTGTCCGGATAAAGCCTTCTTTGTCACTGGTATCGTCACCGTTTCATCGGAATGATATCCGTGGTCGACTGCCCCAAAATCAATAGTAACCCAGTCATCTTCTTTAAAAACTCGATCTGTTGGTTTAGCATGGGGCATTGATCCACGAGGCCCCGAAGCCACAATGGTAGGAAAGGATATCCCCTGTGATCCCAGGTTTTCCATGGCATGCTCTAAAATTAACTGAAACTGTCGCTCTGAAACTCCCGGGCGCAAATGATCCCAAGCCAAAGACAATGCCTGGTCTGCAATTTGAGCAGCTTGCCGAAGATACTCTATCTCTTTCTTATCCTTAATGCCTCTTTGCCTTTCAACAATTCCCGTCATTGGCAGCCACTGTACGTCCGGATATCGTTGGAGAAGCTGCAAATAGTCCTGAACTGTCATATGTTCAGCCTCGAACCCAATTCGATTCCATCCTCGAGTTCGAGCTAATTCCGAGACTTCATCATAGAACCTTTTGCCAATTTTCACCTCGAACTCAGGACTTTCCAATGCAGCTTGCTCTCGGTAGCGGGAGTCGGTTAAAAGAAATCTGTGTTCGGCGCTTACTAAAATGCACCCTGAAGATCCCGTGAAGTTGCTTAAATAATAGCGATTTTGTTGAGAACAAATAAGAAAAGCATCGATTTCGGATCGGCAATTTTTCCACAACGTATCAATGCGAGACACACAACGCCCCCTTCTGGCATTCGAAAGTTGATTAAAGATTCTCTTCACACAAATAGGCCACCGCGAGACGATATCCGTCGGCCCCAAAACCGCTCACTTGAGCGGTCACGACAGGTGCGATCAAAGAATGAGACCGAAAATCCTCACGCGCGTAAATATTGCTGATGTGCACTTCAATAATAGGAATAGAAAGAGCAGCTAGAGCGTCTCGGATGGCATAACTTTGATGAGTCCATGCTCCCGGATTAATCACTAACCCTTCTACCCCTTGATGCTCAAGATCTTCAATATAATCGATAACCGCACCTTCATGATTCGATTGAAAATCCACCAGCGTACAGTTTTTAAACCGCTGCCTCAAAGCCTCCACAATCTGATCCCAACTGCGATTGCCATAGATGTGGGGCTGGCGCCGCCCTAGAGTTCCCAAATTCGGGCCGTTGACGATAGCTACTTTCATGCTGAATCTAATCCTGGCAAAGGAAAGTCCTGTGCCAATCTCTCAATACGGCGCCTAAGCGGTTCCGGATCAAAGTTGGATGAAGCCTTAATAGTCTGAGCTATAACATCCGCCAGGATACCGATTTCTTCAGTTCCAAATCCTCTGGTTGTAACCTGCGGTGTTCCGAGACGAATTCCTGACGTAATGGTGGGTTTTTCTGTTTCAAACGGTATTGTATTTTTGTTGACAGTAATTCCCACCTGAGCTAACCGGTTTTGCGCTTCGAGACCGGTAATGCCGCTGTGTTTAGCGTCAAGCAGCAAGAGATGATTGTCCGTGCCGCCGGATACCAAACGCACCCCCTGTTCCGTCAGTCTTTCTGCCAAAACTTGTGCATTTTCCACGACTCGCGCTTGATATTGTCGAAATTCCGGACTCAGAGCTTCGTTAAACGCCACAGCTTTCCCGGCAATCAGGTTCATTAAAGGGCCACCCTGAAGTCCTGGAAAAACAGTCTTGTCGATTTTTTTCCCCCATGATTCGTTGCTTAAAATGAATCCGCCGCGCGGTCCACGCAACGTTTTATGCGTCGTCGACGTCACGAAGTCGGCAATGCCGACAGGAGTGGGATGAAGACCTGCAGCAACCAACCCGGCAATATGCGCCATGTCCACCATCAAGAGAGCGCCCACTTCATCGGCAATCTCGCGAAACGCTTTGAAATCAAGAATTCGGGGATAAGCAGAGGCACCCGCCACGATCATGTCGGGTTGAAAAGACTTCGCAACCTGCTGAACCTGGTTCATATCCAGTCGTTCGGTTTCGGGATCGACTCCATAACTTTCCACGTGGTACAGTTTTCCCGAGAAATTTACGGGGCTGCCGTGCGTCAAATGCCCTCCATGCGTAAGGTTCATTCCTAACACTTTATCTCCCGGTTTTAGGGCGGTAAAATAAACGGCCATATTCGCTGGAGCCCCGGCGTGAGGCTGAACATTAGCATACTCCGCGGAGAACAATTGTTTGACGCGCTCTTGCGCCAGTCGCTCGACCACATCCATGTATTCGCATCCGCCGTAATAACGGTGCTCGGGATATCCTTCAGCGTATTTGTCAGTCATCACCGAACCCACAGCTTGCCTTACCGCTTTGGAAGTCCAATTCTCGGACGCAATCAATTCCAGATGGCCGGACTGTCGTGCCTCTTCGTCAAGAATAGCCTGGTACACATCGGGGTCAACCTGAGCTAATACCTCCATATCTCTCCGGCTCATGGACATCCTCCTTATTTTTTCATGAATTCCTCATGGTCTTAATCAAGCCTTTTTTGAAAAAAAACTCAAAATCGGACGCCGAGCTGCCCCGGCTTCATCGAGGCGGCTCACTACCGTGTGGTGGGGAGCCTGGTGCAATAACTGTGGATTGGCATCGATTTCATTATCAATATCAATCATCGATCGCGCAAATGCATCAAGAGTTTCTTTACTTTCCGTTTCCGTAGGTTCTACCATCAAAGCTTCTTCGACAACCAAAGGGAAGTACACTGTAGGCGGGTACACTCCGTAATCGATCAATCGTTTAGCGACGTCCAAAGCTTTTGCTCCCCGTTTCTTTTGATGACTCAGCGATAATACAAATTCATGTTTAACCGTACGATCAAAAGGCGTATGGTAACGTTCCTTTAGCAAATGCAACAGGTAGTTCGCATTAAGCACTGCTGTCTCCGACACCTCTTGCAAACCTTGGGCGCCGTGACTCCGAAGATAAGCATAAGCTCTGACAAGCACTGCGGGATTTCCGTAAAACGACCTTACTTTTCCAATCGACTGGGGGCGGTTGTATTCCCAATACCATTCGCCTTCCTGCCCAGCAATACGTGGCACTGGCAAAAAAGGTTGCAGTTCCTTTTTAACTCCTACCGGACCTGCTCCGGGTCCGCCCCCTCCATGGGGCGTAGAAAATGTTTTGTGCAAATTCAAGTGCACCACATCGAACCCCATGTCCCCCGGTCGAACTTTACCCATGATGGCATTCATGTTTGCACCGTCGTAATAAAGCAATCCCCCGGCTTGATGGACAATATCTGCAATTTCTAAGATATCTTCTTCAAAAAGTCCCAAGGTATTGGGATTTGTCAGCATCAGACCCGCTGTGTTTTCATCGACGGCAGCCCGTAATTTTTCAACGTCTACTCCTCCGCGCAGTCCCGAAGGCACGACCTTGACCTGGAATCCAGCCATGGTCGCAGTGGCTGGATTAGTACCGTGAGCAGAATCGGGTATCAGTATAGTCGTCCGCTTTTGCCCTTTGGCCTCCAGGTAAGCGCGGATGATCAAGATCCCTGTCAATTCTCCGTGGGCCCCTGCTGCCGGCTGGAGCGTCATAGCGTCCATCCCCGAAATTTCGGCTAGAGCCACTTCTAAGGAGTGTAATAGGGATAGCATCCCCTGCACAGTTTCCGGCGGCTGCAAAGGATGAATATCGGCAAACCCGGGCCATTGGGCCACCATTTCATTGACTTTCGGATTATACTTCATAGTGCACGAACCCAAGGGATAAAATCCGGTGTCGACGCCATAATTTAGTGTAGACAAAAATGTGTAATGACGCACAACGTCCACTTCCGAAACTTCCGGCAAATGCAGATCGGAAGTCCTGGTGAACTCATCCCCCACAACATCCTGCACATTCAACTCAGGTACGTCACACTGAGGCAGGCGAATTCCTTGTCGGCCAGGAACCGACCTCTCGAAAATTACCGGGACATCCATCTCTTCGCCTCCTCCACCAATTGATCCAACTGTGCACGCGAGCGCTTCTCGGTCACAGCAATCTGCCACATTCCCGAAAACGCGGGATCCCATTGTCCCATGTCCAGGCCTCCAATAATATTCTTGGACAAAAGATGGCGATTGAGCGACGCAACAGAACCCGGTACTTTCACCACGAACTCGTATAAAAACGGATCATCCGCATTAACGCGCACAAAGCCTGCTTGAGCTAACGCCTGTGCCAAATAATGAGCCTTAGATATAGAGAGACGGGCCACTTCTTTCATGCCGCTGGGTCCCAAAAGAGCCATGTAAATCGTCGCTTGCAATGCGTTTAATGAATGGTTGGAACAAATATTTGATGTGGCCCGCTCACGCCGAATATGCTGTTCGCGAGCTTGCAAGGTCAAGACAAATCCACGGCGGCCCTCACGGTCATAACTTTGGCCAACGAGCCGTCCCGGCAATTTACGAACCAGTTGCTCCGTTACGGCAAAAAATCCGAGCGTAGGCCCACCGTAGTTCAAATGATTGCCCAAAGGCTGACCTTCCCCGACCACAATATCGGCTCCCCATTCCCCTGGAGGCTTCAGTACAGACAATGCCACCGGATCAGAAGAAACGATCGCTAAAGCCCCAAAGCGATGCGCCAACATAATGGCATCTGGCAATGACTTAAAACTTCCCATAATATCTGGATACTGCCAGATTACACCAGAAGTTTTCTGTGTACTCAATACTTTTTCTAAATCTTCGGCAGAATCCACCACACTAACCTGAGCTCTGCGTGCATGGGCGTAAGTACGCACCACACTGATGCTGTCCGGATGCAAATAGCGCGATACCACGAGATGTCCTGGTTCAGTTTGTCCGAGTGCCAACAAAGCCGCTTCTCCGACTGCTGAAGAGCCATCATACATGGATGCTTGAGCCGCATACATCCCGCATAAGCCTGCGATCATTGTCTGAAACTCAAAAATCCCTGCCAGTGTCCCTTGTGACAGTTCCGCCTGGTAAGGTGTATAAGCTGTAAGAAATTCTCCGCGTTCTGCTAACTGAGCAATCGCGGCAGGGATGAACCGATCATAGAAACCCCCGCCCAAAAAAGACACGAGGTCGTCAACACTGTGATTCTTTCCCGCTAATTCAGCCATGTGTTGTTGCAGTTCTAATTCGGACAATGCCGAAGGCAAATTCAACAATCGTTCGAGACGTGCTGTTCGAGGAATGTCATCGAAAAGCTCATCGACTGAAGCATATCCCAGGGCCTGCAACATGGCGCGTTTGTCATCACCGGTATGAGGTATGTACCGCAACGAATTTATTCTCCTTCGACTTGCTGCCGATAGCCCTTGGCATCGAGCAGATCTGAACTTTGGTTGAGGATGTCTACCTGCATGATCCATCCTTGATTGTAGGGCTCCTGATTGATCAATTCAGGCGTTTCCTTAAGACTTTCGTTAACCGCTTTGACAGTGCCATCAACGGGACTGTATAAATCGGATACAGATTTGACGGACTCTACCACGCCAAAAGCCTCGCCGATTTTTAATTGTTCACCAACTTGCGGCAGTTCTACAAAAACCACATCGCCCAAAGATTCTTGGGCATAATCGGTAATGCCGACCTTTCCATCTTTGTTAATCCATTCGTGATCTCGGGTATATTTCAAGTCGTCTGGAATATTCACGTTTTTTCCTCCTAATTGTAATTTGGATGACCAATATCCGCCAGGTAATTCATCAACTGGAAGAACGGCGATAAAATGGTGTTTTGACCACTGTTGCTGGGACAGCCCGGTTTCTCACCATGACCTTTAAGGGTGTTCCGGTCTTCGTGTGGGACAGATCTACCAACGCTAACGCAATCGGCCGTTTTAACGTCGGGGAATAACTTCCCGAGCTCACGATTCCCACCACACGGTTTTCCTCATCATGGAGCGGGTAGCCCGGACGGGCTATACCGCCGTTTAATGTGATCCCTACAATTTTTCGCGTCAAGCCGTTCGTCTTCTGTGCCCATAATGCATCTCGGCCCACAAATTCATGCCCGTCAAATTTGACAAACATTCCTAAGCCAGCTTCCAAGGGGGAGATCGTCTCCGTGAGTTCATGAGCGTATAGAGGAAAGCGGGATTCCAGGCGCAAGGTGTCACGAGCACCCAAAGCTGCCGGTTGAACGCCAAGCTCGTACAAAGCTTCCCACAATTCCAGAGCTTTATCCGCGGAAACGTACAATTCAAATCCGTCTTCCCCCGTGTATCCGGTCCTTGACAAATGAGCCTTTATTCCCCCCACTAAAACGTCAAACGCCGCATGATAATAAGTAAGCTCGTTGAGGGCAATGTCCGTTAAAGATTGAATGATATTTAGCGCGAGAGGACCCTGAACAGCGATGAGCGCTGTACGGTCTGAAATATCTTCGAGTTCCAAGTGGGAAAAAGACTTGGCTTGATTCGTGATCCATTCCCAGTCTTTTTCGCGATTTGCCGCATTCACGACCATCAGGAATCTATCTGGTTCAATGCGGTATATCAAAAGGTCATCAATGGTTCCGCCGTGGGGATAGCACATGGGCGTATACATGGCTTGCCCGAGTTGCAGTGTGGACGGAAGATTGGTGACCAAATGATCCAGAAAATGTGGGGTCTGGCTGCCCTGAAACATGAATTCGCCCATGTGAGAAACGTCAAACATCCCGACCGCATTTCGCACATTCTCGTGCTCCTGGATGATACTTGTATATTCCACCGGCATGTCATAGCCGCCAAATTCCATCATTTTAGCCTTATGTTGACGATGCCAGGGCGTAAGCGGTGTTGTTTTCAATCGATTCCCCTCTTTGTAACAAAATATGTGTCGCCGCCCGCTTGTCATTTTCACGATCGCGCACCTCAATCCCTCTCTGATGATACCTTGCGCCTGCCATCACTGCAATGCAAGCAGCCCATTTAAGTTAGAGTCCACGCAACGCGCTTTGGAAGGTCCGTACCCGTATGTCTGGCTCGATGCCAAAGACCTCAAGATGCGGGACGGCGACCGTGTCACCAGCATGGCCTGCGTGGTCGCAATTGGTGTCACCCCGTCGGGTAACCGCGAGGTCTTGGGCTTTGACATCGGCCTCAGTGAAGTGGCACCCTTCTGGGTCACATTTCTGCAGGATCTCGTGTCCCGAGGCCTCCGCGGGGTCCAGTGGGTCTTTCGCGACGTGCATACGGGGATCCAAGCCGCGCTTCGTCAAATCCTCCAACGGGCGAGCGGCAGCGGTGCCGCGTGCGCTTTCTTGGTACACGTCCCGAAGCACGTCCAAACCGTGGTTTCCGCCCGCGTGCGCTCCATCTTTGGGCAACCGGTTCAGGACACGGTCCGAGCCGAATTGGCGCGGGTGGTGGAGAGTCGCTTTCCAAAGGCGGTCAGCCTCTTGGCCGACGCCCAGGACGATATTCTGGCGTATAGGTGGTTCCCCCCTGAACATGGGAAGCATATTGCGTCCACGAACCCGCTGGAACGGCTCCATCTGGACATCGGCCGCCGGTGTCGTCGGCACCTTTCCGAACCCGGCAGCGGCATTGCGCTTGGCAGGAGCGGTCCTGATAGAGTACCGCGATGAATCCGGCCGCGTTTCCCCGCCGGTACTTCAGTCAAACGTCCATGGACAAACTGCAACCCGGCGCGGACGCGCCGGACAGATAACCAGCAAAAGACAGATAACGCGCTGAGACATCTCTCAGGAAGCCGAAGCTTTTACACCACTTGTGACAGGACATCATCCCATTTGATCTTCTTCCCATGACAGCAACCAAGCGCTTTCGTTCCCTCCACCCTTGAGTCTTTAGCGCCGGACAATCACATCTAATGCCTCTCTTACCACAGCTGCATCAACGTTTCTGACCACGACCGGACTGCCTATGCCTTTCAAAAGTACCCACTGCAATCCAAATGCCCGCGCCTTTTTGTCCTGACGCATAATGTTTATAAGAGCCGTAGAATCAAACTCCGTCGTGTTAACGGGCAACCCCCAGCGCAAGAGCCAACTCTCCACCTCTTCACGCACTCTACGTTCGAGTCCCAAGAGTATTTCAGACAGACGCAAAGCCACAAGACAGCCCAACCCCACAGCCTCCCCATGTGAAAGAGTGCCGTAGCCAAAATAATTTTCGAGAGCATGGCCCGCTGTGTGCCCAAAATTCAAAAACATGCGCTGATCTTGTTCGTAAAGATCCATTTGCACGATCTGAGCTTTAAGACGCGCAGTTTCTCCGATAATCGATGCCCAGCCCGATGTCATTTTCCCTAACGGTTCCAGGTTATGTCTTACCCGATCATACAAAGTTCCCCCGGCTATAACGGCTGACTTTATGACTTCGCCGAATCCTGCACGCCATTCTTTTATGGGCAATGACGCCAAAAGCACCGGGTCAATGGCCACAATTTCTGGCAAATGAAAAGCTCCTACTAAGTTCTTGCCAAATTCGGTATTCACGGCAACTTTGCCGCCGATAGCCGCGTCGACTTGGGCAAGCAAAGTGGTTGGTACCGCGATCCAGCGCAATCCCCGTAGATAGGTTGCCGCGACATATCCCGTCAAATCCGTAAGAACACCGCCTCCCACCGCCAAAACCAGGGTGTCGCGGGTAACTCGCTCTTCACCGAAGTCTCGGTACAAAGCAGCTACGGTATCCAGCGTTTTGTCTCGTTCGGAAATACTACGCTCAAGAACCGTCACGGTTTTCGATTCGGCGCCTATTCGATGCAGCAGCCTTTCGACGTAGGGTTTAACGGGCGGATCTACAACAACCATCACAGACCCCTGATTTGCTAGCCATGTTGACCATGGCCATTTTTCCAACATCTGGTGTCCTATAACCACCTTCGATGATTGTGATCGACTGAACTCAATCACTATTTCGTTGTTCATTCCCATGTGCCCCCAACTTCTCTACAATCGTGCGAACAATGATATCGGGATCTTGATTGCAATCCACTTGAAACATCGCAGCCTTGGCATAGGCCTTTCTTCGTTGTTGATGCATTCGGCGAAAGGCCTCAAGCCCTCTTTTCACCAGAGGTCTGGGAGAATCACACACTCTGTGCCAAAGTGCCTCAGTTGGTGCCTCAAGCCAAATGACCTGATGATGTTGGATTAACGAGAATACTCTTTCGTTTCCAAGACTTCCCCCGCCCAAAGCCAAAACCACAGGCACGGGCTGAGACAGCAGTTGACTCAGACTCTCCAATTCCCATTGGCGAAAAGTTGCCTCGCCGTACCGCTCAAATATTTCGGCAATTGACACGCCCTTGGCAGCAACAATCTCATCATCAAGATCGTAAAAAGAATAATGTAATGCCTGAGCCAATTTGGGTCCTACGGTAGACTTGCCGCTGCCCATCATACCCGTTAACAAGAGGTGGCCATCAATATTCCTTGACATATCGTTTCCACTGCTCGATTCTTTCAAGAATCTCAGGCAGACTGTCGCCTCCAAACTTTTCTATGATGGCATCAGCCAGAACATGCATCACCATCGCTTCTCCGACAACCACAGCCGGAGGCACTGCTGTGACATCTGATCGCTCCACTTGAGCCAAAAAGGGCTCCTTGCTCTCAATGTCAAACGATCCGAGAGGAGACAAAAGCGTGGACAACGGCTTCATCGCCACGCGGATTGCTAAGGGCATACCCGTGGTGATTCCCCCCTCAATTCCACCGGCGCGATTTGTTAAACGGCTAAAACCGTGTTCCTTATCCCACCAAATCGCATCATGAACCTGAGAGCCTGGAGCTTCTGCTTGTTCCATTCCTGTTCCCACTTCTACCGCCTTCATGGCGGGAATGCTCAGCAAGGCCTGAGCCAGTTGCCCTTCAATACGGCGTTGGTATTGAGCGTAACTTCCCACGCCCGGGGGCAGGCCAAAGGCCCTAATCTCAAAAATTCCGCCAAGAGTGTCGCCTCTCTCTTTGGCCTGGTCTATGGCTTTAGTCATGGCTTGTTCAATGCTGGGATCAACAACACGCACTGAAGAATTTTCCGAAGCTAAGAGATCTTCTAATGTATAGTCTCGGTAAGGAGCATGTACATCGCCAATACTCAAGACGTGCCCTCGCACTTCAATCCCCAATTCATGGAGAAAGCTGCGAGCCACTGCTCCGAGAGCCACTCGCATCGTTGTTTCGCGAGCAGATGCTCGCTCCAGCACGTTACGCAAATCGCGGTGTTGGTACTTTATTCCGCCCACTAAATCCGCATGACCCGGCCTCGGACGCGTTACAACACGGTCAGGTTGCCCTTTCCCCGGCGCCATCGACTCCTGCCAATTGACGAAGTCACGATTCTTCACCAACAACGCCACTGGACTCCCTAAGGTCTTTGTGTGACGCACTCCTCCCCAAATTTCCACCTGGTCTTTTTCAATAGTCATGCGCCCGCCACGCCCATAACCCTTTTGGCGCCGCGCTAAATCCTCGTTAATTAATTCGGTTGTTACTGTCACATGAGCAGGAACCCCTTCAATAATTCCCATCAATCCCGGCCCGTGTGATTCGCCGGCGGTCATAAAGCGCCACAACCCCATTGTCGTCCATCCTCTCGTACGGTTTCAAATCGCCACACTGTTATCTCATTCGACAACATAACAGAAAAATCATGGCAGTCCATTAATGCAAAACTCCTAGCAAACCCGCAAATCCCCCTAGAACCAAAAATGGGCCTAAGGCAATAGGCTCAGAACGTGAACGGCGGAAGGCCACGAGCAACACCAACGCATAAATTCCCGCAGTCCAAAGGCCAATCACTGACGCCATCAGTCCCTGGGGCCATCCCAAAACCAGTCCCAGAGCTGCGCCGAATTTTACATCGCCTAAGCCCAGTCCTCCACGGCTGATGGCATAAACGCCCAGGTAAAAAAGAAAGAGACTCAGAGCCATCAACGCATTTTGACCAATCAGCCAATAAGTCCATGGGGTCGAGACCAACCCCCATACAATGGTAGCAAGAACCCACCGATTAGGAATAATTTGCTCTTTCCAATCCACATAAGCAATGACACTCCAAATTCCTAAATAGATATCAAACCTCCACTTCCAATGTCCATCATACCAGGCACAACTCACAGCCAATAGCACTATTACCGCAACCACCATCATTCGGGTTGTCCAGGAAATACGCCCTTTTAAGCCCCAATATGGTGCAACCACGGCCATAATAGCCGCCCACGCCAAAGCTATCCACAAATTTAAAACAATGCTATTCATCGGAAAATTTCCGAACCGCACGCGCCATAATCTCCTGCGGGCCCGGGCTCCCAAACCAAAGTTTCCAAGATAACGCGGCCTGGTCTATGAGAAGGGTTAATCCGTCCACTACAGCACATCCGGCTTCGCGGGCCTTTTTAATCAACAGAGTGTTGTTGGGCCGATACACCCAGTCAACGACAAGTGTCGACGGATCAAACGCGGGCGAAAAGGGCCAGTGTGCTTCTCCCATTTGGCCAAGGGGCGTTGCATTGACCAAAATATCACATTGGGGATGTTTTAATCGGGAATCGTCCCAAACCTCCCAACTGACGTGTCTTAGCCCCTGAGGTTTCTCTCTGCGTCCGAATACCAGAACTTCATAACCTTGAGATTCCAACGCTACGATGCTGGCCTGGGCTGCACCTCCCTGGCCCAAGACCCAAGCCGTTTGGCCAAAATGCTTGCTGACGGCTGGAGGAATTCTAGATACTAAGGCTTGCACATCAGTGTTATCCCCGATCCACCCGTCTTGGTCCCACACGAGGGTATTCGCAGCCCCTGTTTTCTCTACCCATGCCGATCGTGATTTCAAATGGGGGACGACCAACTCCTTCAAAGGCCTAGTTAAATTGACTCCATGCCCATTTAAACGGCGAAAGGCATCAAGGCACTCCCAAATCGCGTCAGGCGCACATTGAACCGGAAAATAAAAAGACTGTCGCCCCAGATACTTGAAGGCCGCATTATGCATATCGGGAGACAGAGAATGGTGTATAGGATTACCAAAAACTGCAAATAAATCCATCTTAAACTTGGCGGCCAGGCCTCCTCATTCAATCCGGAGAAGAAACCGCCTTTCCTCCTTTAATTTCAGGGCCGATTAGACTGGAGTATGTTGTCAGGGGCTCATGGCTGCATCATTCCCGGATAAGATGTATTATGACCAAGGATCCCGGGAGTCTTTTGCACCCGTGTGACATCTGGGCATAGTTATCAGTCAAGAAATAACTATTTTCGCGAGTTTCACCGCATAGTTGCAATCCCGATCACGTCCAGTTGGCGTGTCTTTTTCAGCTGTTCTTACTAGACTGATTCTGTTTGCCTCTTTTTCATCAATTTCTATTTCGACCTCTGTCCAACCTCTTTAATGCCCGACCATATAGTCCATTTTCTGTGTTGACCTGTCTATAGCCAAGCTATTCAGCACTTCCTGGACCATGCTTCGCCACACAAATGGAGGTGAGAAAACGCGTCGGGTCACTCCTCGGCGCAGAGTTCCCGATAAGTCTATGACAGTCACCTGAGTCATCCGTTCGAGCTTCAGTATCGTCAACCGTTCTCTAGGCGTACATTGCAACCAGTCTACAACGAAACATTTGCACGTGTTGCCGTGGTTTTTGCCACTCAAGGCTTCAAAGGGCAACGTCCGAATTTGATAAGGTCTCAACAAAATCCTGACAATCTCCTCTAATTCACCGTGACGCAGAATAGTATTGACCGTATAATCCACACCCAACACCCCCAATCCTCCTCCTCGCTTAGGTTAATCCTAGCGGGAGAGTATCGAGAAATGTGTCGAGCGGTGTCTTACTGCGAAAAACTTTGCGGAATATGCGGCCTTTTGACCACGTAGCGCTCTACTCGACGAACCAACCGTGTTGTCCAATATTCCTGAGCATCGATGGGATGGACCAGAATTGTGAAAAGTCGCAGACGATTTCCTCCTAAAATGTCCGTAAAGACTTGGTCACCAATCACAGCCGTATTGTGATTGGTTGTACCCATACGGCGCATCGCTATTCGAAAGGACCGCCGACGTGGCTTTGCCGCTCTGGGAATAGCCATCACTCCCACTTTTTCGGCGAACTGGTCAACGCGCTCGGTCAAATTATTCGAAACTATACACATCTTAAAACCCGTTCCACGAACGTCCTGGAACCACGCTTTTAGCTCATGGCTTAACTCAGGACGGTTCCATCCGACCAAAGTGTTGTCCAAATCCATGATCAGCCCTCGCACTCCCCGGGCATGCAAACGGTTTAGGTCCAGATCAAAAATAGAGGCGAGAAACAGACGCGGCTGAAACAATCTAATCATGCATCTACCGCCCCCCCCTTCCTCTACTTCATTTTCTATTTTAACATTTAGTATACCATTGAAGATCAATCAGAACATCGCCATCTCTGTCATCCATGAACCATTAGCGTAGGCTACTATCTCATCCTGCCTTGGTCCAAAATCCCATTTCTGCTTAAGGATTTCCCCAATTGCCCTGATTTTATTTTGACACTCCCCGCGCCTCAAGTTATCTATAGTCAGATTTTAAAAACTCTTAAGGAATAAGCCCTTTTGACGTCGTAGAAATGTCTACCACGTACAACACGAAAAATTAAGAACTTCCTCAAAAGGTTAAGACATTCGTGACTTTGGGCCTTCGACGGATAGGGTTTCTTCGTGAGAGAATCCCTAACGATAATGACTCTCCGACGGTGTTTTTCGTCTCATTAGGCTACGTTGTTTACGTCGTAGAAGGCATTTTGATCCCTCAAGATAACTGAAGCTAGGGGTTTTACGGCGCGTGTGATAAATTAAGCTCCATCCCACGTCATATTCACGGGTCATCAAAAGTGCATTCTGCACATAGGTTAGAGACTTATGAATTATAATACGGCTACCAGCTCATCCCAAAGTGTCATGTTAAATCCGAAAAACAGTTTGACCTGTTGACTTTTAGAACAAGTGGAATACACTTATTATAAATACTGAGTAAGTTACTCGGAAATGAAGCAGGAGGGATCTCATGCCAACACCGGTTCTGGAAATCAAGGATTTACACGTAAACATTGATGATAAGCCTATTCTGAAAGGGGTTAATCTCACGGTTAAAGGCGGTGAAATTCACGCCGTTATGGGTCCAAACGGGACTGGCAAAACGTCTCTAGCTCAAACTTTGCTAGGACATCCTCGCTACCAAGTCACAGGCGGTGAGGTATTATTGGACGGCCAAAACGTACTGGAAATGAAGACGGACGCGCGAGCGAAATCCGGGTTATTCCTGGCCATGCAGTATCCGAGTGAGATTTCAGGAGTCAGCACAGCCAACTTTCTACGCACGGCGATTAATGCCAAGCGCGGCGAAGGCAACCAGATCCCCCTAAAAGAGTTTCGCGATAAATTAGACGACCAGATGCGTTATTTGGACATGGATCCCAAATTCGCCAATCGTTACGTTAACGAAGGTTTTTCGGGCGGAGAGAAAAAGCGCAACGAAATACTCCAGATGCTTATGCTCGAACCCCGTATCGCGATTCTCGATGAAATTGACTCAGGGCTTGATATTGATGCCATCAAAGTCGTGGCCAAAGGTGTTCAATCGTTAATGGGTCCCGAGTTCGGCGTTTTGTTAATAACGCACTATCAAAGGATATTATCGTATTTAAAACCCGACGTGGTACACATTATGATTGATGGGCGCATCGTCAAATCTGGCGATTTCCGTTTGGCTGAGGAGCTAGAAGTCAAAGGATATGAATGGGTCCGAAACGAACTACTTAACCAGGTACAGTAAGGAGGCTCCTATTGACTATGTCGACCGATGTAAATTGGCTCGAGAATATTCGCTCTCTCACCTTAGACCGGCAAGAGGAGCCTCAATGGCTTCGGGACTGGCGTCTATCTTTTTTGGAAAATCTTGCGGATTATTCTTGGCCTAAACGGCAAAAAATAGCTCTCCGAGAGCGCCAATTAGACCAAATACCTTTGACTGAAGAATTTACTGACGCTGCCGTGCCTCTCTCAGACTTGCACTCTATCGAATCTCCCCTGCATGTGGTTTTTGCCAATGACCACATAGTAGAACAGAGCACGAGTGCAGAAGCAAAAGAAAAGGGACTCGTCGTCTTGAGCCTGCCCCAAGCTGCCCTTCAGTATGAACATGAGATGAGAGAATGGCTCGGACAAATCCATTCCGCCCCTTTGAACAAGGCCGAGGCTCTCAATTCAGGCTTGTGGGATCAGGGACTGTTCGTAAAAGTTCCGGACGGAGTTGACATCACCGATCCATTATTAATTCTTCATTATGGTCATTTTGACAATGAGGTGACGAGTTTATTTCCGCGCACATTGATCGTAGCGGGTGTCAATAGTCGTCTGACGATCGTTGAACGATATATTTCCAACGATTTTGAAGGCAAGGCATTGTTTTCGAATATGGTTGAAATTGCAGCACAGGAAGGATCCCGGGTTCATTACGGTTCCGTTCAAAACCTGTCCGACCATATGGAAGTATTTGTGAGCCGATCTGCTCGTGTTGACAAAGACGCCTGTGTTGAGTGGAGCATTGGGGAATTTGGGGGCAACGCCACGATCGCGCTGGATCGTACCTATCTAACGGAAGCGGGAGCCCAAGGCACCCATACCATGGTTTTCTTTGGATCGGGAAGGCAACGGCAAGATTTCGATACGGAAATTCTCCACCATGCCCCTTACACCGTGAGTAAAATTGTGGCCAAAGGTGTCATGAAAGGTAAAAGCCGCAGCGCTTTTCACGGAATAACCAATATCGAACATGGGGCAGTTCACTCCGACGGACGCCAAAAAGAGCAAACCCTGATGCTCTCCGACGAATCCCGGGCAGATGCCGTACCTTCACTTTTGATCAACGACAACGACGTCTATGCCGCACATTCTGCTAGTACCGGTCCGATTGATCCGCTAGCTCTCTTCTACCTTATGGCTCGCGGTTTGTCAGAAGAAGACGCAACGCGTCTATATGTGCATGGCTTCCTGGCGCCCGTGGTTGATGCTATTCCCGGACTTATTCTCCGCAATTCCGTATGGGAGTCCGTAGAAAGGAAGTTGAAGGCATGATTACGGCACTGGTTGATATCACAGAAGACTTTCCCATTCTCAAGCGGCAAATCAATGGCCATCGACTCACATATCTGGACTCCGCCGCCACCTCCCAAAAGCCCCAAGTAGTCATTGACAGCATTCGGCGCTATTACGAAATCTCTAATGCCAATGTTTTGCGAAGTGTCCATACGTTGGCGGAGGAGGCTACGGTGGCTATGGAAGAGGCTCGCGAAAAGATTGCCCAATTCATTAACGCCAGTTCCCCCCGTGAGGTTATATTTACTCGGGGCACTACGGAAAGCCTCAACACGATTGCTCGAGCATGGGGTGACAAATTTTTGGAAGCAGGAGACGAAATCGTGCTTTCACCCATGGAACACCATTCCAATATTATCCCCTGGCAGCAACTGGCCAAGCGCGTAGGAGCTCTTTTACGTTATATCGATCTCAATCGAGATGGAACAATTTCTGTCGATGCCGTAAGACATCTTATCAATGACCGAACACGGATTGTCACGTTGTCCCAAGTATCAAATGTTCTGGGGACGATAAATCCCATAAGCCAGGTGGCTAAACTGGCTCACGAGGTGGGGGCTATTATGGTTGTTGATGGGGCCCAGTCTGTTCCTCACCAGCCCACAGACGTCCAAAATTCGGATATAGATTTTCTCGCCTTTTCGGGCCACAAGATGTTGGGCCCGACTGGTATTGGCGTTTTGTGGGGAAAGGAAGCCTTGTTGGAAGCAGCCGATCCAGTGGTATTCGGAGGCGAAATGATTGCCTATGTGGACCGAGAAGATGCGACATGGGCCGAACTGCCTGCAAAGTTCGAAGGGGGAACACCTCATATTGCCGGGGCCATTGGCCTGGGGGCTGCGGTCGACTACCTCAATTCTCTGGGCATGTCCCGGATTGAAGAACACAGCCGTGGTCTAGCCGAAGAAGCCTACCGCAAATTAGCCAACATTTCTGGAGTTACAGTCTATGGTCCAGCTTATCCGCGAACCAGCGTTGTGGCATTTAATATTTCAGGAATCCACCCTCATGACGTATCACAGGTGCTTGATGCGCACGGAATCGCAATTCGTGCCGGCCATCACTGCGCCCAACCCTTAATGCACTGGTTGGACGTTGGGTCTACTGCACGCGCCAGTTTCTATCTGTATAACAGCGATCGAGACATTGACGTTCTTGTGGACGCCATTGAGGCGACAAAGAGGTACTTTAAACGATGAACCTTGATGACATCTACCGCGAAACAATCTTGGACCATAATCAGTCGCCAAGAAATTACGGTCATTTGGAACACCCAACGAAAAGTGTCGGATTGCTGAACCCGACCTGCGGTGATCAAATTCAACTGGAACTAGCCATAAACGAAGGCAGGATCCAGGACATCCGGTTTAGCGGACAGGGATGTTCCATTAGTATGGCGTCAGCATCAATGTTGACGGAAGCCATTAAAGGCAAAACTATAGACGAAGCTCTGGCTTTGACGTCAAATTTTAAGAACTTCGTTACCGGCGGGCAGTCGTCCGTTTCTTTAGGCGATTTGGAAGCACTGCACGGTGTGTCGCAATTTCCCAGCCGCGTGAAATGTGCAACATTGGCGCATAATGCTCTGGAGAAAGCTATGACCGATTCGGCCACCTAACCGGACAAGAGTGAGCATTCTAAGGCACTCAGTAAGAGAAAGGCCATAGCCTATGAGTTCAAGAGTTCATCGAGGAGGGATTTCAATGGCAAGCAAGTCAACAATCATCAACGAAGATTATCAGTACGGATTTAACGATGGTGACGTCGGGATTTTGAAATTTCAGCAGGGACTTCACCGCAAGACAGTGGAGGAAATCTCCAGAATAAAGCAAGAACCCAAGTGGATGTTAGACTTTCGCCTTCATGCGCTCGATGTTTTTTATCAGAAACCAATGCCAAACTGGGGCGCCAATCTTTCGAAGCTGAATTTTGACGATATCATTTACTATGTTAAGCCCTCAGAAAATCAAGGGCGAACATGGGATGATGTGCCTCAAGCTATTAAGGATACCTTTGAACGTTTGGGGATCCCGGAAGCAGAAAGAAAATTCCTGGCCGGTGTTTCGGCTCAATATGAATCGGAAGTGGTTTATCACTCCATTCGCAAGGATTTGGAGGAAAAGGGTATTATATTCATGGACACCGATTCGGCTCTTCGTGAATATCCGGAGTTACTGCGAGAGTATTTCGGCACCGTCATTCCTCCCGAAGACAACAAATTTGCGGCTTTGAATTCTGCCGTATGGTCCGGAGGATCCTTCGTTTATATTCCGAAGGGCGTCAAAACCGACATTCCGTTACAAGCCTACTTCCGGATTAACTCCGAGAATATGGGACAATTTGAGCGGACCTTAATCATTGCCGAAGATGATTCCTTCGGACATTACGTAGAGGGTTGTACGGCACCCAGTTACAACTCGGAGTCATTGCACTCAGCGGTGGTGGAAATTATTGTTAAAGACAATGCCCGGATGCGATACACCACCGTACAGAATTGGGCTTCGAACGTTTACAATTTAGTGACCAAACGGGCTATTGCTTACAACAACGCCACCATGGAATGGGTGGATGGAAATATTGGATCGAAAGCGACCATGAAGTATCCATCTGTTTATCTCATGGGCGAGGGAGCAAAGGGAAGCGTACTCTCCATTGCCGTTGCCGGACACAACCAACACCAAGACACCGGTGCCAAGATGATTCACCTAGCGCCCAATACCACCTCAACCATTGTCTCTAAGTCCATTAGCCAACATGGAGGCAAAACCACCTATCGCGGATTGGTTCATTTTGATAAAACGGCTATCGGTGCTAAGTCCAACGTTAAGTGCGACACATTATTGATGGATGACACATCGGTTAATGACACTTTACCCTATAGCGAGATGGAAACCAGTCACGCCCAAATGGAGCACGAAGCTACGGTGACTAAAGTCAGCGAGGAACAGCTCTTCTACCTGCAAGCTCGGGGCTTAAACGAAGAAGAAGCCACACGGCTTATCATTCTAGGGTTCATTGAACCCTTTACACGGGAATTGCCCATGGAATTCGCGGTGGAAATGAATCGCCTCATCAAGTTTGAGATGGAAGGAGCCATTGGCTAATTGGCAAAATGGGTTCATGTTGCTTCGATGGAGGAACTTAAACAGCACAATCCGCTGTTGGTCGTAGTCAACAATGAGGACATTGCTTTATACCGAGCGAAGAATCAGTTGTATGCCACGGATGATTTGTGTTCTCACGCCGAAGCATCATTGTCTGAAGGCGACCTAAAGGGATATGTCATTCATTGTCCGCGGCACGGAGGACAATTTGATGTGCGAACAGGTGAAGCTCGGCATTTTCCCGCGACTTCTCCAATTCGAACGTATCCAGTCAAGACCGAAGGCAACGAGATCTTTATTGAGATAGAACAAGACTAGGCATCTTTCGCCTAGTCTTGTTGCATTACCACCGAGTCATCTTGATGCTCATGGGCGCATTTGGCTGCTTGAATCAAATCTGCAACGATATCCTGTGGATCCTCCAACCCCACCGACACGCGGACCATGCTGTCGGTAATTCCCATGTTGGCCCTTTCCTCAGAGGTTTGATTCCGGTGTGAGGCTACAACGGGATAGAGGCAAAGAGTATAAATATCGCCGACAGTCGTGGCCGAAGCCACGAGCTGCAAATGGTTCAAAAAACGAAACACCGTCTCTTTACTTCCCCCTAAATCCAACGTTACAACCGCTCCACCTAATGCGGATGGCAATAGCCTCTTTGCAGTCGAATAGGTTGGATGATCACGCAACAAAGGATAAAACACGCGCGGGAATGATTGCGATCGGCGCAATGATTCCGCTATTTGGGCAGCATTCTGACACTGCCTTTCAAACCGCACCCCTAACGTTCTCAAACCACGATGGATAAGCCATGCCTCGAACGGTCCTAAGACGGCCCCCCGCAGTTTTAAGTACTGCAACAACCGATCATGATACTCTTGGCGAGCCACGACAATGCCACCCATAGCATCACCATGACCTCCGAAGTACTTGGTTCCGCTATGGACCACAATATCCGCCCCAAAGACCAAAGGCTGCATAATTAAAGGTGTGGTAAAGGTATTGTCTACAATAAGTTGAGCCTCGTTCGTGTGTACTAATTCGGTAATCCGGGGTAAATCTAGGACCTTCAATAACGGATTGGACAACGTCTCCATAAGGACGCTTCGTGGCTTGTATTCCTTCAGCAATTGCTCGAAACGTGTTAAATCGGTAAAGTCTGCAGCAATCGCCCTGACCCCTGCTTCAGCCCAAATTGTGCCTACGAGATTTAGGGAGGCGCCGTATACATCCTGGCTTATCAAAACCGCATCACCGGGCTGAACATGTGTAGCATACAAGGCAGCGTCAATGGCGGCCATACCGGATGATGTGGCAATCCCGGTTTTTGCTTCTTCCAGTTCCTTTACGGCCTCCACCAAAGCTTGCACATTAGGATTGCCATGCCGCGCATAAGAAAATCCCGGTATTTCCCCGGCCATTAGCTGATCTAGCTTCTCCGCGGATTGAGACTGATAAGTGGTAGACGGGAAAATCGGCAGGGCTGTTGGTTGGATTGGTTCTAACCGAGGAGTGCCAGCATGCACTAAAAGCGTATTTCTATGCCAAGACTTTTGGCCCACGGTAACGCCTCCTTGTGACTAAAAAATCCTCCCATCGAGGGAGGGTGGCGGTACCCATTCCCTCTCATCTTGAAAGACCTGGTCTTTCAGGAATTGGCACCAACTAGACGACCTTCTGTCTAGGGGTTGCCGGGCTTCATCGGGCCAGTCCCTCCGCCACTCTCGATAAGAGGTGTTAATGATAAATCGCACTCTACCATATCTCACAAAAATGTGCAACGTCATCTTTATTCTTTCGCAAGCTGATCTAGATATACCCTCTTTAACCATTTCGACAGGCCCACTTTCTTAAAGAGTTCTTCCGAAGCCATTTATCAAGAATGGACTACTTCTTAGCAAAAACTCATTGACCGTGATCTTGCCTGGGTAGTCTTGCGCGATTAGACTCAACCTCTTAACATGACTACACCCCATGGATAGCCAGCATCGGTCGGGGCTAAAGCGTAATCACAAGGAAAGGAGACAACGCTCTCGTTCTTCTTATTTCTTAATCCTTGTCAATCTTGTGCTGCTTTCCGAGTATTCCCTTTGCCAGGACCTTTTGGCGTGATTCCGTACCCTCCCCAATATAGTATGGCGACAGGATACCACACTCCGGGCAAGGGGCCTGAATCGCTAAACATGGTTTGGTAGCATTGCCGCGCCGGGTCTCGGCACTCCCCCATCTCGGAGAGGAATGAGTTCTTTTGGAGTCTGACGGAAGAGCTATTGCTATTCGCCAATGCTTGGCAATGTTCGGGAGAATGTTGACGAAATCAGACGATAATCTCATCATAGTCATGAAGCATATTATGTTAAGCAACGAAAAAGCGAGGTAGTACTTCAAGACAGGAGAAAGGGTGATTCGCACGCAATTCGGGAAGTCAACAAGGCGTCCTCTACGAATAGGACTAATAGCAGGAAGTCTGGGCTTACTAGGTATCATCGGGTTGCCATTTTTGACGTTTGCCGGTTCTGCCGCCACTCTTGGAGCCGCGGCAGTATATGCAGGTATTGGCGTCAAAACTCACCAAACTCAAAGTATTGACACGGGTATCACCTATCTAAATGATACGACTCAGTGGTACCGCAGTATGGTCTGGTCGTTCTGGCCGCTCAGAATTCTGGATCCCCACAGTTCGTTCTTGAATTCTCTGGAATTATCAGGAAGAAATCTGGCGGTATTGAGCCGGTCCACCCGCCGGGCCGAGCCAGACATTAACCAGATTTTGGGCTCAATTGGATTCGCGACCCCGACCCGTCCCGATCCTTCCTTATCCCACAGCCAATTGCAGGCCGCGTTGTTTCGACAACTGCCTAATATCGATCGACTCGTCAACATCTTTTATCCTAGCGTGAGCCAGTGGAACCAATGGATTGGGCGCACCAATCTGCCGACTTGGTTGGTATCCTCAAGTCATTGGCACCAATTTCAGAACGACAGCCAATTGCTTACAGAAGATATCCAAGACGTACGGACAATGTTGCCAATGGTTACCAAAATGATTCCAACTCACGGTACGCGTCGCTATTTCTTAGTGTATGAAAATCCGGGAGAACTTCGCTCTACCGGCGGTTTTATGACGGCCTACAGCTATATCACCTTTCAAAATGGCCACCTGCAACCCATACACTCGCATAACATCTATAGTTTACAGTCGCATATTCGCTACCGTCCGCCCGCACCCTTACCCATTCACACTTGGGTGTACACACCTATATGGCACTTACGGGATTCCAATTGGTCGCCCAATGTCCCCACAACGGTGCAACAGATGTACAAATTTTATAATTCGATGCCGCATGCTCCTCACTTGAATGGCGTGATATTTGTAAACACGTGGGTGGCAGATACGCTGCTTAAAGATATCGGCGGCATTACCATGCCCAAAACCTATCATAACGTACGCATTACATCGAGCAA
The DNA here is from genome assembly GCA_021841025.1 of Bacillota bacterium. Taxonomy (GTDB): domain Bacteria; phylum Bacillota; class Sulfobacillia; order Sulfobacillales; family Sulfobacillaceae; genus Sulfobacillus. The sequence goes on along the minus strand of JAKBWA010000103.1, from coordinate 1,384 downwards.
TGCTAACTATGAAATGGAGTACATTGCAGAGCGTTCCCACTTATCTGCCGGGTCTAAAAAGAAATTCATTGGTACGATGATTCATTTCATTCTGCATAAAGTGGCCCATGCTCCGGTCCCTGTGTTGTTACGTACCTTTCAGGGCGGCTATCAGTCTTTGAATCAAAAGAATGTATTGTTTTATTTCAACAACCCCCAACTAGAAGCGATGGCCAAATCCCATAATTGGGCGGGAACCGTCGACTCCCATGTCCATGGTGACTATCTTGAAGTCGTTGATGACAATCTGGGAGGGCACAAAGACAACTTCTACATGCATTACCATATCACCTCTCGGATCCAAAAAATCGGCTCTCGGTACCGTCAAACCACGACTGTCACGTGGACCAACACGGGTATTTTTGACAATTGGCTGGTGGTTCCTTATTCGTCTTGGGTGCGTTTTTATGTTCCTTATGGATCCCGACTCATCTCCTTGAAAGGAGGAGATGCTGTAACTCAAGCGTACACTAACGCTCAACTCCATAAGACGGTCTTCGGCAATCACTTAACGATGCCCGCTCGCTTGAACAAGCATCAACCACCAACTACCCAATCAATGACAGCCACATATTGGCTCCCCAAAGACATCAATATGTCTCGGTATGTGATTCAAAAACAGCCAGGAATTCAAGTTGACCATGAAACAGTCATTGTTAACGGACACCATCTGAAGCCATTTAACCTCTATACCGATAAGACTATCTCCTTGTTACCTTCGCACAAATAGTTCCGCGAAGGTAACAAACCCGATGGGCACTTTTTCCTCACACTGAGCGTCCATTAGCCAGCTACCGATTAGATCCCCATCACGTCGGTAAGCTTAAAGATGCCAAAATCTTTTCAACGGCTCTTTTTTCAATACGGGAAACGTAACTGCGAGAGATTCCCAACCTCTGTGCAATTTCCTTTTGCGTATACCGTCTATCCTGGCCATTCAAGGCAAATCGCAAGCTCAATACTAGGCGTTCTTTGCGTGTCAAACTCGAAACAAAATCTGTAACCCATTCCATAATCATGCTCACCTCAACCGTGTCGGGAACTTCATCTCCACTGGCTAAAATGTCCAGCAACAAAATCTCGTTACCTTCACGATCCACCCCTATGGGACTATAAATACTGATTTCGCTTTTGAGCTTCTTTTGATTGCGCAGATGCATCAATACTTCGTTGTCACTGACAGGAGGTTGCGGAAGTAATTGCCAATTTACTGCAAAGACATGGTCACGGTCAGGGGGTTTTGGGGCGAGACGCTGGGTGATTGCACCACCGTAGGGATTGTCGCCTTAATGGAAACCGTATCATGTCCGACGACAATCTCTTTGATGAACTGGTGAATAATTTC
>JAKBWA010000101.1 GCA_021841025.1 Bacillota bacterium | reverse complement strand
TACCGATTCTATTGTCATAATGAAAATACGATATACTGCTTTTGAAGGTGGGGATCGTGATGTCTGAATCACTGCACCTGTTGCTCCATCGTGTCACCCAACAACAACAACGGATTGCGCAGGCACGGCCTTTGCCCGAAGCCACGCTTCGGAGCTTATTAGATGATTTTCTTATTCGCTTTGCTCATGATACGACCGCTCTCGAAGGGAATACGTTGACCTTGCACGAAACGCAAGTGGTGTTGGAACACGGGATCACCATTGGAGGCAAAACGATTCGGGAACATTTGGAAGTCACAAATATCGCCACGGCGTGGCACACCTTGAATGATTGGGTACGTTCGGCCGAACCGCTCACCGAAAATGTCTTGACTGATTTGCACCAACTAACGATGCACGGCATTCTTGACGACGATGCTGGTCACTACCGAACTGTTCCCGTTTTTATTCGCGGATCCCGCCATGTCCCCCCGAATCCTCTCCGAATCCCAGATGCTATGGCGGACTTCGTGACACAATTTGCTCATCGCCCTCCGTCCTTGCACCCCATTGTTTTTGCTGCGCAAGCCCATATTCAGCTCGCGGCCATTCATCCGTTTGTTGATGGCAACGGACGGGTCTCTCGTCTTCTCGTCAATGGCTTTTTGATGCGCGACAGCTATCCTCCCGCATCCTACCCTGCCACATCACGCGCGGAATACCTCACCACCTTAGAACAAGCCCCAATCACACACGACATCGATCCCTTTGTCCACTTGACCGTGGAAGCGGTGGACTGGATGCAACAGCGCTATCTCTTGGCTATTCGTCAAACCTGAGGGCCTCATACCCCGTTCTGGACCCCGATTCTGAATCCCCATAACTTACGCTGTTTGCACCCCGTTTCAGTGGGCTAAACGACTTATGCGCAGGGCTTTTATTCTGTCACCGTATGTTTAACCGCTTTCACCAGAACGGTTCATAATGAACGATCACGAATGATACCAATCGCTGGATCGCATGCAACACGCGTTAACAGCCTTCATGGCCAATTCTGTCGCTTCCCGCGCCGGGGACTCTCCCTATTCCCATAGCCCGGCAATGGACCACATACTGTCAGACATGGTTTCATGATCGTTTTTTTCCACTGGACGGCCATTGGATGGCCCGTTCGGTCTAACCCCCGTTATTTGAACAAGTGCGGCTTCTCTCTTCTCCGGACTCAGTTTTTCATCACCTGACCGATGATGACGAAAGTGCTCCACGTTATTCAGAGGGGTTCCGAGAGAATTTGCAGGTCCAGCTGGGTCTCCGGATGTCGCCGGGTTTCGTTCCGAAAACGCCGCGACATCCGGAGAGGTATTGGCGAACCTTAGACCCATAGTGGTGTCCATTGAGCTTGGGCTCAAGCCATCCGCATTCGCATATCTTGCGGAGACCCGTAGGGGAGGCCACGATGAATGCGAATGGTATGGTAATCTTCAATCCCGCGGGTCACCCCGCGATAAGCATCTGGGTAGGTGCCGAATTCTTGGCGATTCAAACATTCTCGCTCCCATGGGCATGCCAGGACTCAATATAGGCGTTATCGTTCGGGATATGGACCGGAATGCGTTCGTGCTCGATGCCCCAGGGATGGCACTCTTGCTCAAACGTCTGCGCAGTAAGCTGATCAATGCAAGGATGACGTAGCCATTGAAGAGTGGGTATTCTGGCAGACATGCTGCCCGCTTCGCACCCGTTCCGGACCACGGATCTTGACGCCCTTGGGATCCCGCCAGTTGCTCCCCCTCCGCTCGGGCGGAGACCATGCTTCCAATGTTCAGGGGGGGAACCCCATAAATTCCAGAATATCGTCTTGGGCCGGGGAACATCCACATGACATCATCCCAAGATCTCTCCTCGGTAGAATCACAGGGCGTTCATGCAATGGTGAGTGGCACCCTCGCACCCGCTGTAGCCGTCATCTTCGCTGCCGTGGCTAATAACGTTGGAATCCAGTGGCCTTTAGCCACTTTTGTAGGCATATCGACCGCCAATTTAACACTGCAGTTGGGAGGTGAGCACCAAGTTGTCCTAAAGAATAATCGATTGTTCATCACAAACTCATGTGTGCATGCCCGTTGCCCATTCGAGGTTGTTAAATGTCCAGGACGATTTTTCCGAAAAGTCCTGAAGATTCCATATGAGCATGCGCCTGTGGCGCATTAGGAAGGGGAAATGTCTTGTCAATGACAGGAACAAGCGCGCCTCGCGCAAATAACGGAAGAATTCTCGGCAAGATGGCTTGGGAGCCCATGTATGCTCCTAACATCGTCAGTCGCCGACGAAAGAATTGACCAAGCTCCATCTGAACTTTGCCTCCCGTCGTAGCGCCCACGGAAACGACCGTGCCTCCATGACGCACCATATCGAGAGACTGCATAAAGCTAACCTCTCCCAAGGAATCCACAACGATGTCTGCTCCTCTTGACCCCGTCATATTCACAATGTCGGCAGCCAGGGACGTCTTGCCGTCCCACACAATCACGTCGGACGCGCCAAGTTGTTTCAATCGTTCGACATATGCGCTGGAGCGCACAACGGCGAAAATGCGCATCCCTTTAAGCCGCGCTAGTTGAATTGTAGCCAGTCCCAAACCGCCATTGGCTCCCCACACCACTATCGTTTGCCCTGTTACGGCCTGAGCTCGCATCAGGAAATCTTCCGCTGTCACGAAAGGAATACCGATTGACGCCGCTTCTATGAAAGTCAGCCCACTAGGCATGGGTACCACATTTTGAACCGGTACGACAATTTGTTCGGCATAAGTGCCATTCAAAATCCGGTAATTAGGACAGCTGTTTTGTTGGCCCGATAGACAAAATACACAATGACCGCAACTAATTCCGGGATTGATCACGACCTTTTGACCGACAACGAAGTCACGGGCTCCCGGACCCAACGCGTCAATTTCACCGGCTCCATCGGCACCGGGGATTAACGGTTCGGGAAAACCGCCAAATTGGCCTTGACGCACCCAGATATCACGATGATTAACTCCAGCCGCCCTCAGGCGCACCCGGATTTCCCCGGCTCCCGGCTCTGGATTGTCAACCTCTTCGTAGACTAATACCGAGGGATCTCCCGGTTGATGAATTCTTATAGCATGCAAGATATTTTCCTCCTAATATTGAGCGATCATTATCCCAATAGATCATATTACCCATCTGTAGGGTGGAATATCTCAGAGCCTAGTGTCGGTATTGTGCGGGTTTCAATGACCATGCGATCCTTTGGGTATCCCGCCACAAACGGTAGGGCTGAAATTCCGGCGGAAAAATAGGCCAGTCCCAGTGCAGTTGGCTAGGCTCTTTTACATAGTCCAAAAATGTCAAAGGCAGTGAAAAGGTTTGCGGTATTGTCTTGTTAAATGAATGACTGAGATGAAAAACAGCCGAATAAGCCCAATTTTCGATGCTCACGAGTTTTGTGCCAACACCATGAGGCAGGCGCCGGCATTGGCGCACATGCTCAATAATTTCGCCAGCCCCCGATTTAACACCCTCGAAAGTCATAGGCGGCAAAGAACTTCCAGGCACGCTCTCATTATCCTGTGACCAGTCGCGAGGCGCCTTCACGCGAGGCAGTTCTTGCCCCGAAGTGGCTCCTATGCAGTATAAGGCCAGGGATAAAACCTCTTCCGCCGCACTAAAACTTTCCCCGTGCACCACTGCGGGTCCCAGTCCATTTTTCAATAAATGGCTCAACAATTCATACCGATTGCCAAGATAGGGTGAACTCAACGGTTTGAGCCGTGCACTCAACTCCAGAATATCAGTCCACTCGACGTTTGGAGCTTGAGCAATTTGACGAATATAAGTGCGGAAACTCTCAAATGTTTCCACCATATCATTATGACTGCGTAAAGGAGCCCCGCGCAAGGTCGCGATGGTAGCACCAAATTTGAAGTTGACCGCATCCCAAAACTTTGTCGTCACTAATTCGGTCGGATGCACCATAATCATGAATGCATCCCCCTGGGACAGTTGCGAAGGAGCTTTTTCCACCATTTCCACAGCTTCATCCAGATTATCCGGCAACTTCATGGCAAAGGGCTTGGGATTGAGGACGGGAAGGGACCAGTGCACGATATCTTCAATCCACATAGGCTGGGGAGAGGTGACGATATAGCTGTTCCAACCATCACTGAAAAACACCGGCATGTTCAATTGAGCCAACGCATCTGCCGCTTGAGGAACCCAGTTTCCTCCCGGTTGAGTAAAATAGCGAGGAGGTTTAATGAGTTTTGCCACCATGTCAACGCCTCTGCCCTCGCGTTCGACAAACCGTTTGACACCCGGTTCATAATCCATCTCCGCCAGCTCTTCTGACAGTGTCGGATGTTCGCTGTGAGTTGCCGAATGAAATCCCAAAGCATGTTTTGTCTTTAGCCGTTGTAATATGTGCTGACGGTCGTGCTCATGCAAGATTTGCGCTTTCTTTCCCACAATACTGTAACTGGCAGGCATGTGGAACTCATCCATAACGTCCATGATGAATTCTAAAGCCTCGTCTGATTCCCGGGTTAAAAAATCTTCAATATCGAAGCGAATCAACCCGTATACCTTCATAACTCGCATCCCCTCGAACACAGTGACCAGGACATCTGACGATATATCGCTGCATACGCCTGGGCCTCATGACTTGGCAAATGCCTCGAAAAGATCCGCATGCGAGCATTGTAGCGCATCATCTCGGTTTGGTTAGGATTTTCCATTACCAAACGAAAAGCTTGGATCAACCCCTCAGTGTCGTCGAACAAAAAACCTGTTTTACCATTCTCCACAAGATAACGGTTGCCATGGATATTGGTCGCAACCACTAAAGCCTGGCTTGCCATAGCCTCCATTAGGGCATTGGATACCCCTTCGATTCGGCTAGAGTTAAGCACGACCGTTGCCTTTTGGTACCATTCCCGCATGGATTCCTTGGGCTGTTCACCGATGAGGTGAACCCACGGTTTGCCCTTTGCTGCCAACAGCACGCGTTCCCATTCTTCATAATCCCTCACTGGTCCCAAAACGGCTAGTTGAAAGTCATAACCTAGACGGTTCCTGGCCTCTTCGACGAGCTCAATCGCCCAGGCACTGCGCTTTACGGGACGAATCCCCCCCGCAATCACCACCAAAGGCGGCCACTCCCGCACGTCAGGAGAATCAGCAGGATAAAACAAGTTTTCGTCGACCGAAGGGCCAATGACTTCCACAATAGGGTCCCACTCAGGCGCATCACTTACAAGCCTTTTCTTAGCATTGGGAGTGAATACCACCTGATGCCCCAAGGGGGACAGTGCACGGCGAATAGGATCGGGGTCCCTGACCCAGTCGCCCCACAGATCCGTACCGGTCCAAGTCACAACAATTTTCTTGGGATCAATAGCGTGCTCGATTAATCGCATTCCCACTTGAACGGCATTCCACGCATGATACACATCATATTCCTGAATCTGAGGATGAAATTTCTCAACCTGTGTTTCAATTCCCAGGTTGGCCAAACCGGTTTTAAGCCGTTCAGCGGACACAAAATTTCCACCCGTGACGGGCGTATCGGGTGGTACAATTAGCGCAACCTTCATCGTCTCATTCCTTTCTGTGTCTGCTGTCGCCTGTTCGTTAGCCAATTGCGGTACCATTCGGCACAGGGCTGTCAACATTCAACAGCACAACATCTGTCTCTGTCGTCATAGCTCCCAAAATCAAAACTTCCGAGCGTATGCCAGCCACTTTTTTGGGCGGAAGATTCACTACTGCAACGATTTGCCTTCCGATCAAATCTTCCGGCTCATATCGCGCCGTCAACTGAGCAGAAGACTCCTTTATCCCTAAAGGGCCAAAATCCACGGTAATATGGTATGCAGGTTTTCTAGCTTGGGGATTAGGCTCCGCATGACGAATGGTCCCTACATATAAACCCACTTGGAAGAAGTGGTCGGCGGGAATAATGGGCTTTAACTCTTCGATGATCTCTCACTCCTATAACATATAATTCTTTTCATATCAATACTCTCCTATGTATTCCATTGAATTTCCCGCGGAAAGTAAATCCGCCGAATAACCTGCCGTTCTCGAGCGATGGCATTCACGGGCTTTGAAAGCCTGGACATCTCGATAAGCCGTTTGCTGCTATCATCCCATAAAAATAGGGCACTGTCTTTATCCTTACCATCTTCGGCTCCTAAATAATAATCATAATAAACTGTACCTGTTTCGTCGATTGCCAGATAATAGGCCGGATCATAACCTTGATGCTTCAACTGTGCCGCGATCTTATCGTATAAATCCGGATCATACTCAGGATACTCAACATAAGTAAAGAGGTGCCGGTCCAAAAATCGGTTGCACAAATCCTTCAAGATTGGATCGGCACTATTTTGCCAGACGTTAAATGCGTTAAAGAGAACGGTATCATCTAGCGCAACATAACGCTCCAGATTAAGCGTTTCCAAAAACAAGCCTGTTAACGCAGGGTGAGGCATTTCCGGACTTTGTCCTTTTTCCACCAAATCCTTCACGCGTCTCAGAATCGCTTTCAATATTACCTCGGCTGAACGGGAAACAGGATGAAAATACACCTGCCAGTACATGAAATACCGTGCCAGCAAATAGGCTTCAACCGTGTGCAAACCCGAGCGTTTAACCACAATTCTCCCATCCCACGGACGCATGACGCGAATAATCCGTGCCAGGTCAAATTTTCCGTAATCCACCCCAGTGGAAACGGAGTCTCGCATGAGATAGTCCAGGCGATCGGCATCCAGCTGCCCGCTCACCAAAGATACCACAAGTTGTTGAGGATGCGTCTTGTTGATTACTGCGGCAACATCATAAGGCAGATTAGGACTGATGTGTTTTAACACCTGATGAATCTCTGTTGAAGGATCCAGAATAAGACGCTCAGTCCATACTTCATGACGAAGGCCAATCACTTTTTCCAGAGTATGGGAAAAAGGCGCGTGTCCCACATCGTGCAAAAGTCCTGCGGCCATGACCAATTGATTATATTCATCGGGCCATTCATAAGAGTTGCGGGAAAAAGCTTGCACAATTTGGCGGATTACCTCATAAACCCCTAAAGAATGGGAAAAGCGGCTATGTTCCCCGCCAGGATAGGTAAGGTATGAAGTGCCTAATTGCCGAATGCGCCTCAAACGCTGTACCTCGCGGGTATTGATCAAATCCCATATTAAGGGATCATTCACGTAGATATAGCCGTGGACGGGATCTTTAAAGACCTTTTCCTCATCGATCATAAAAACGCGCCCTTTCTGACTATTTTTATCGAGACAAACCGATCGGCCGCCGACGGTTCACATCGTCTTCTATTTTCTTCGCCATTGGTGTATCGCCATCGCAATGGACATCCCTAGGCCGAGTAGAATCATTAGGGCTCCGGCATCGCCCAAAAACCGCGCCCATCCCCGCGCCACCATATTCGCAATGCCCATAAAAATCAGGCCGACCGCAATCACCATAGACGGTCGCGCCATTTTCCCCGCTACCCCAAGGCCTATCCCCACGATTCCGACAACAATTTCCAGCCATCCGATAGTCATCGCAATCCCTCTTTTCCAAAACCTCGAAAACCCCACAAGCCCAATATTTGCCAGGGATTCTCATTCCCGGCCCATCCGGAGTCCATGATAATCCCCAGTCAAAGATCGGCTCGATTCTTGATCACTGCAAGAATTCCTCTGAGCACTTTCATGTCCTGGCCATGATGGGCATTGGCCTCACACTTATGTCCATTTTACCGAATTTTTCCGGAAAAGCAGGAAAACATTAACGGATGCCGCACTTCACACCCTCCCAACCTGTGCCACATATCATGAGCATGATTCCTGGAGGAGCGTGATACAATGCATAGACCCTATCTGACTACTGCTGATTCCCCCCGGCATATGTGGATTTCCCGCCGCCTTCTGTTGTGGGTTGTAACCATGGGTCCCGGTGTCTTAGGTATGGTTGCCGATAATGATGCGGGCGGAGTATTGTCTTATCTGGTGACGGGATCACAAAATCATTTGCAATGGTTTCTGCCAGCACTTCTGTTTATGGCACCTCTCACCTATATGATTCAAGAACTGGCGTTAAGGGTGGCTTTGGCCACCCATCTCCCGTACAGTCAGATTGTGTCTATGAAGTTTGGCCCAGTTTTCGCCAAGATTAACGCAGTCGTTTTGCATCTTCTCAACACTATTATTCTTGTCACGGAATTTATCGGCATGACATCTGCCCTCACGCTCTTGGGATTCTCTTGGATAACCGGCTTAGCTTTTTCCTTAGTCCTGGTTCTTGGGGTGACTTCGGTTCGCCGTTACCAGCGAATGGAACGCTTCTTGCTGATTTTGGCTATTTTAAATCTAGCCTTTATCCCTTCACTCTTTACTATACATCCTCATCTTCACACCTGGCGTACCGCATTTTCCGGTTCCTTCAACGGAAATATTGCATTCTTGCTGTTGTCTTTGGCTGGCAACGCCGTAGCCCCCTGGATGATTTTCTGGCAGCAAAATGCTGTATGGGCTGGAAATGTACAAACTCTGGAATCCGGTCGTCAGGACATTCGCCTGGGAGTCGTTGTTCAAATCGTGATGGCTACCACCGTGATGCTCATTGGCGCTTTGATGGCTCATGGCGTCATTCATGGGCGTAATCCGCTCTTATGGCTTAAAGCCAACGGAGGAGCCACGACGGCCGAACTCTTCGCCATTGGTCTGTTTGATGCAGGATTTCTCGCAGCCTCCACGATTTCAGTCTCATCTGCCTGGATGGTGCAAGAAGCTTTTGGAAAAATTCCTGACCGGCACCAAAGCCCTACTCAAGGATCATTGGCCTGGCTTCATACCGCCAGTATTTGTCTAGCCGCTCTCAGTGTCGTCATGCCCCATTTGTCCTTTTCGGCTATGGCACTGTGGGCTCAAGCGTTGGGAGCTTTATGGATGCCAATCAGTTTAGTTATTCTCGGATTAATCGCATCCGATCGCCGCATCATGGGATCTATGCTCATCCACCGTCGCAAATACCTCTTAGCGGTGACGATTCTGGTTTTTGCAGGCCTTGCCTGCTCCGCCTTTTTGCCCTAACCCAGCCAAAGTGGATTTTCCCTAGATCAGTGATTTTGGCTATGATAATAGATGATACAGATTCTTCAAGAGTGAAGGACAAGAGACAGGAGAGGATTATATGGCGTCAACGGAAAGCAATCCGGCATTGTCTTATTTAAAGAGTCACCAACAAGATTACATTAAGGAGCTAACAGAGTTTTTAAAGATTCCCAGCATTTCCGCCCTGCCAAGTCACCGGATTGACGTTCGCAATGCGGCGGAATGGCTGGCACAAAGACTGAGGCAAGCCGGGGTATCACGCGTCCGGGTTGATGATACCCCGGGCCATCCTATTGTATTCGGAGAAGCCATCACTGATCCTGCCAAACCCACGGTTCTCGTTTATGGACACTATGATGTTCAACCGGTCGATCCTTTGGACCAGTGGACTAATCCACCATTTTCTCCGGCCATTCGAGACAATATCCTTTATGCGAGAGGGGCCAGCGATGATAAAGGCCAAGTTTACATGCAGCTCATCGCCGCCGAAGCTTGGCTGAAGACCGCTGGATTGCCCGTGAATCTGAAATTTCTTTTCGAAGGCGAAGAAGAAATTGGCAGCACTCACCTATCGCAATATATTACGGCGCATCAACCAGATCTCACGGCCGATTTGGCGGTAATTTCCGATACGCCTATGTTTGCTGCCGGTGTACCGGCAGTCTGTTATGGGTTAAGAGGTCTGGCCGCGCTGGAGATTGAGATATCCGGGCCCGCTCAAGACCTCCATTCGGGTGTCTTTGGAGGAAGCGTGGCGAACCCCGCCCAGGTCCTCTCCACCATACTCGCAGCTTTTCATGATGATCAGGGGCGAGTCCAGGTCCCGGGATTTTATGACGGGGTGGACCCATTGAGCGAAAAGGAACGACAAAACTTTTCCTCACTGCCTTTCGACGAACAAGACTTTCTTCAACAAACAGGATCTCCCAAACTATTTGGGGAGGCAGGCTTCAGTACACTGGAACGCGTCTGGGCCCGTCCCACTTTAGAGATAAACGGAATGTGGTCGGGATTTATCGGTGAAGGGCGAAAAACCATTATCCCGCAAAAAGCTAATGCCAAGATATCTTGCCGGCTGGTTCCGCATCAAAATCCCGCCAGGGTTCTGGACAACGTCATGCAATTTATCCAAGAGAACTGTCCTGATACCGTAAGGCTTAAAATCAAACGCCAAGAAGCCGATCCCGGCACCCTTACACCCTTGGATCACTTCGCCACTCAAGCCGCGGTAAAAGCTATCGAAAAAATTTGGCGCCAACCCGCAGCATTTATCCGCATGGGCGGATCAATACCGGTCGTAGTGACCTTTGATCAGATTCTAAAGATCCCAACAGTCCTGTTGGGATTCGCCTTGCCTGATGAAAATTTTCATGCCCCCAACGAACATTTTCACTTAGAAAATTTCGACAAAGGTTCCCAAACCGTTGCCACTCTGTGGAGCTTGTTAGAAAATATGGATGCATAAGGAGGACCCGATGTCAATTCCTGAATTCAATATTGAGAAGCTGTCCCAGATTGTTGTTGAATTATCTCGCTATGATGTTCCGGCTTCAGGGAATCTGACTCCGGCCAGCCCTACGACCCGAAGAGCTACCGAACAGCTTATCCGGCGCATGGAAAGTTTGTTGTTTCCCTTCGAACATCCTTGGGAAGAAGCTGTGGAAGCACAGGGAACGGCAGCCCGTGTCGAACTATTGGGACGAATTATCTGGGATCTCGCCCACCAGGTTCACAGAGGTCAACCTCATCATGAATGCGCCCAAAGCCCTTGCCAGATATTATGCCAGGCATTCAATACGGCACTGGAATTTAGCCGTCGCCTTCCTGGCTTACAATCACTGTTGTACAAGGACGTGGATGCAGCTTACCAAGGGGATCCGGCTGCCAGAAACCATTCGGAAGTGATATCCACTTATCCGGGTTTTTATGCGATTATGGTATACAGATTAGCGCATGAGCTCTTTTTGTTGGACGTTCCGCTATTGCCCCGGTTGATGACGGAGATTGCTCACAGCCAGACCGGCATCGACATTCATCCAGGAGCTCAAATTGGATCAAACTTCTTCATCGACCACGGTACCGGTGTGGTTATCGGCGAGACCGCTCAGGTCGGAGATCAAGTCACGCTGTATCAAGGAGTCACTTTGGGCGCATTGAATTTTCCTAGGGATGTCAAGGGACAAATCATACGGGGCCAGAAAAGACATCCGACCATTGGGGACCGGGTCGTGATATATTCCGGAGCCACCATTTTGGGGGGCAATACGGAAATAGGGGCCGGAAGTGTTATAGGAGGAAACGTCTGGCTCACTGAAAGTGTGCCGGCCAATTCCCGGGTCATCAACCAACCTCAGGTCGATGTGAAAGCCGTCACCAGGAATAGCTAACGGAAAGAAGAAAAAAGAGAAGAAGAAAGGAACTGTTTTTCGATGAATACTATTCATGACAATAAGCCAGCGTTGTCGAGTGGCACAGGCAGTATTTTTGTTGATCTCGTATTTTGGGGGCCTAAAGACACCCAAACAGAACCCTTAATTGCCTTTTTGGAACAGGCTAATTTGGGTGAACGCTCTCAATCCGTTCAATGGCTTACCAAAATCACCGTGCGTTTAAGCATGTGGAAGGGACATTATTGGACGGATCTGCCCGATGAAGAATGGCCTCAGGCGCAACAGGATCTAAAATCTTTCATTGCCAACACCATGCGCTACTATCAAATCTCTAAAACCGAGTATGATACCCGAGCTTTTTCCGTGGGTCTAGCCAAGAAGGTTCGGCGAAAAAAAGTGAGGTTGAGTGAATTGGAGATTCCTCATCCTCGCCCAGACAATCCCGTCTGGTGGGTGATCGTTCCGTGAGTATGCTCTCACTTAGCACCATTGATGAAGCTTATACACGCATTTCTCATGTCGTCCACCTGACCCCGCTCGTCCGCAACCGCACTTTGGCGGAAATGGCCGACTCGGATTTGGCCTTGAAAGCAGAAAATTTGCAGCGTACAGGCTCATTTAAGATTCGAGGGGCATTCAACAAAACAGCAGTGGTCCATGAAGCTGGAGGAACCGGAGTTGTCACCGGTTCCTCCGGCAATCATGGAGCGGCCACAGCCTGGGCAGCACGGTATTTTCATCTGCAAGCTCACATCGTTGTTCCCAAGAATGCGTCGCCGCAAAAAGTTCAGGCCGCCAGAAGTTACGGCGCGAACATCGAATTCGTGGGAACCACCAGTCAAGAACGACTAGAAAGAGCGCAACAGATTTCCCAAGATCTGGGCTTGTCATTCGTCGCTCCCTTTGACGACCCAGACGTGATGGCAGGACAAGGAACGATTGGACTAGAGATCCTTGAGCAGTTGCCGGAGGTTGAATTGGTCGTGGTTCCTGTCGGCGGCGGTGGGCTCATAGCCGGAATCGCCACGGCAATCAAAGGAAAACGCCCAGATGTCCGGGTCATTGGTGTAGAGCCGCTCGGGGCGCCTAAGGCTTACCTTTCCCGACAACAAGGCCGCCTTATCGTTTTGGACTCCACAGACACCATCGCAGACGGACTCAAAACATTGTCTTTGGGCGAAAAGACATACCCTGTTATCGAGAGGCTTGTTGACGACATCGTCCAGGTTAACGATCAGGAAATCCACAACGCTATGTCTCTTTTGTTAACCCGTCAAAAAATGCTTGCGGAACCATCGGGAGCAGCCACCCTCGCCTACGTCCTGCGTAGGCCCAGTCAGATTCGGCACCGTAAAACAGTAGCGGTAGTTAGCGGCGGGAATATCGACCCATCTTCCCTATGCCATTTGCTCGATTCTTCTACGCCCTAGGGAGGAGTACGTTAATTCAAGAGGGCCGCGTCGTCCAAAGATAAAATGTCGCATAGGCTTTCCGAGAATCCCACACATTCGTCAGTTCGATCAGCTCCGTCTTCTGATAATTTGTGTTTCATCTGTCTGGCAAATTTCATCGCATTTTGAAGCCCAACATCTTGAATAGGTATGGCAAATGGATCCCGAAAATGCCGCACCAAAACATCGTGGGGTGCCGCTCATGTAACAGATTACTGATAGACAACAAAGCAGCCCCGGGTGAGAACAATATGTTTGATTCAATCCGGTCGAAAAATCTATATGAGTTGGAATCGGTGAGAGGACTCGATTTTCAACCGCCCGCACACTCGTCCATGATGTGCGGTTCCATAGTATTGGGATAGTGACTGTCCCCCAGAGCCCCGTCCTCTCCTGTGTTCCTCATAACCCTTCAACAGCCTGTCGATGGTGGAGCATTTGAATTGTCGTTTTTGAGAAATTTACCCTACCGTTTTTGAGGAAATTGATTTGTCCTTATTGGGGATTTTAAACCTGTCGTTGACAACTGGCACCCGCCGACAGAGGTCCGTGATGGAGACTTCCGCTCGAAAAGAGGCGAGAATCAGTTCTTGTTGGGTTTCAGGGCTGATGTTCATGTTATTTTCGGCGTGCCGGGGACCTCGTTGCCCATAATCTGGGAGGTTCCATGACCAGCGACATCCATGATTTTCATCGTCTCGTCATTTTAACCCAAGCCACCCCACGCCGTCATGGGAGAGTTCTACTATCATTGGAGAAGCAGCGCTATACGGCCCCGGGGCGGGCCTCGGCAATGACAATAGTGTCGACGGACACGTCGACACCAATATAACGGGTATACTGTTCCATGAGACACCCGTCCTTTCGGAAATGTTTTCTAGACATCCGTAGCGTACCCACTACGGATCCGGGAGCTCGACTGATATTATCATTCTGGCTACACGTACCCCTAATCATATCCGAGAAGTGAAAGCCGTTTGCAGATAGTGTTCAGCTGGTAAAGTCATTTCGGCGACGTCGACGCACTTGGAACGTGTTTGAGAATTCGTATTCGGTACACAGCATACCCCCGGTGGAGATGAGTTCCCGTTTTCCATGCGAGGACAACTTTAGCCTTCCCCACGAATCTGGCTCCCCGTAAGGATTGGCGCCCTCCTCCCCACCGGCGATACTGAATAAGCCCGCGGCCCGTGGTGTAAAATTGATGCCAGTTTTTTTCATGGTTTGATTGGGTAAATATCGTCAGCACGGCGTCGGTAAACATGGGGTGAGCGAGATATTTAATATTGGCACTGAGATCGGGGAAAAAATCTATTCGCCATGCCTGTAACCCCTGAGAGTCAATCAGTGTTGAGTTCTTGGCAGCCGGGGGAGACGGTAGTGGACTGCCAATGAATCCACAGCCCCCAGATGCCAACAGTGCAACCCCCAGAAGCATTGCCCAAAGACCCCGTGTGGTACGCATAGTATCCCCCTTTTTTTCTAGTGTGAGTATACGGTTCCCAGAAAGTTCCCCGAGTCGTTAAGTTCAGGTTCAAGAGGCATTTTACCCGTTTTCTTGGAACCCCTTGATTCCCCATGAAATGATAGGGGATCCGGATGTTTCGCTAATTGGCCATCTGGCTCCCGGACATTGACTGTACCCATCATGGATTACGACGACAGAGACGAGGCCACGAGATCAGGCGGAGCCGATGCGAGATGTTTGACCATGGCCGGAAAAGTTGTGAGTAAAAACAGGGTCTCCAACCAAAATAGGAGAGACAATTCGGAAAAGGTGCTGCGGTGAGACCATAGACGTAGCCACCAAGTCAAAGTCAATAAAAGGGCGATACCCAGACTTCCCAGAAAACTTCCAATGTGAAACCAATAAGCTTCCGCTTCATACGCCAGAACGGGTAGCAAAGCGGGGGGCGCTGTCGTCGGTCGAGAAAACTTGATTAGCAAAAATGTGGTCATCAATGCATCACAGCCCCACAAAACCCCTTGTATCGTCAGTCGAGTCGAGGATTTCAGCATCCAAAGCATGGTTAAAGTGATGATGAGAAGGCCATAACCGATGAGCAAAATCTGTAACGTTTGATTCGGCACCGATAGGGGGGAATACGTGTATAAAAAAACCATGCCTAGACTCCCGTCTATAAGCCGGAAGATGCTGATTGCTCCCATTAATCGCGGCGGCACAGAATACGTAGGAGACTTCTTCATTATTTACCTCTTTCAGCATTAAAATATTGATACCGCAAAAAAACCATAAATAAACACGAAAACATAAGGATGAGGCATTCCAGACATCCGATTCACTTAAGTGTGTGAACGATTTTCCTCTGTGAAAAAGTATTCGACACATTCCACAAAGATCCTTGATCGTGCCTCCTTTAAAGACGTCAAACCATAAACTTTCCGACCCGATCTTTTGCTCGGTGTGTTTTCAGCAAGAGGGATGTCCATGGTCTATATGGATTCTAACGTCCGAAAATTCGTAGAAGTTACGCGCTCAATGGAGGAGTTCTTAAGCGATAATTTAGAAGTCACGCGTAGTTAACCCCTCGATAAGATGCCGCAAGGGCCGTCGTAACTAGCCAACTTTCACGGAGATAAGGGAAGTTCTGATCCTTGTAAGACCTTCTTAATCTTAATAGCTCCCCAATGGGTCTGAGAAGCCACAAAATATCCACCGACGCAGACCTTTATTTAGCGTGCTTGTTCGCGTGTTAAATGGGGCTGACTCCTGTAGGCTCCGTTGCAGATTGGGAAATTATTTCTTGGGCGGGTCCTTAGCGTATTAGGAAAATGCCCCGTTACTGTTTAGGTATCCCCAAGGCATGCCGAATAGGCACCCGATTGGCGGGTGCCCAAGGGCGAAACGGGCTAGCTAGGAATCCAAGCTTCACCGGCCAATACGGACCATAATGTCGTCAATGGG
>JAKBWA010000048.1 GCA_021841025.1 Bacillota bacterium | reverse complement strand
TTTTGGGGGTACCATGGTTGTAACCAAACTTTCGACGCGTTTTATCCACTCAGGGTCGTTTAACATGGCGATCTGAGCGTCAATGATGGCACGCTCATTGTCTTTGCTGGCCAGATTGTACAGTGTGTTCAACTTTTTCTGGGCTTTGGCGTGAGCATTTTGCCAATCCCGGTGGCTCTCTAATGGCGGCGGTTCGGGGTGAAAAGGGACAATTCCGGTGGCCCAAGCTACGCCAGGAGATAAAATTTCTGCTTTATATCGCATTGACCGTTTCCTCCATAATATTCCTTCTGAAACGACTTTGTTGGCTTGAACCCTCTTTCTTATCCTCAAGACGGGTTGTTCTTGGCGTGGCGAAGTGAAATGGTGCCATGGGTTGTGCTTTGAGGTCAAATTCCGTTGGTTTTGGCGCATCTGACTGCGATTGAAGCAGGTTCATGGGCTCAAAGGGGGTTTTGGGCTTAGCAAACCTGTTCGCTCAGGCATGTAATGCACCTGTTAGCATAATCTTAATGAATACCAGGCAGCCGTGTAAAGGCTGGCTGTGCGAAATCACGAGTCTGGAACCAAAGGTTTTGACTATGCTGAAGGCGAGACAGAACAAGAGGGCTATTGTCCGCGTACGGGTAGATGCAAAAGTTGCCCAAGGAGTATAAATACCAAGGAGTATAAATAGCGGAATGATCACGGGAAGCAAGTCGCCCCTGCGCCATTCCCAAAGCGGACGTCAGGTGAAAGTGCATCAGAAGAGAGAGGGGGTCAATATCTTTTTGCACAAAAAACCCGCGGCGAGCGACACGTGATATTGACATTGGGAAGGGGATAGGCCACATAATGAGGATGTTTTTTCCATGACTTGGCTTAGGCCCAGGTATCATAACGGGTCATGCGCACATTATGATTTCACGCCCTTCAATAGAGGAAGTGGAGGTCGACGTTTTTTACTCTTGGTCGACCACTTTTCCAACTGGGATGTCATTTCGGGGGGGGGATATATGTTTCAGCGGCAATATAAGATCACGGCAGCAGAAGGTTTGCATGCTCGACCCGCGGCACAACTCGTTCACGTTTATGCCCTGTGTCCCTTTGCCGTGACGTTGATTAGAGGGGATAAAACGGTGAATGCTAAAAGCATTTTGCAAATTCTCTCCTTGGGTGCCCGACATGGAGAGGTCTTGACCGTGCAATATGACACCGATGACGGTACGCAGGTGGACTCGTTGGAAAAGTCTTTGGAGGAGATTATCGAGGTTGTTGCGGAGTAGCCAATATGACCCTTTAGTCTTGGCATAAAAACTTACGAGACAAAAATCCCAGGAGCTTTTCGCGGAGGAAATCCGTTTCGACGTGATAGGATGAGAACAACAGCAATCAGCATAGCAGCCGATGAAAAGTCATAGCGCAAGGAAAATTCGTAATTGTCATAAGTTAGTGAAAGTGACAAGGCGTTTGGCTCTAAGCGAGTGTAGAACGCGGGATGAGAAGAAAACCCACTGGACGGCGGGGTTCTAGCGAGTCCGTGAATCGGATCTATCTTGCAATGTTTTGCGAGGGGATCCCAGCGTCGAGGAACCAATAAATTGGGAACGCCAATCCACGAAGGGGGATGATCAAACCGAATGAATGAACATTATATATTGGCGCTAGACCAGGGCACCACCAGCAGCCGCGCTATCTTGTTTGACCAAAATGGTCAAATCGTGGCCATCGGGCAAAAAGCGTTCCGCCAAATTTATCCCCAGCCAGGCTGGGTTGAGCACGATCCCGAGGACATCTGGGAATCAGAGTGGGAGGCCGTTCAAACGTGTCTGAATCAGGCTGATGTGCCTGTTTCAGCCATTCGCGCCATTGGAATTACCAACCAGCGGGAAACGACCGTGGTGTGGGACAAGTCCACGGGCCAGCCGATCTATAACGCGATTGTCTGGCAGTGCCGCCGCACAGCCCGTTATTGCGACCAATTGCGAGCCAGAAATCTTGGCGACACCTTTCGTCAAAAGACCGGACTAGTGATTGATGCCTATTTTTCCGGGACGAAAGTGGCATGGATTTTGGACAATGTGCCTCGCGCCCGTGAGTTAGCCGACCAAGGCCAACTGCTTTTTGGCACAGTGGACAGCTGGTTAATCTACAAACTGACCGATGGAGCCTTCCATTTGAGTGACTATTCCAATGCTTCGCGGACGTTGATGTATAACATTCACACATTAGAGTGGGACGACGAACTGCTAAACATTTTGGGAGTTCCGCGCTCCATGTGTCCCCACGTGGTAGATTCTTCCGGGGTTTGTGCCCAGACGAGCCCGCATTGGTTCGGCGAAGCGATTCCCATCGCCGGCATTGCGGGCGATCAGCAGGCCGCCTTATTTGGACAAGGATGCTTTAGTCCGGGGACAGCCAAAAATACGTACGGCACCGGATCATTTCTGTTAATGAACACGGGCGAAGAACCCGCCCTGTCCCCCCAAGGATTGGTGACGACAATCGCTTGGGGCATTGGGGGGCATGTCACCTATGCCTTGGAAGGCTCCATTTTCATTACCGGCGCTGTCGTGCAGTGGCTGCGAGATGAATTACACGTGATTGACAGTGCCAAAGAAACCCAAGAACTCGCATTATCCGTGGACAGCACCCAAGGGGTTTACCTGGTGCCGGCGTTCGTCGGTTTAGGGGCGCCCTATTGGGATAGTTATGCCCGGGGAACCATTGTGGGTTTGACCCGCGGCAGCAACCGGGCCCATATCGTGCGCGCAGCGCTGGAATCCATTGCCTATCAAACGCGGGATGTGCTGGAAATCATGATGGCGGATAGCAAGAAATCCGTGAAAACGTTGCGGGTGGATGGAGGCGCTATCACGAACCAATTTTTGGCCCAGTTTCAAGCGGATATTCTGGGATGTGAGGTGGAGCGCCCGGCCGTTACGGAAACCACCGCGCGTGGAGCCGCCTTCTTGGCGGGACTCGCCACGGGAGTCTGGCCCGGATTTGAGCCGTTGGCGGCGACGTGGCAGCGTGAAGCCTTGTTCTCTCCGTCGATGGATGAATCGCGCCGGGAGGAACTGTATGACGGATGGAAACGAGCCGTCACGCGCGCGCAAGGATGGATTGAACCACAGTCATGATAGGGGGGGAGACTCTAATGAAGAAGCTGATAGACAATGTGGAGGACGTGGTGAACGATGCATTAGAAGGATTCGTCTGGGCTTTTCCGGAGTACTTGCACCGAGTGCCGGGGACTCATGTCCTGGTGCGAAAACGGCCGAAAGCGGACGGGAAAGTGGGTATCGTATCCGGCGGAGGTTCTGGGCATGAGCCCGCACATGGAGGCTATGTGGGATACGGTATGTTGGATGCAGCCGTTTCCGGAGAAATTTTTACGTCGCCCACGCCTGATCAAATTCTGGAAGGGATGCGGGCCGCGCATCACGGGCAGGGTGTTCTCTTGGTAATCAAAAACTATACGGGGGACGTCCTGAACTTTGAAATCGCCCAAGATTTGGCGTCAGACGAAGGCATCGAAACGGCCCGGGTGATTGTGAATGATGACGTTGCCGTGGAGGATTCCTTATATACCACAGGGCGGCGCGGTATTGCGGGAACGGTGTTTGTGCATAAAATCGCCGGCGCTATCGCCGAATCGGGGGCGAGTTTGCCAGCGGTGCAGAACGGAGCCCAAATGGTCATAGACAATGTGCGGTCTATGGGTTTTGCCTTGGCTCCCTGTACAGTGCCCCAGGCAGGAAAACCGACCTTTACCCTGGCAGAAACGGAAATGGAAATGGGCATTGGCATTCATGGCGAACCCGGCACACATCGGCAAGACGTCAAGCCCGCCCATGAATTGGCGGAGTTTTTGCTGGAGCAGATTGCCCAGGATCTCAAACTTGAAGGCGGCAGTCATGTGGCGTGCTTAATCAATGGGATGGGGGCCACGCCTCTGATCGAATTGGCCATTCTGGCTAAAAATGTGGGAACATGGTTAACGGCCAAACAGATCGCTCACGATGTGGTGTGGATGGGAGAATATATGACGTCTTTAGAGATGGCCGGGGCTTCCCTCACCCTGCTGCGGCTGAATGAGGAGTTGAGGAAATGGCTGCACGCTCCCTGTGATACTCCCGCCTTGAGGCAGGGGGTTGGGTATGACTACTGAGCAGTTTGTGCAATTGTGGCAGTGTTTTGGAACCGTCGTGCGCGCACATCAAGAGCACTTAGACGATTTGGATCGGGCGATTGGAGATGGAGATCATGGCACCAATCTCACCCGAGGTCTGGGAAAAATGCAGGATTTGTGGAAAGACCCGATAGACACCGAACGGAATTTGGCCGATTTAAGCAAAAAAGTGGGAATGACTCTATTGAGCACGGTGGGTGGTGCCTCGGGAGCGCTTTGGGGTTCAGCTCTCGTTAAAGCGGCGCCGGTCTTGCCTTCCGCTTCCGCCTGTGATGATGAGACCCTGGTGTTGTGGATAGAGACTTTTGTGAGCAACATTGAAGAACGAGGCAAGGCCCAGGTAGGGGACAAGACGATGGTGGATGTCATGCGCCCGGCGGTTAATTGGTTGAAAGCCTCCACCCAAGAAGGATCCGCGCGGTTACCTGTTCTACGGGAGTTGGCACGACAATGGTCGGAAGACACGAAGGATTTGCAGGCCCGGCGAGGCCGAGCCTCGTACCTTGGGGCCCGCAGTATTGGACACGTTGATCCCGGATCTTTTTCTTCCGCCTTATGGTGGGCGTGTGTCGATAGGGTGTTAGGAGGTTAAAATGGTAGGAATGTTGCTCGTGTCGCATTCTAGACGATTGGCGGATGGTTTGAGGGAGTTGATTCAACAGCTCGCTGGCGACACGCTGGCCCTGGGAACAGCGGGCGGTCAAGAGACGCTGGGAGCGGATGCGGGGATGGTCGTCAAAGAATTTGAACACCTGAGAGCCTTAGGATGCGAGGCGATTCTCGTATTTGGGGATTTGGGCAGTGCCTTCATTGCCGCTGAGACGGCCCGAGATCTTTTAGGGGATGGGGTGGAGATCCGCATTGTTGATGCTCCCTTCGTGGAGGGCAGTGTGGCGGCGGCCATGGCACTCACCACCGGAGGCGGAGTTGACGACGCTGTAGAAGCCGCCCAGGAGGCATACGAGATTCGTAAACTCTAAAGGGGACTTTCTGATGATTCGTCTTCCTCTGAGCAGAGTTATTGATGCCTCACCGAAAATCGTTTTCGCCCGCCTTGATGGGTTACAAGGGTACAAATTTTTGCGGGTCTGAATGATTCCCCGAGCTGGCATCTGTGTAATCCGGTCAGTGGCGGCATGTCAGGCGGCGGAACACATAGAGCTTGCGTAGGCCGAAAATCTCAATCTCTTTTGCCTGCCCTTAGTCGTAAAGGTGCCGTAAAGACAACAACCCGGCACAGGGGTTCTTGCCGGGTTGTTGCAAAGTCTCAACCAATGGTACTGTCCCCTATCAATTTGGGCAAGGGTTTTTAGTCAATGGCGCTATCATTTCCTGAGGCCATATCATAATCAGTATTCTGATCGGTCTGGCTGAGTTTCTCCGGGGATCGTTTCGCCCCAATCCAATATAACGCGCCAGCCACGATGAGTCCCACTATCCAACTGGTGTCTCCGTTGTCGAGGAGTTTCGCGATGGGGCCTTCATAGATGGCGTTGTTCATAAATGGCAGTTCAGCCAAAAATCCTCCGAAATAGCACACTAACGCCCTGACATTGATGCGGCCATAAGGTCCGTTGGGATCGAAGATAGCCGGAATGTCATAGTGCCCGTGACGTACTACGTAAAAATCCATAAGATTGATGGCAGTCCACGGAACCAGAAAATCGATGAGAAAGGTTAAAAAGGTCTCAAAACTCATGAGCAGGTGACTTTTGTCAAAAAACGACAAATAGGTCGCCAGTATGCCAATGGGGATAATGAACCACAGTCTGAGCTGAAGTGTGGGCTTCCAGCGGCGGTAAAATGTTGTGGTGATGGTTAAAGTTGACATAAATGCGCCATAAACGTTTAACGCGTTGATACTTACGACCCCAAGCCAGCCTGACAACAGAACAAACACCCCGAATACCGGAAAGAGTGTGGAGCCAAGGTGGAAGAATCCGACCATTGGGTCCGAGTGCGGTGACTGAGCTTGAACCGCTGCTCCCAAAATCATCATCCATATATTGGATAAGCTGACGCCGATGTAGGAATACCAAAAGGTGGACTGAATTGTGGTTTTTGCGGGCAAATAGCGGGAATAGTCAGCCACATAAGGAGCATACCCTAAAGTGTTAATGACGGCTAAAGAGATGCTCAAAAGAAATGGTCCGATCATGAAATGACCATAAAAGGTTGCGTGAGTTAATCCTTTGCCTAAACCAGGCCCTCGAATTAATAGGATGGTGATAACAAGAAAAACCACAGAGAAGAAATACGCCATGATATGGTTAAACCGGTGGATAAAGCGATATCCTCCAATAACCAAGAGGAGGTCGGCCACAGAGCTGATGAGAATCCCCATGTAAATGGGAATGTGAAAGAGCAACGACAGAGCCTCAGCTCCAATGACCGCCCCTGCTGCATAAAATCCCAGATACATGGCGACTACCATTAAAAGCGGAATGACCGCTCCATAATATCCGAACTGTGCACGACTTTGAATCATTTGTGGGATGCCCAAATGCGGTCCTTGCGCGGAGTGAGATGCCATGAAGATGGACCCTAAAAGCGATCCCGCAATGATTCCCAAGGCGGCCCAGATGAAGCCGAAATGGGGCACGATGGTCAAGATGCCGGTGGTGACGACCGCCATCTGAGTATTCGCCCCGAACCAAAGAAACAGCAAATCTGATGCCTTTCCGTATCGTTGATCCAGGGGTATGAAATTAATGCTGTTTGTTTCTAAACCCAGTTTTCTCCCCACAGAATCCCCCCATTATGTCATGAATTGGCCATCCGAAAATAAACAAATTGGCGTATAAAAGGTGCAGCCTCTTTGCTGAGGATAAAAAGCCGTTAAGGTCTCTTTACCATCACCATAGAGGACTGCACAGTGCATCATCGAGTCTAACATAATTTTACGTCCTTTGCATGGTTGAGCAAGATAGCTCACAATATGGCTTCCTTCCTTGATGAATGTGAATGTGATCAAGAGTTTATGCCAATGTTCGCTTGGTTATACGGTCTGCCGAGACGACACGAGTCTTTTTGGCGCATGGGGGAATTTGGCTTCCAATATTAAAGATAGAGTGGGAGCATGTGATGGGTTGGCGAATAGGCGAGTGAGTTATCTTTCACAAATCGGGCAGGGCTTTGCCAACCCACCTATGAGTGAAAAACCACGAGCCTTATAATGACTGAGAGAGATTTAGTCATGGCAATCTCTTGCACGAGCGGAGTGAAAGTGATTCGATTGATCTCAAAGCACTAATCAGTTCAGCAGGCGGCCTGGGTTATTGGGGCATTACCCCAGTTGCCTTGGCGTGAGATGGCTTTATTCCTTTATTTTTATCGGGAGGCTTGTGCCATGATTTATCTAGACTATAATGCGACAACGCCCGTTCTCGGTGAAGTAGTTTCGGCAATGATGCCTTTTTTCACGGAGAAGTTTTACAATCCTTCAGCGTCTTACCCTGAGGCCGGAGCGGTGGCTCAAGCGGTAGCCGAAGCCAGGCAGCTTGTGGGTGATTTGCTTGGGGTTAGCCCGGACCAGGTTGTCTGGACTAGCGGCGGCACTGAAAGCAACAATTGGGCCATTCAAGGCAGTTTGGCTTACTGGCATGGCAAACGTGATCGCATCTTAGTGTCACAAATGGAACATCCCTCTGTGACCCAAACGGTGAAGTCTCTGATCTCAGAAGGAATTGACGTAAAGTTTATTCCGGTGGATTCCCGGGGCATTGTGCGGATTGATGCCTTAGACGCCTTGCTTGATGAAAGAACTGCATTAGTCAGCGTCATGCTTGCCAACAACGAAATCGGCACGATTCAACCTGTTGCCGATGTTGCTCAGCGTGCTCACAAAGTGGGTGCTTTGGTTCACACAGATGCCTCCCAAGCCGTGGGAAAGATTGTGGTGAACATGCCACTTTTGGATGTTGACTTGTTAAGTGTAGCCGGTCATAAACTGTACGCGCCGAAAGGAATTGGCGCTTTAATTATTAAAGCCGGGTTAGATTTTCCGCAAGGACTCCAGGGAGGCGGCCAGGAAGGAGGACGGCGCAGCGGAACAGAAAACGTGCCCGGAATTGTTGGGTTGGGAAAGGCGGCTTCTCTTACGCAGGAATGGTTTGCGGATAAAGGGCATGGTAAACAACGCACACTGCGTAATGAACTGGAGCATTACTTGACGCAAGCGATTCCTCAGTGTCGCATATTCGGTCAACAAGTTCCCAGGTTGCCTAATACTGTTGGCCTCGCTGTCGATGGGTGGCTTGGCCTGGATTTGCTCTTCTTGTGCCCCGAACTGCGCGCGGGTACTGGCTCTGCCTGCCATTCGGACACTAATGAAGGGGCTCCGACTTTGCGTGCGATGGGTGTGGAAGCGTCGGTGGCCCGTGGGCTGATTCGATTAAGTTTGGGCCGGCAAACAACTTCTGCCGAAGTTCGTACGGCGGCACAACTCCTGGCTCGGGCCGTTCAAGGGCAGCCTAAAAGCTTGTGAAGAGACAAATATTTGAGCGGATGACTGGCGGATTTGATGACTTCGGTTCGTCGAATCCGTTGAGAATTCGTTTCAAATCCCAGAGGGTATCATAAAGACGGCTTTTCACCCCCTAAAAAGGCAAGGGGTATGCTCAAAAATGGACCCTAAGAAGCCAAGATGCAATGAACCAGAAAGGTGGCACAGCACCAGATTTGATCAGTGATGATCAGAAATGGATCGGTCCATCAGAACGGTTTGTCTGATGTGTGAAAATGTCCTGGCCCAAGACCAGATCTCTTGAGACAGCAATCTTGAGATTGCACTGGCAACGCTCTTTGGGGGGATAAAGAGGAGTAGATGCTGATGTGACTGTGGATAACGAGATTCCCACTGGAGTTTGTTGCAGTCAAGGGTTGCCAGGCAACTAAGAGTGCCCCATTCGCCAGAGATATGCTAACCTAGTCCCCGGGGATGCAGAAGAGCTTGAGGGGCTCGAAGAACACCAGAACATTATCCCAATCTTAATCTTCGGTTGGGCGGCAATAAATGAGGTTAAGAGAGGTGTAAGTCATGACTGTATCCATGTCCTGGTTCGTTAGTTCATGCCCAAAAGTAATCAGTCCCCTTCCTGATCGCACCTCGCCCTTGTCTTGAATCGTGAGTGTCAAAGAGAGAGTATCACTGGGGCGGACGGGGCGGATCCAGCGCAAGTTATCAATGCCGACACCCACGAACATACTCTCCAAAACTAAACCCATGCGAAGAAAAAGCCACCAAGCTATGCCGAGGGTTTGAAACCCGGAGGCTATTAGCCCATGAAACGGCCCGTCTTTGGCCCATTCGGAGTTAATATGCATCGTTTGGGGGTCATACATATGAGCAAACGAAATAATTTCCCCTTCGGTTAGGGTTCGCCCTCCGGAATGAAATGTCTGTCCCACTTCAAAGTCTTCAAAATACATTGGGAGTGATTGTCCTCCTTGCTAGTCATTTGCTGTGACTGACCTTTACTCATCATAGCAAAAATGCATGGTGAAGAAACAGTCAGCGCGGAAGGCGGCCTTCAGTTGATAGTTGGTGAGAATACTCTACTCTCTTGCCTCAACCAATAGGCGCCCCGTTAAACCGTGTGTACAATCCAACACAGGCGCAATCCTTTCAGGAGGCACGTCTTCCTTTGGTATTATACGGTACGGGCGGTGCAGGATGTGAAGAGGACACGGGAACGCGACCCGAGTAGTATGGACTCCATTAACACCTATGGGGCGGGGATGGGACCGGGAAGCGTTAACGCCCGAAAGATACATATGGCCAGGGTGTTTGAGCCTTGGCAGATTGCGCTTAAAGCGCTTGGTGATTGAAAGGAGCATCCCCAGGGGATGGTGCAACATGATGGCAGGGCGCGATGCCTCTCGCCAAAGGAGGACTCCTTGCTAAAGATGAAGATACAGGTCCATGGCCCCCTTAACTTTTATGGGCTGTTGCTATCCCGGGCCTTTAGCGTTTTAGGCGGGATCGTGTTTAAATTCGGCCTCAGCTGGTTTTTATATATTAAGACGGGCTCTGCTCTGGTTTTAGGGAGCAGTTTGATGTTTTTATCGTTGCCGGAGTTTATGGCTCCGGTGATGGGGACATTGGCAGATCGCCATTCCAAAAGAACAATACTTCTGATGACAAACGGGCTGTCAGCGATCACTGTGCTAGGGCTCGTGCTTATTATGTCGACAGCACCCTCAACCCTTCTCCTTGCGATATATTCCGGCGCATTTTTCCTAGGAGTATTAGATGTCTTGGATTGGCCCGCTTTTCAGGCAATCTTTCCCGTAATGCTTCCTAAGCATCAATTGGTCCAAGCAAATAGCCTCTGGCACGGACTTGAGGCCCTGATTGTCATCCTTTCCCCGGTTCTCGCGGGATTGTTAATCGCGTTTTCTCTAACACTAACGTTGTGGGTCATCGCTTTATCCTATTTTTGTTCCCTCCTCGTGTTGCTTGTGATCCGTCTGCCGAACACGGAGACGGCCAAGAAAAGCGCCTCATGGCATTCGGATCTTGGGGCCGGGTGGTCTTATATATGGTCTAATCGAGAGATTCGCGGGGTATTAGGCATCAGCATAGTATGAAATATAGTCGAGTCTGCCGGCATTCCCAGTGATTCTTATTGTTTTGCGGCGTCATTTGCATTTATCCGCAACCCTGATAGGTGTGGCATTTGCTGTAGAAGGCCTCGGCAATTTACTCGGGACCATCCTCTTTGCCACATTCTTGCAATGGGTGCCACGAAAGTGGGGAATTGTTCTGGGGGCAAGCTTGGGAAGCGCGTTGTGTGCTTTTTGGTTTGGGATTAATCATTTGGCCGCAGGGCTGATTTTAATTCTTTCGATAAGTAGTATCGCGGCCCTGTACAGTCTGAATATCCGAACCTACCGACAGGAAATTGTTCCCCAGGAACTCTTTGGCAGGGTAATCTCAACATTTCGAATGGTAGCCCGTATCATTACACCCTTTGCGCCGGTAATGGGCAGTTGGGTTATTGCTAAAGTCGGTGTTTCGGTATTTTTTCTCGGGTTAGGCATTGGCGGATTGATTCTCACAGCAGGATTGGGTTTGAGTGTATTAAAGACTCCATAGCGCAAATATGATCTCACCGTGCGGGGGGCTTGAGCGAGGCAGATTCCGGAAACATCTGGACACCGCGACAACACCGGCGAGAGGAATCCCCTCGTGTCCGTTGGCCCAGCCCATGGCTTTAGTCTAAAGAGCTTTAGCTTAGCCGTAGATGGACATCGCCAAAATTAGCCGAAATCTGGCCATAGACCAGTTCCTGACAGCGAAACACGCCATGAATCAGGCGGATCAATTTCTCAAAGAATGTAAGTCGATGTGCTCCTTGCCCCTATGGGTTTTGACTCACTATGCCCTTTTTGGCCGTGTGATCCCAGTCACAGTGCCGTGGAAGCATACAAGGTATTCTTGTTACAGATGCACCAATTGGGCGATCATCGGGGTAAGCCGGAGCCGTACTGGGAGTACGAATCAAAACGAATCAAACTGTGTGGCATGGCTGCCGGAGCCAAGAAGTCGACACGGTGATGATCACAGCATGCCAGTGGCAAAGGCGGCAGAGAATAAGATGCGACTCCATAATGACGGTATCCCAGGGCGCATGCTGATAGTTGGTGACCAAAGGGAGATATCAAGCTGAATTCTTTGACAATGCCCGCGGATTTCAGCTGTAAAACCTCGAAGAGGGAGCATGAGCTATGCGAGGAGTGCGTTTATCCAGGTGGAGCATGAGCTATTTTAGCGTGGCGATCGTATCATTAATATTGGCCGAATTGTTGTGGGTTTTGGGCCTTGGCAATCCGCTAGAGCGTCTTGGCGATCCGTGGGTTTTGGTCGGTGTCCACCTGACAACCATTGGGTTTTTGACGCTGGTTATCCTGGGCGCATTGCACCAGTTTGTTCCTGTTCTCACGCAAACCGAATTATCCAGTCAAGGATGGTCCGGTGTTAGTGTGATTAGCATCGCCATTGGTTTAATTGGAATGATTTTGGGATTTTTGGCCTTGCCAGGGGGAGTTGTTCCCCACGTAGCCTGGTTATTGCCCGTCGGCGGAACGTTCGTTGTATCCGGATCGATTATTGCGGCAATCAATCTGGGCGTGACGCTTAAGAGGGCATGGCCGTGGCAATTGCCGGCATGGCTGGTAGCCACAGGAATTTTCTATCTGTTGGTGACGGTTTTGGTCGGATTGTTTTTGGCGTTGTCATTGACTGTGCCGGAATTATTCACACCCTCCCAACTCCAGATGATGGGAACACGAGGTCTGGCCTCCCATGTGGCTGGCGGTGTGGTGGGCTGGCTGACTTTGACGGCTATGGGTGTTAGTTACAAGCTCTTGGCTATGTTCACTCTCTCTGACGAACACCGGGGAAAACTTGGCTGGACCGCTTATATTGCTACGGCGGCAGGAATTACGGCGACATGGATTGGCCGTTGGGAAGGTCTCAATTTTTTAGCGGATGCAAGTTGGGTAGTGATATTGATAGGATTAAGCTTGTATCTTCTGGACATGAGAAAACTGTATCAACAAAGAAAACGCCGTCGTCTTGAGTTGAATGCCCGTTTTGGGCTTGTGCCACTGGCGATATTGGGGATTTTGGTTGTCGGCGGCATTGCCGCACTGCCTGATTCATTTGGAACCCGGCTTGATGTGGCGTTGGTATTCCTGGGTCTTTATGGTTGGCTGGGAGGTCTTGCCTTAACACAACTTTACAAGATCATTCCGTTTTTGGTGTGGATCAACCGCTTTGGGTCCAAAATGGGAAAACAGAAGACGCCAAGAGTCCAGGACCTTGTCCACGAATCGCGAGATCGTTATGCTTATATCGTGTATTTTGCGGCCGTGATTTTGGCCGCGGTCTTTTTGCTAATGGGGTGGTTTGGGGCGTTTCGTTTTGCCATGGGTGGAACACTTTTGGCAACCGTAGATATTGCGCGTGCACTATACCATTCCGCTCACCCCCAGGTAGAGCGAGTGGGAGTCCAAGAGGAAAAGAAACACATGGCTGACAAGTCGTCATCCAGAAATTGATGTTAAGACCTGGAATTTGATCGTGGACTTGAGGCAACGGGAGGTTTATGCTGACGACTGTCTCACTCGCAGCTGTTCGTGCCACATTCTTCATAATGTGCGTCCATAATAGAAAAATAGAAAAAGAACAATCCTGCCAAGAAAGCGGGATTGTGGCTTATTATTGTAATAGTGCTAATGACTGAGTCTCGGCGTTATATCAAATACGGGCGGCCATATTCACAGATTTTCTTGAGAGAATAAGGAATTTCCCTTCAAGGGCGTAGCGAACATAATAAGATGCAGGATTTTCGGCTTGTCATCAGATAGCATCCACCGAAAAACGCGGAGTGTTTTTAAGGCATAACTATGAGATGAGGGTGATACGTGTGATAGAGAAGGAAGAGCTGGAAAAACCCCAATGGCTAAAAGTCAAGGCAACACAGGGACCTAACTATCATCGACTGAAAATGATGATGCGTGGAGAACAGTTGCATACAGTTTGTGAGGAAGCGCATTGTCCTAATATTTATGAGTGCTGGGATCGGGACAAGACTGCGACGTTTATGATTTTGGGAGAGACATGTACCCGCAATTGCCGGTTCTGTGCCGTGAAAAGTGGACATCCTGGTGCCTTGGACTGGGAAGAACCGGAACGGGTTGCGCAAACTGTGCAGAAAATGGACTTGGATCATGTGGTAATCACCAGTGTTGATAGAGATGATGTGCCTGACGGGGGAGCAACCATCTTTCGGATGACGATTGAAGCCATTAGGCGTCTGTCTCCTCACTGTCAGGTAGAAGTGCTCATTCCGGACTTTCAAGGAGAGGCTGTGGCACTGCAAAAAGTTGTTGAAGTGCACCCTGAATTGCTGGATCATAATGTCGAGACGGTGCGGAGGATGACCCCTCGTGTGCGTTCCCGGGCGACTTATGAAAGATCTTTGGAACTCTTGCGCACGGCCAAAATCATTCGCCGTGACCAGGCCACGAAATCCAGTATCATGTTGGGCGTGGGAGAAACGTGGGATGAGATTTTAGAAACCCTGGACGACTTGCGGGCTGTGAATGTGGATATTGTGACCATTGGTCAATATTTGCGACCCACGTCCAAACAAATGCCTGTGGCCCGTTTTTATACCCCGGAAGAATTTGAAAAATTGCGGGAGGAAGGCATAGCGCGCGGATTTCTCCACGTAGAATCGGGACCCTTGGTGCGCACGTCATACCATGCCGCTCGTCAGGCCCGTTCGGCGACTGCTTCTTTTTCGTCAAACGAAAAAGTACACGAGGGGAAAGAGGTTTAAGAGATGCTCGGTTGTTGCCGAAATTTAAGAGTAGTGCCCTGCCTCGAAATGGCAAAATAGGAGCAAGACGATAAAACCGGAAACATTCTCGCATAAATGAGATGTGTGCTCCGTGTTTTTAGCTGAGAGTCAGAAGTTGAAAATGCGGCGGCGAAGATTTTTCGGGAGATTTTCCCGGTGAACCGGACGGCGCAATATAGCACGCCATGATGCAAAATGCATCCTCAGAACGCCACCCAGTAAGATTAGAAGTCCAGTTAGGAATAAAGCCTTTTCTGAGAGAATTAACCCGCCGGTCGATAAAATGAGTCCGGATCCCGCTAATACCATAATGTGCCAAGACCAGTCCTCCGGAAAAATTTCGTTAAGCCGGGGGACTTTGCCTTGTCCATGCACGTGGGAGTAACGGTGGAGCCAGAGAACAAAGGGCAGGATCTTTTGACTGTAGCCAAGGATGGACAATCCGAACCATCCTTCAAACCCTATGAAAACTGCGGCTGAGAATAAATGAGAGTCTGAGGGGAATAAAGCCCACAAGCCGAGGAGGATCCAAAGAGCCGTGAAAGAAACGGTACCTAAGCCGATGGTAAACAAAACCGGGTCGGGATAGGAGTTGCGCCGCATGTGCCAAATGTACGCCATATCCCAGATATATAACCCAGAAACTATCGCGAAGAGGATAACGCCAATGGTGACCAGATGCCACCTTGTCAAGCCTGCCAATAATTCTAAGATAACCGCGGTGTGAAGAAGGTAAAAGATCCAGATTCCGTGCCGGGGAGAGCCTTTGGAGGGGAAAAACATAATCGACAGTTTGTAACTCAGTCCCATCAAAAGAAAAACGGCAAATCCTTCAGCGGCCACGGCAATATGGGCAACAAGAAATGACGAGGACAGTCCGAGATCATAGGCATAGTTCCATGCCAAGGTGAAACCTAAAATCACCGTCACAGCTAAATATCCCAAGGAAGACTGGATAAAGAGGCTGTGGAAGGGGTGATTTTGGGCATGCCGGACGCTATAGAGAATCAGTCCCACGAAGTACAAGATTCCCAAGGAAACACCCAAAGCTCCAGGAATCAGCAAGAGTGGCTGATCGCTAAGGAAGCCGATGCTAAAAAGCAAGGTTCCTGTCGCCATAAGCCCATACTGGATACTCACAATGGGCGTGCTCCAAGGTTTAGCGTTCAGGGTAACTGGAACCAACTGGTGCAATATGCCCATCACGGTCATAGTCAAAAAACCGAGCGTAAAGAGGTGGACGGAGGCCAGTAAGGAAGGCTGTGCCCATTGTCCCAAAATCAGATCTTGGGGATAGACCGCTAAGAGAACCAGGGACACTAGCCATCCTCCCTGGCCGGTAAGCAGGAACATGACGGGAATCGTCAGACTGGCCGTTTTTTCTGTGTGCTGTCGTCCTAAGTTATGTGTGTTCCATCGTTCGTGGCGCTTATTCATGGTCTTGATTTGGCCTCTCGTTGGAGATGTCGGGAGTTTCGCTGGGGCTGGCTTCGGGTGTGCCTTGTGGGCTAGGTCTTGTTTTCGCTGCACTGAGGACAGCCTTGGCCATAAACAGCACGTGAAACACAGGCCACAAGAGAAGCAACGCTCCTGCCCAGGCCAGAACGCCAGGGGCCTGATTTTCAATGCCGATAACCCAGAGGACACTGATAACCAAAGACCAGATGGCTGTGATTACAGGAAGTACCGGTGAATTGAAGCGCTGGGCCATGAAAAATGTTTTGAACACCGGTCCAGGAAGCTTTCGTCCCACAAATAACGCAAGCAAAAAGGGAATAATACGGGATTGATAACTGAAGATGAAGGTCATGGCCCCCAAACCCACCAAAAAGACCGTTAACTCCGGTTGGAAGAGTAGGCTAAGAACGGCACCAAGCCAAAGAAGCCAGCCTAAGACAACGCCCGCAAAGACGCCATCCCGATGGGGAGTTTGGCGATGATGCCATAGCCTATGCAGTTGCCATAATACGCTTAAGGAGGCCCAGGCCCAGAAAAAAACCGCAACGACTTCCAGGCCTGGAAGGACACTCACGGCGTATTGTACGAGCAGTCCAGAAAACGCTAAAGCGACAGGAAGACCCGGGCGCAAGGGGTCCATGCGGGACATCGAGAACATGGGCAACAGTTTGATTTGCACAGCCAGAACCAACATGACAATCCACCCGGCCCAAGCCGTGTTTAAATGTTCAGAGAGCACGTTGGGATAGGCTGTGATTTTTGCCATGCCCAGCGCCATACTGAGACCAAATATCCAGGTGGCATTGAGTGCAGCCAGCGCCACAGTTAAAGAGAAGCTCAACATGTCCGTCTTGCGAGATGACTGGATTAAGCGTTTCGCTATCAAGAGGGAAAACATGATGAGACTAACCGCCAGCAAAGAAGCGCCTGTGGCTAACAACATACCCTGGTGAAGAGAAAAGCCCAGAAGAAATAAGATGAGTCCCGTGGTGTACAAAAACCAGTGGAAGACGATCATTTTCAGGGGTACGGGAGGCCTGTCGAAAACCACAGGAACCCATTGATACAGAGTTCCCAGCATGGTCATGGTGAAAAATCCCAAGGTAACCAGATGAACTGTGACGAGGGTCGGGCTCGACCCCAAATGAGAAGTCTGCCACTGTTGGGGATTAGTGAGGATTCGTGTGGCAGCCACCACCAGACTAATCCACGCTGAAATCAAAAACAGAGCAGGTCCCGCCAAGGGTGGGGCTTGCGCAATATTTATCGTGGGTTTATAGTGTGCAGCTTGGGCACTAATGGTATCGTTGTTCATGATTTTGTCGCCTCTGAATCTTTCTTCACAGTGTTATCATTCCTGGGTTAGTTTGATATCTCCGCATGTTTTAAGCTGTGTCTCTGATCACACGCTATAATTTTGTCAGCGGAAATGACAGAGGACAAGATTCATGATGTGATTACAGAGCAGAATTTTTCGGCCGAGAGTGCGTCCGCAAAAGAGAAGATAGAAAGGAAAATGAGGTGAGGGACAGCCAAATTTGACACAGGACGGTCCAGAATAAGAAGCTCATGCTTAGAGACTAGAGCCGTGATCAACGTCACAATGGTCATGTGGTGAATATGGGTACACTGGGCCCAGACGAGCCGAATACCGAGTCAGCCTGAGAGAGGTGCGGTTTGTGATAGAGGAGCTGAAATTATGGAGCCCGTAGTAGTGGAAGTTAAGAGCATTTTGAAACAGGGATTATCGTTGTTTACCCATATGATGGATACGGTCAATAATTTAGAACCAGGTCAAAGTCTTATCGTCAAATCGACATTCAATCCGAGACCTTTGATGAGCCAAATGCGGCGCCGGGGGTATACAGTGAATCAAGAAAAAGTAGGCCGAGTGATTATGACCACATTTACGCCGGGGGAGAAGACAGACAATGAAGACAAGATGAATGAGACGGCAACACACGCGCAGATTGAGGGCCCCGAGGAATTTTTGGATAACCGTGGTCTGGTGCCTCCGGAGCCTATGCAAAGGACTCTGCAGAAATTGGAAGAGGTGGAAGTCGGCACTGTCGTCGTCATTCATAATGACCGTGTTCCCATATTTCTCCTGGGGCAATTGGACGATGATGGCTATCCTTATGAAACGATAGCGCAACCGGATGACTCTGCCATTGTTCGCATTCTTAAGACGCACTAATTAAGTCAATGGCAGATATTTGCGGGTACGGCACGTTACGCATGTTCTAGCGCGGATAAGGTTTTTCGCAGGGCTTGCAGGTCATCTTCCAGATCGTCAATGGGAAAGTCTATGGCACTCAAAGCCAGGTTGGCCCGAATATTGGTCAAAGCACTGGCGGCAGCAGCGGAGAACAGATGAGCACACGTGATAACATCTGCCTGTAAGGATTTTTTTACCTCGGATAATCGCGTTAATTGTGTTTGAGCTTCTTGGAGGGATAGGCGAGCAATGTCGCGCGAGAGGTTTAAAGCCGTCAAGATTTGAATTTTATGCTCTTCAAGGTTGCGGCGCGTTTGAAGAATACGCGGGTAGATTTGGCTTTCTTGCTCTGCAAATTGTAAGAGTTGCTTCATAATGCGATCATCCGTGTCCTTGTGTGTCAAGACATCAATCTTGAGAACCAGCGCCGCTGCCAGTACTCCTGCAAGGGCCCCTGCTGTCCCTCCGGCCCAGGTTGGAGTGCCTTGGGCCATGTCATGAAGAATGTGGCCAAATTCCATCCCTTCGATTTCCGCCATGCGCTCACCTCTTTGCTTGTGCCTTTCATTATACAATGGTAGGGGACGATGGTTGTGGCGCGTCTCCAAACTCAGCGTCTGAAGCGAGGAGAAAGAAGGAAAAGGCATATGAGATCGATCCACATGGCCCGAATTCGAGATGAAACACCTTCAGAATTTCATAGGATATTAGTGGACAGGCTATGGCCGCGGGGAGTTCGCAAAGACCAAGCCCTGTGGGATGAATGGTTGCCTGAAGTGGCTCCTAGCACACAATTAAGGCGTTACTATCACAGCCACCGAAACGACATAAAAATCTTTCGCACTCAGTACATTGATGAACTCCAAAACAACACCTCATCTCAGTTGGAACAATTGTTGCATATGGTCCAAATAGCATCTGTCGTGCTTTTAACAGCCAGTCATGACATCGAAAGATCCCAAGTTCCCATTCTCCGGGAATTTTTGGAACAAGGAGTACACCCATTTGATGGACGACAAAACAGCTCATGAGCTTCATCCTAATGGGCAGTTTCGTTATGATCTGGCCCGTTCGTTCTTATCCTCTGTGTCCGCGTATACGACCGACAGGGACGAACGGGGAGTGCTTTGGGTAGCCTATCGCCATCCCGAGACGGGGGATGTTGAGGAATTGGGATGTTTGCCTGGCTCCGAAGCTCAGATACGGGGCAATTTAGATATAGCGCGGCGCATTTTTCTCAGCGAATATTCATTAAAGGGAGCGGATGGGGTGCTTCGGGTGGATTGTTCCGTCAGCCGCACACTTTATGCTCAATACCGGGGGCTCAGACCCCTTCAGTTTGTCAATGCCTTTGAAGGCGTTGCCTGGGCTATTTTGGGGCAGCAGATTAGCGTTCAGGTCGCTTCTACACTAAAAAACCGGATTGCGGAAAAGTATGGCACGTCTTGGCGTGGAAAATTTGTGTTTCCGTCCTCGTCGGTTATAGCCCGCCTAGGCTATGAGGATCTCGTCCGCCTGCACTTGAGTCGAGCCAAAGCACAGTACTTAGTTGATTTGGCCAACCTGATTGAGAGAGGTCTCTCTCTGGAACGATTTTACCGCCTGCCGACTGAGCACGCATTGGAAGAATTGGTGAAAATCAAGGGAATAGGACCTTGGACTGCACGCTATGTTCTTCTTCGTGTTTTCGGTCATGTGGATGTGATACCATTTCAAGATGTTGCTTTGCAACATCAGTGGAGTCGGCTGAATGGTCTTGAGCGCAAGGTTTGTCAGCAACATCTCGTTAATGCGAGTGGGCTGTGGGGTTCTTATGCTGGTCTATTGGCTTTTTATCTGTGGGTGGACCGGCGCCGGAGTCGGAACCTTCTGCCGGGTTTCCCCGCGCAAGAATGAGGATACAGCTTGATACCATAGAGACAGGCTTTGAGCAGGGATTTTTGTCAGGGTACCTATGACGTGATTGTGCCCAGTTTGGGCAAAAAACTGCAACTCGGTGCTAAAAATGCCCATGTGGCTGAAAACGACATTGTGAATGGAAACACTTCTGTGAAGTGTGGTCACTGCCGTTCTATTTCTTAATGACAGATGGAACCGGGCGAGAGAATTCGTTCCGTGATACACTAGACTACAATGTATTGTGGTGACGGGAGGGTGTGTCCCAAGAGACCGGAGACGAGTGATTGACTTCAGTCGGGGATTTTCTTGTTGTTCGCATTTCTTATCAATGTAGAGTGTTTTCTGGCCCAGGGATGTGCCAAAGTGATCTGACTGGGTTCGTGCGCAGATGCTAGAATCAAAACGTGAATACGAGAACTCTAGTCAGACCAAATCGCATAGCCCTGTATACGGCTTGTCTTGAAGGTCGTGCTTAGAACAAGATTGGGCCAAGAAATGAGTATTTGAACCCAGGTAGGGTGGGTGGCGCGAGGTTTAAGAAGAACGGACAACCAAGACGATATTTTACCTGTGCTGGCCATGGCCATGGAAGGTCTTGCGTGCAGTCTTCGCTGCGATTTTGAACATGGTATAACGGAAGGGTGAGTCAAGGTGTGTGGAGTATGTGGCGTTGTCAATATCAATAATCACCCTGTGGACCCTCAGGTTATAGCCGCGATGATGAAAAGGTTGGCGCACCGGGGACCAGATGATGAAGGAATGTGGCATCATCAAAATGTCGGTATTGGTTTCAGGAGACTGTCTATTTTGGACTTATCGGGCGGTCATCAGCCCATGAGTGGTGAAGATTCTAATATTGTCAGTGTGGTCAATGGCGAGATCTACAATTATCGGGATTTACGGCGCATGCTTGAGGAAAAGGGACATCGTTTTAAAAGCCAGAGCGATGCCGAGGTGATACCTCATTTATATGAGGAAGGCGGCATTGACGGAGTGATAGAAAAGATTCGAGGCATGTTTGCCGTCGCAATTTGGGATGCTCGTAAGGAAAGTCTATATTTGGTACGTGATCATTTTGGCATTAAACCTCTTTATTATCGATTCGAAGATGGCACACTGACATTTTCTTCCGAAATCAAAAGCCTGTTATCGGCATTGCCCCAGATTCCTGCCGTGAACACCCAGGCCTTATGGGACTATTTCACGTTTCAGTATGTTCCTGATCCTCTGACCATGTTTGAGGGGGTATATCAGCTGCCCTCTGCCCATTATCTGCACCTTCATAATGGGAAGATGCATCTACAAAGGTACTGGACACTGGAATTTCACCCTGATCGGACGCTCGATTTACCCCAAGCGACGCAACGGATACGAGATGCTATGACAGATTCCGTGAACCGTCACAAGCAAAGTGATGTGCGTTGGGGAGCATATTTGTCTAGTGGCATTGACTCGACTTTAGTGGTGGCTCTTCTGAGACAATCGCATGAAGTAGACACTTTCAGTATAGGATTCAGCGGCAAGCACCGGGAAATTAATGAGCTGAATCTTGCCCGCGATACTGCCAAAGCTCTGGGAACTCGTCATCATGAGGTGGAATTGAGCCAGGAAGACTATCAAGAGAAGCTTCCGGAGATCATTAGGGCTCAGGAAAATCCCATTGCCGATCCCAGTGCTCCAGCATTGTATTTTTTGGCGCGAGAGGCCAAAAAATTTGTGACGGTGATTTTGTCCGGTGAAGGTTCAGATGAGCTGTTTGGCGGTTATCCCATTTATCAGGAACCTTTGGCGCTGGAACTTTTCCGGAAATTGCCGAGACCCTTGCGGGAATCTTTGTGGTGGACCGCCAAGAAGCTTCCACCCGGCACCAAAGGGCGTGGATATATCCAGCGCGGGATGACCCCTTTGAACCGGCGCTTCGTCGGGAATGCGCGCATGTTTTCCGAAGAGGAAAAAAAGGAATTTCTCCAAAAAGATGTTTATGCTCAGGTACAATCTTCGTTTCGGGTTACCGATCCTTATTATTCTTTGCCCTATGAACTGGACGATTCAGCCATCATGCAAACGGTGGATTGCCATACCTGGCTGCCGGGGGATATACTCATGAAAGCGGATAAAATGTCTATGGCGCATTCCTTGGAACTGCGGGTGCCATTTCTTGATGTCGAACTTTTTGAAAGGGCTGCGCAATCTCTTCCCCTGCACTTGAGAGTGAATCGGTCAACCACCAAAGTGGCATTACGAAAAGCGGCCGAAGGGATTGTTCCGGAGCAGGTTGTTAACCGGCCTAAATTGGGATTTCCTATTCCCATTGTCGATTGGATTGCCAAAGATATGCAGCCTTTTATCCGGGATATTTTTTCGACGGTCCACCCTGAATTTTTGGATACCGGGTATTTTCAGGGGTTGCTGGATACGTCGCAATATGTATTTAATCGAGATCGAAAAATTTGGACAGGGCTCGTGTTTCTTCTTTGGTATCAGCAATTTATTGCAGCATCAAACACTCAGTTTGATGCCAGAAGACCCATCAGTTTATTGTGAGGTGGAACCAAGTGTCAAGAAAGGGCGGGATCACGAAACGCCGAGTGAGTTGGCCTCGTTTGATTTTGATTGTGGGAGTCGCGGGAGGTCTGACGGGCGCCGCAATTGTTCACCGCGGATCAATTGCGGATTATGTGGGAGGGCAGTTAGGACTGAATGCGCTTGGTCGCACGAACACCCCCAGTGCTCCCAAGTCTTCCAAGCAACGCGTGGAGAAATCAACTGGGGCCAAAGCATCGCCTACGAAACATTCAACAGACCCTAAATCGATTCCTGCGTCTTACCTCATGCATGTCCCGGCCCAGTCTCAATTTCCGCAGTTGGCCAATGGCTGTGAGGTGACATCGCTGTCGATGTTGCTGACAGCCGTAGGTCATCCTGTAAGCAAGATGACTTTAGCGAAAGAAATGCCCAAAGCTCAGGCTCCGCTTAAGCTTGCACAAACGACTAATGCCCAGGGCAAAAAGGTCAACAAAGTTGTTTCGTGGGGTAATCCCAACGTTGGGTTTGTGGGGAGTGTCTATAAGGCTGGGTACGGATATGGTATTTACAATGGTCCAATGACTAAGTTGTTGAATAAAGTTTGGCCGGGACGGGCCGTGAATTTGACCCGTCAACCCTTTTCTGCAATTTTAGCCCATGTGGCAAAAGGTGTTCCGGTGGAAGTCTGGACAACATTAACCTTTAAACCCACAAGCAACTGGGTTACATGGAATAGTCCCCAAGGGCCAGTACATGCAACTCCCTTGGAACATGCCGTGATCATTGTGGGATACAGCC
The DNA here is from genome assembly GCA_021841025.1 of Bacillota bacterium. Lineage (GTDB taxonomy): Bacteria > Bacillota > Sulfobacillia > Sulfobacillales > Sulfobacillaceae > Sulfobacillus. Next base: position 36,788 of record JAKBWA010000048.1, on the reverse strand, counting down.
CACATTATCTGTATATTAACAATCCCTGGACAGGTCAGGCGGGACAAAAAGTGGCAAAGGCGCCATTTATTGCGGCATGGAATCAGTTGGGCGATCAAGCGATAACGGTCAAAGCTTCATCGAAAACATCATAACACCAGCCGAGAATCAAGTCCAAAACGCTTGGGGAAAACAAACGGTTACGGGATTTTAAGGCCTTCTTGAATTTACTTTGGGCTCATATGCTGCGCTCTTTTTTGGCCTTAAGGAACCAGGGTAAAAACCGAGAAACGGACGATGGAAAAAGGCGAAGCCTTCTTGACAGGCTTCGCCTTTTTGGTCGAGTGTTTCGATCTATGAGTAGTCTGGCGATTTAACCGCTGTGAGATTTTGCAGTCTTGGTGCTTTTGGTGTGTTTAGACTTTGCCGGCGATTTCGGTACGGGGACCGTAGCGGTGACGGTAACAGCCTGGCTGCCCAATTGCTTCCACGACTTCTCCAACGGGGTGAGAGAGACTTTTTGCAACGTTCCGTTGCCGGGATTATCGACATACACTAATCCTTTAGATTTATTGTAACCGACGATGAGTGCGGCGTTTTCTTCAGGTGTGCCAACAAATTTTCCTTCCGGACTGGTCCACGAAATCCAGAAATTGGTGGGCTGAAAATTTAAAGTGGTCCAGATTTCCACGGGGTGACGACGGCCTACAGCAGCTAAAATACTGGAAAACGAATGATTGGTGAGATCCACACCGTGTTTTGGCCATACTTTATTCAGCAATGTCAACAAAGGCCCGTGGTAGACACCATATCCTTTTCCGGATTTGTACATGCTCCCTACGTAACCCATGTTCGGATCGCCCCACTTGGTGATTTGATAGACCTTCTTGCCGGAAGAAGTGGTGTAGTGTTTAATCACTTCTTTGGTTGGGTCTACATGAATTTTTTTGGCCAGAACCATCTTGCTCACTGGGTGGTGCACCGCCGACAGCATCATGGACAAAGTTGTCACTTCCGCTCCGTTTGGAAGTTGGGGGCTTTGAGACTGCGGAGTGACCGGTAATAAGATGTGTTTCGGCAAAGGCGGCGGCTGTTTCGGTTTCTTTTTCTTGGCTATCGCCTTATGCGATGGGGACGATGCGACTAGGCCGTGAAGTTGTTGCGAAAAGACGCTGGCTACTATGCCTACCGCAATCACGGCTACGATAATGCTTATAATCGCGCCGACTCGACTATTTTTTTTCTTGTTGCGGGATTTCAGAGGATCTTTCACGTTTGGCACCTACTCCGGAATGAATTCGTTTTGACAAGAATTGTTGAAGCTCAGAATATGCTTACGAGTCCATCTTAAAATTCGACATTACTATTATATACTCTGTTTTCCGGTTGATGACAAAGGGGGGTACGAAAGAAAAAGTTGGCGGTGCTTCCATTCTTGATGCAATGGGGCAACAGAAGTCACCATTAGGAGATGTGTGAGGAGAAAAATATTTAGTTGACTGCGGGGATTTGAGCGTTGAATTGCCTACGGAATTCAAATGCCGTGGCAGGATGCACGTGGTCAGAGAAGCTCAGCAAGAGAAATAGAACCAAGACTAAACTCTTCTCTAATCCTAGCCAGGACCCGATGTTTGTGACAAAATTCGCCATGCCTTTTGATCTTCTATGGGAATATTTCGTGGAACATGCCAAATTTTCATCTCCAGTATTCAGTCAAACATGTCGTGAAACGTCTGGGTGAGAAACAGATCTGTCTCTTTGTGCGGATGATCACGGTGGTTCTATGTGCCTCATGTTATATGTTTTCTATACGAAGAGGTGCAGTACAAGTCAGTTGATTATTCGCTGCAATGACGAGGGCATTAGCAGAACTTCTTAACTTACAAGGGAGAACATCGGTGATTGGTCAAGATATTCAACAAATGCGCTTAGTTAACAAGCTATCCCAGGAAGCCTTAGGCAGTCCTCAATTTTCCGGGGCCTATGTCAGTCGGGTGGAGAATGGGTTGCAGGAACCTTCGCAACGATTTCTGTCGCATGTTGCCACAAGATTGCCGTACCGGAACGAACAATTTTACCAGCTCGGTTTTGATGGACATCTGATGGACAGTGTTATGCACTTGGCCCAAATTCTTCATGAGATGGGGAAATGGGAAATAGCGTGGAGTTTGGCCAGCCAATCTGTCGATATTGCCCATCAGTCAGGAGATCCCCTCATTATCTCTTGGGCCAGGGGATTTCAGCTCATGCTCCATCCCGACCCAGATCCGCGGGATGTGAAACATTTCTGGGAGATGGTCCGAATCGTCGATTGGAACCAGGCGAATGCGGAAGCGGCGGTGCGATTTGTGAAATTGTTAGGGAAACTGCCAGTGCACATCTTAAGTGGGGGAGGTTCTCCCGCGTCAATCCGTCAATCAGAAAATCCCCTCTCTTTGTCCCATGACATACACGCAGAACATCCTAGAGTCTGCCTTTGATGCTGGGGATCAAGATTGAGGATTGCTGAGTGTGACGAAGAAACCAGTATTTTTGGCAAGAATAGCAGAGGGTCTAGATTGTCTCCTAGCATAGGTGTGTCACCAGAAGACAAGCATTACTCAACATGCGAGAAACATCCGAGTTCTGAATAGAAGCGGGGATTGTCCCGGGGAACAAAAATCCCACGCCGACTTTGTCATGCTGTAGCAGCTGTCGGTCTTCAAAGAATGGCCTTCCATTGATTTGCTAAAAAGTTCTGTCAAGTCTGAACAGAAACGCCTAGTTTCGTTAGAGTCTCAGGTAGTGGGGTCAATTCCACGGTTAGATTTTGACGAAAAAGCCATTGAGTGCAATCTATTAAAAGAGTCGAGCCAATAGAGACGGAGGCACATCGGTGGCTGCTACAGACAAGATCGCACTGTTGGCACTCACTCGCGAGACGGGATGGGAAGGGTAGTTAGCTAGCTAAGTTCTCTGATCTCGTTGCGAATGAGGCGCCCCATGGCCCATGGCTACGGCTCCCGTTTCCGTATTAATGTATAGCGCACCACGAGGCCAGATTCCAAACATATCAAACTTCGCATGACAAAAATTCACCTTCCACAAATAGGGGGGCAGCCCCGGTTGGGATCCGGCCTGCTGTTCAGCGGCACTGCTGGTGACCAACGTCACCTGGGAAATGGTTGGCGGCACAATCTGTTTGGTCGGACGATGCCATTCAATATATTTTATCGCCACACTCCGGGCCTTTCCCGCCGACACCGTGACACTCGGCGGCAAGGGTCCCCGGGGGACCGATTGAGCGTGGGTAGGAATGGGTAAATGATTCGTATGAAATGTTTTGGGGCCCGGAATCCCCGCATGATGCGGGTTAGCTAAGGTGGCAGCCGATTCCGCCATCACAGGGGAAGAAATGGGGGTCATAATCAAACCCACCCCGACGACCGCAATACCCAAGCTCATCCTCGCCATTTTGTAAGTCCGATTTCTCATGTCGATTCCTCCTCATTAGCATAGCCATGGGTCTATTGCGCCCTAAACGATCCGTGTAACCGAAAACTGTCTGGGACCATGCTGGGAAAGCAATCACTTGCTGAAAGAAGTGGTCCCGTCCCATGCTGCCACCATTTTGCGGTATATGTTCCGTAGACTGTAAGGAGTCGAAAGATTCACTTTTTCAATTCTATGATAGCTTGATTGTGGCCGAGAGCATCTGATTTGTCACCAGTATTTCGTCCGATTATAAAGAATAAACTTTGCGCGATGAGCGATTGAGTCCGACACGGTCTTGCCCGGTTCATTGTCCCCATCTGGCGCAACCGGTACTTCAGACGCAACGGTGAAACAAAATGTTCCGTTGTGCGCCGTTGCGGTTACGTCCTTCACGCCAATGAACCTCAATGCAGTAAGGGGGGACTCCTGTTGCACGGTCGGGTCTTGCCAGGCATTGGTGGCCGTGCGCTGTCACGTTTCTTCTAACAAGCCTGGAATTTTACGAAATTTTAACGAACTGTCAAGAGTCGCTTTCATGGACTTTTTATCACCATCAAGGTTACCATAAGTCTAAATGTGATATGAGGAGGGCCTGTATGGCCGTATTTCTGGTAGTGGGCATATTACTTTTGGTCATGGTGCTTTTAGTCTCTGGACGTGTGCGCATTGACGTTGTCGGAGTTATCGCTTTAGCTTTGGTGGGCTTGTTTCATCTCGTTCCCACCCATAGTCTTTTCAGTGGATTCAGTTCTTACGCAGCCATTATTTTGGCTGAAATGTTTATTTTAGGTGAAGGGCTTCGGCGTTCCGGCGCCACCGATGTCATGGCCCGTATGTTTGAGCGTATTGGCAGGCGGGGAGAGCCCGCCTTGATTACTGCCTTAATGGCCTTGCCGCCGGTTCCTTCGACATTTATCTCTGATGTGGGTCTGATGAGTATCTTTTTGCCAACAATGATGCGAATTAGACAGAGTTTGAAAATTTCGCTGCACAGACTATTGATGCCATTGGCTTTTTCCATCGCTCTAGGCGGGCTGCTCAGTATGATTGGGTCAGCGGGAAACATTATCGGCAATGCCACATTGGCCAGCAGCCACTATCAGCCGATTCCTCTGTTTGGTATTACACCTTTGGGCATTATTCTGGTTTTTTCCGGTTTCTTGTTTATGAAATGGTGGGGTATTCGCCATCTGCCAACGAATAATGGTCAGAGCGAATTTCTCAGCAATTATCAAGAGGTGAAAAGTTACATTAGCGAAGTGCAGGTGAACGATGATTCCCCGCTTGTGGACAAGCCGCTTCGTGAAATAGGGTTTTTCCGTCAGCATCATGTGACCGTCTTGCGTATTATTCGTCCCAATGGGCACATTATGACACCGGGAGCCAATGATGTCATTCATCAAGGAGATCGCCTGGTCGTACAAGGTGAATTGCAGGCTATTTTAGATTTACAACCCGAATTCGGCATGGAAGTGGTCGGTACCGATCCCGCCACGATGAAGCTGAGGCGTGACAACACCCGCGTAGTTGAAACGATGGTGCCGCCGCGCTCAGCTTTGGTCAATCATACCCTGCGCGGTACTAATTTTCGCACAAAATATGGAGCTACTGTTCTCGCCATTTTACGTCAAGGTGTGACCCGTATCCGAGAATTGCCCGTAACACCTCTCAGGGCGGGTGACGTGCTCTTGGTAATGGGAACGGATGATGCCATCGCAAGATTGCAGATGGCCGATGATTTAACGGTATTTTCAGACGTGGAACGCGTTGTGCCTGCCAGCCCTAAACGAAGCATCATCGCGAGTGTGGTGGTTCTGGGCGTATTAGTGGCGGCCGCCGTGAATTTTTTAGCGATTCAAGCCGCTGCTGCCGTAGGCATTACGGTACTGTTGATGACCCGGATTATTTCTATGGACCAGGCATATCGTGCCATAGACTGGCGTATTATCACCCTGGTCGGAGGAATTACCCCTGTGAGTCTGGCTTTAACGCATTTGGGTGTGAGTGCGGCCATTGCCCATACGATGATTCGTATCGTCGGACCGTTGGGCCCGTACGCGATTTTGGCAGTGTTCTTCTGGCTTGCGGCACTCTTGACGCAAGTCATCAGCAACGTGGCTGCCGCCTTGGTGTTGTCTCCCCTGGCCATCTCCGTCGCAGGGGCCAACCATTGGTCTCCGGACGGGTTGATTATTTCCATGGTCATCGCTTTGTCAGCGGCGCCCATCACGCCTTTAGCCAACAAAGTCTTTATTATGGCAATGGGGCCGGGACGTTACCGTTATCAGGACTTCTTTCGCATCGGCATTCCCTTTACGGTGGTAATGTTCGTTCTGACTGTTATCCTGATTCCGGTATTTTTTCCTTTTGTGCACTAACCAGTCCCAGCATTCGGGCCAGAATTCCTGTGCTGGGGGCCTGAATTCCCACGGTAAAGAGGATACTGCTAAAGACGATGGCCAGGATGGGGGGCCTCCAAAGTGGAAACTGGGTGCTGACTTGGATGGCAAGAACGGCAGAAATAGCACCTGTTTCCCTAACCCACATCATGAAAAGCCGTTCGGGGATGCGCCATGTGGAGATCCAGCCTACTGAACCTAGAACGGTCAAGGGCCGGGCTACAAACATCAAAATCAGCGATGTTCCGACCGCTAATGGCCAGAAAGTTTGAAGGACCCCAAGCGGTATCATCAATCCAAGCCAGGAAAAGATGCCAATGCGGGCCACAGTGCTTAAACGGCTGACTACCCGGGTAGCAGAGGAGTGCCGACGAATTTGCCAGGAAAGCCCTGCGGCAAAGGAGGCAATATAGCCATTGGAACCTAAGTCTCGGGCCAAAAGATATGGAATCAACGCCGCTATGAGTGCCGTGACAATATTTATCGCAGGATACTTGGAATTGATCGCCCCCGAAACATATCCCGCAACCAACCCCACCACGAGACCAACAAAGACTTGCTTGAAGGATTGTGCTAAAACCCCAGTAAAAGAGGCATGAGAAATCAGAGCCACAATAAGAATGGAAGTCATGGTGGCACTCATCGTATCGTTAAAGGCTGATTCCGCTTCCAGAGTGATGCGAATTTTTCGGGAAACGGAAAGATGAGAGAGTACGGGGATGACACTGGCTGGATCGGTGTTTGCGACGACAATGGCAATCATCCACGAGATGACCCAAGGCAGTTGCCAAATTCCATGAAGGGTGAGAGCCAGAACGGAAGAAGCGATGAGAACCCCCAATGTGGCCAGGGACGTAATGCTGGTCCACATCCGGCGCAACCCGTCCAATGGGATTCCGGCTCCGCCTTCAAAGAGAATCACTCCGGCCGCTATGGGTAAAATATTAAGTGTAAGAGGGGAATTAGACGCTACACGGATAAAACCGAGCACTGGTCCCCATATCATCCCCCACATCAAGTAGAATGGCACGTCAGGCAAAGCCCATCCATTTCGCAGAATACGGTGGATAGCAATACTCCCGCCGATGAGGCCGAGGAATGCCAACCACATCTTCATCTGTGCGGCTGGGATTAAAAATTGCATTGCCTGGCTCCTTCCAAACCCGCGCTCTCAAGTGTGGGGTCGCGGGCAAAGTCTTGAGATTTTCCATGGATAAATACCCTGGATTGTATCGGATTAAAGTGTTGGTGGCAATTACAGCGCATAAAGTTGGAAAGATCCTGACCCCTGCAAAGCCCTGAGGCGTTAAATAGAAGACGAAGGGGATCGGGGCGACTCATGGTGAAAGTCATCTCAGACGGCTATTTGCCTGAATTGGGTATTTTCGAATTCTCGTCTCTTGCGGGGGCTGAGTTGCCCTCGCAAGAGAGTCAGCGAGCTAGCATGATCGAAGTTAGGCGTTTATGGGGGTAAAAACGACGGACCAGAAATTGGGTCCTTGTTCTGTCGCCTTGCCTTCAAACCCCTGGGCTTTAAGGACTTGCAGCAAAGGATCAGGGCGAAAAGTGGCCAATAATTCGAAGCTTTCCCCTGGTTGCAGTTCACTGACAAATTTCATAATATCGTCAAAAGGCTCTGAGCCATTGTTCAAAATCGGACGGACATCCAGTTGTTTCATGTTTCAATGGGACCCCCTTTAACTGGGACTGTCGAGTTGTCCTGAATTCTTCTATTTATCAACTGCCGGACTGCATAGGACGAAACCGTGAGCTGTAGTTCTCGGTCAATTGTCCTTTGCCTTGGCGTTTTTTTGCGGCAGTTGTACGACCATAGACAGTGTCCCGGTTCTCAAGACAAAGTTCATCATACTATAAAATGGCGGTCTGTACTGTGAGCCTGATCACAGGGCAGTTAGGTTTACAGTACAGTAAAGAGGGCATTGGGGGAAATTCAAACACAGGTCTGAGGGAGAAGCACGTCTCACATGATCTTTCCGATGAATCACAGAATCCGGTTTCACCTTCCTGAGACTTTTCGGATAAACGGCAGGATCCTTCGTAAATCCGAATTCTCTGATTCTTTCAATTGACCGCCTTGGTCATCCATTCCTTGAGTCTGTCGATGTCATGTACGTGAACGGTTCCATGTCCACTGCTAATAATGTTTTCTTTGACGAGAGTGTGCAAGGAACGCGTAATCGTTTCACGTTGCACCCCCAGCATGCGCGCCAATTCTTCATGAGTTAGGTTGATTACCGAACCCATGCGCTCCGCTAATATCGCTAATATTCCTGCGACTTGCGCTACCACCGGACGCCCTCTGGTGTCTGCGGCCGATTCTTGAACTAGACGCAAGCGCTGAGCCAGAGTCTTGCACAGGGCAATGCCAAAGGCAGGAATTTCGCGCTGGGCTGCCATAACGTGTTCGCGTGACATCCACAAAACTTCTGTGGGAGTGGTCATGCATCGTGCTGTAGCGGGATAAGGGCTGTCGTCCCAAAGTCCGGCAATGCCAATAATGTCGCCGGGCAGCCAGATTCCTGTTGCAAAAATATAACCGTCAGGCCCTAGACGTTCTACGGCAATTTGCCCTTCCAGCACGATCCATAGGCCGCTGGTAGTTTCTCCCTGATGAAAAATCGTGTTGCCTGATCGGTATGAACGGGTCAGGGACCATGTTTCGAGTGCGTCCAGGGGAATATCCTGCAATAGAGGGATTTGTTCCGGGGACACGATTTGTCATCCTTTCCATGGCATCCATAACCTCTTTACGGCCGACGAGTCCTCTTTGCTACCCACTCGCGAAGAGCATTATCCTTCTCATACGATTTGCTGAGTCGTACGGCAAAAACTGATCTTTCGGAGTCAACAAAAATATTTTTTTTGCTTCTTGATGTGAAAAGAAGTAAGCCACCCATCGGTCCCTCGGAACCCATAATTATTCCTCAATAAATTTCTTGGGCTTTGACACACCATTTAATATAGCTTATGTCCGTCTTGCCATCAAGAAAGCTGCCTGTGCGGTTATCCAACAGTTGTTATGGCGGGATGTGGTAGTGAATGAAGGAGAGAAGAACGAATTTGTCCTTCTCCATACGGGCAGAGCTCGGTATCCTTCTAAGATGAAAAGAAGAGGCGGGCCCCATCACTCTGTTATGGGTGACGACCCGGACCTATTGTGAAGAGGTGAGGGTCACGCTTGCGGGAACAATTTTGTGTTTTGCGCCGATGTGGTAAAATGTGCACAGGTTTGTGCACAGGAGGTGGCGGCAACGTGCGCCGTTTTGCATTTATCTTGCATCCATTACGATTTGATGATTTCGCCCGAAAATATCCTGTTACGCGTTATTTTCCCTCGCGTTTAGTGGAATCGTTCTTTAAACATATTGATCCCGTGCTCGCTGGCCATGTTACGGGAGTCCGTTCGTTGACAGGGGAAGAACTTGAAGGCTGGTTAATCGGCTTGCCACTCACTCCTCAAATCATTCTCCATTCGCCTTATGACTGGGTATTGAAGAAACTCGAGAAGGCTGGGAAAATGGCGGAGGATCTCGGAGCAGAAATTTTGGGATTGGGGGCGTTTACCAAAATTGCCGGTGACCGGGGGATAAGTTTGTCTCATCGTTTGCGTATACCCGTTACGACGGGAAACTCCTACACCACGGCTACGGCTGTGGAAGGGACCCTGGCTGCAGCCCAGCTGATGCAAATGGATTTATCTTCGGCCCAGGTTGTGGTGGTGGGAGCTACCGGCTCCATTGGTCGGGCAACCTGTTTCGTGTTAGCTCCTTCTGTTCATCACTTGAGGCTTGTAGCCCGTCATGGAGAACAGCTGGATTTGCTGAAAGCGCTATTGTCCCATCAGTTTCCTCATCTCGATATAGATGTTTCCACCGATGCCAGGCAAGCGGTGTTAGATGCCGATATTGTTATCGCGGTTTCTTCTGCGCCCGGGGCTATTGTCGAGCCTGGAGATCTAAAACCGGGGGCAGTCATCACGGATGTCGCCAGACCCAGGAATATTTCGGCTCAGGTGAGCCAGAAGCGTCCGGATGTACTGGTCCTGGACGGCGGGGTCATTGAAGTGCCGGGCGTGCACGCAGATATGGGGTTCAATTTTGGCTTTCCGCCGAGAATGGTTGAGGCTTGCATGGCCGAAACCATGATACTGGCTTTAAGTCACCGATTGGAGAATTTTACGATCGGAGGGGAAATAGAAATGGCTAAGGTTTCGGAAATTCATAAACTGGGGCAACACCATGGATTTAAGCTGGCCGGATTCCGGCGATTTGAGCGGGCTATTGATGATGCTGAAATTGAGCGTATTCGGGGTTATCTCCCCAAAAAGGATCCCAGGGATGTTTCTGGCCGTGTAAGCTTCTAGAGCGCGCCACGGAAATAAACGCCAAGGGCAAAGGCCCAGAAACAAAACCGTTCCCGGGCCTTTGACTCTTGTCTTTCTACGTCTTTCTACTTTTGGGATGCCAGGGATTTTCCGAAGCCCTCCAGAAATGTGAACAACGCTTTGACACCATAGGCGATGTCAGGGTTTTTCAAATATCGCCACAGTTGGACTACACCCATTCCACCCGCTGAATCGGCCTCCTTATTTTGCCCCATCCTTTCTAACCCTTGATTCACAGCCCCCAACATACTATGAACAGTATCTTGATGGATGTTTCCCCATAAGGCAGCCAGCTGCTCAAGGTTATTAATGGCTTGTTTGACACCGTCTTGGTTCATCTCTTGGATGAGTAAGGTCAGAACAGAATTTTTTTGTTCCAGAAGCCCAGTTAAACAGGGCAGGATCTCAGCCTCACGAGCCGCACGAACTAGACGCAGCAATGCCTCTATGCTATCCTGATCCGCCAGCAGACGGGACTTTAATTCGTCCCATTGTTCCTCAAGGCTGGGGGTTTTGGGGATGATATCAGTGATCGGTTGAGCCATGGCTGTCCTCCTTCTTAATTGAATGCTCCCTCTCGTCAGGTATGGTGACTAAGGGAACGTAGTCCTTGCGCCGCCATTTTTTTCGCACTTCTACACCCATTTGCGGATGACGCTTGTGAAAGCGCCAGTTATAACGCGGCAAAGGTGTGGAGGAGGGAGACTTTTCATCCAGCACTTCCATGTAAGCCACTGTCTCTTTGAAAGCTGGAGTGTCCGTTTGCGTGTCGATAAGGTTTCCCGTTAAGAGATTGATAGCTCCTTCTCCCTGGGAATTCATGGGCAAATACAATTCGTAAGCTGTCACACGGTCTGTAATCAAAACAGGCACCTTGACTGATCCGGTGGGGGAGACGAGACGAACCATCGTCCCGTCTTTCAAGTGGCGTTCTTTAGCCAGTTGGTGTGAAACTTCGACAAAGACGTCCGGAACCAAGTGGCGGATGCCCTTTACGCGGTAGGTCATGTTGCCCTCGTGGAAGTGTTCCAGTAACTGACCGTTGTTGATATGCAAATCGAACTTATCCGTTTCCCGGGAAGGTTCTGGCAAGGACAAAGGAGTGAGTTTGGCGCGGCCATTATCCGTGTGGAACCGATCAATGTACAAGAGTGGTGAATCGCTCCCATTCGGTGCAACGGGCCACTGCAAGCTCTTATATCCCTCCAACCGATCATAGCTAACGCCTGCCAGCAAAGGAGCCACTTGAGCGACTTCGTCCATGATATCGGCAGGGTGATGATAGTGAGGCCAGTTGGCTCCAAGAGCTTTGGCCACGTCTTGCAAGATGATCCAGTCTGGTTTGCTGTCTTTCCACGGCTCCAGGGCTTGATAGAAACGCTGAATGCGGCGCTCGGTATTGACAAATGTGCCGTCTTTTTCCAAAGATGGCGACGCCGGCAAGACGACGTCGGCGAACTGAGCCGTCTTGGTCATGAAAACTTCCTGTACTACCATAAAATTCAGCTCACTAAAGGCTTTTTGTGCCTCATTGGCGTTGGTGTCGACCAAGGCGGTGTCTTCACCGACAATATATAGCATTTTGATCCGGCCTTTTTGAATCTCCCTGGCAATTTCCTCGTTATTAACGCCGAGTTTCTTAGGCAAATCCGTGCCCCAGACCCGTTTGAACCGTTCTCGGGCTTCGGGATCCGAAAGATCTTGATAGCCTGGCAAGTATGACGGCTTGGCGCCAAAGTCCGACGCTCCTTGCACGTTATTGTGACCACGCAGAGGATAGCCGCCAGTTCCCGGACGGCCAAAGTTTCCGGTTAAGAGCAAGAGGTTGGAAATGGCCAAAGACGCTTCTGATCCTGTTTGTTGCTGAGTGATGCCCATGGCCCACAAAATTGAAAGGGCGTGGGATTGGTGGATCATTTCCGCCACTTGTCTGGTAGTGTTCTGGGGGATTGTGGTAAGTTTTTCGGTAGCCTCTAAGGTGTAGGGAGCGAGAGATTGGATATACTCGTCCACATTGTCGACGCGTTCGTTAAGAAACTGATGATCGATCCACCCCTGGTCTACGAGGTATTTTGATAGTCCCAGAATCCAGATGCCGTCTGTGCCCGGATGAGGTTTAACCCAGATATCGGCACGCTCAGCCATTTCGTGCTTGCGAATATCGACCACGACGAGCTTGGTTCCGTGTAATTTGTGAGCGCGTTTGACCCGGGTTGCCCATACGGGGTGAGACTCCGCGGTATTTGAGCCGAAGGTCATGATCATGTCGGCGTGGGCCATGTCATGGATAGAGCCGCTGTCTCCTCCATAGCCAACTGTGTGGCGCAGGCCGTATGTGGCCGGATCTTGGCAATAGGTGGAGTCATTGTCCACGTTATTGGTTCCAATCACATTACGGGCAAGTTTTTGCACGAGGTAGGCTTCTTCATTGGAGGCTTTAGAGGATGCGACGAACATAAAGGCATCCGGCCCATGTTTCTTTCGAATGTCCGTCATTTTTTCTTTTATGAGCTGTAAGACCTCTTCCCAGGAAGCTTCATAGAATTTGTTGTCTCGACGAATCAAAGGTTTGGTTAAGCGTTCGGGACTATTGACAAAATCCCATCCAAACTTGCCTTTCACGCATGTGGAGATGCCGTTGGTGGGTGCCTCATAAATCGGTTCCACCTTCAGTATTTTTCTATCTTTGGTCCAGATGTCATAAGAGCATCCTACGCCACAATACGTACAAACCGTTTTGGTTTTTTTAATGCGGCTTTTTCGGAGCGTGGATTCGATGTCGGATAGTTTGAAGACAGGTGGAAGACTCGGTTCAATATCTTCTACGAATTCAATCATAGAACTTAAGGTGTCGGCGGGAATATTGGTCAAATACCCGGCCGATCCCAGCATACTTTTTTCCATCAACGCATTGCAAGGGCAGACACTGACGCAATGTCCGCAGGATACGCAAGAAGACTCGCCAATATCCTGGCCGCCATCCCATACGACCCGGGGACGTTCCAAACTCCAGTCAATGGAGAGGGTTTCATTGACCTCCAAGTCCTGGCATGCCTCGACGCATCGGCCACACAAGATACATTGATCTACATCATAGCGGTAGAAAGGATTCGTGTCATCAATCTTCTTATAGGGTTTCGGTTCGAACGGATACGTTTGATGACTAATGCCAATCATCTCGGTTGTGTTATGTACGGTGCAGTTGCCATTGTTGTTATCACACACTGTGCAATACAGTTGATGATTATGAAGAATCCGGTTCATGGCCTCGACTTGGGCATTATGTGCCTGATCTGAGTTGGTGGCTATGGTCATATTGGGACTGACTCTGATCGTGCAAGCTCTTACGAGTCCATCCGGGGTTTCGACAATGCAGGTGTCGCATGTTTGGATAGGCCCTAAATCAGGATGATAACACACATGAGGCAGTTCTTTTCCATTTTCTAATAGCACTTGCAGTATTGTCTGCTCTTGTTGGACAGACAACGTTACCCCATCGACGTGTATTACCCAATGCGATTGATCCACACAGCATGCCTCCTCATAAAATGTCAGTAAAGTCGCGAATTAGGAAGCCCCTGGGAGACGGATAAATTCGCCTTTTGTGCTGTTGCACTATGGCAACGACCCTGGTTCCGGTTCAATGACAAGTCAAATTTGCCCAAGAACAATAGCACCCATGTCCACACCTGCTTCTTTCATGCTCACATATTGGGCACCTCTTTAAATACCAAATGACGAAGAACGGTGTCTGCCAGTTGACGTGCGCCGATTTTTACTTATTCTCGCCAATCTCACACAAACTCATGCATTTCCACACATAATGCATGTTCCACTCATAAACAGAGTGTATTTGCCAAAAACAGCAAAGCCTAGGATGTACACTGCTTGCAAAGAGTGAAAATTTCTAGAGCTGAAAACACGATAGTTGGACGTGTTAAACTTTTCTTTCCTTTCGTCCTTTCGGATGAAATGACTCTGTCTTATCGACGCCTAGTGAAAGAGGCGTCGATATTAAGGAGATATTGATAAACCCTAGCCTAAAATCCCTATGGCAATAACGCATATCCTTTATCACCAAACAAAGAGAACCAGCCGTTAATTGCCATCGTTTTGCTATTATAGATCAGTTACGGGACAACCCATAAATTATCAGTATACTAAAATTTTTATTGCATCTGAGAACTATCGCTGTGGATTGGCTTTGGGCAGGACATTTGAGACTGTTCGTCACATCCGGATGACTCAGGAGATCAAGTCAGAACACGGCAAAGTCAAAACCCTGCCGTGTTCTCCTTTAAACCCTTTGGCGTTTTCTTGGCTAATAAACAGTGAGGTATTGATCGATTTCCCATTCATGGACTTGTTGACGATAGATCTCCCATTCAATTCGTTTGGCTTCGAGGAACCGTGAAAAAATGTGTTCGCCTAAAGCCTCGCGCATGACTTGGTCTCTTTCGAAGTAATCCAAGGCTTCGGCTAAATCTTCGGGCAGATTTTCAATACCATATTCACGGCGTTCGTGTTCATGCATGCGGTAAATATTGCGGCTGACCGGAGCGGGGGCATCAAGTTTATGACGAATCCCGTCCAATCCTGCCTTGATGGTCACGGCTAAAGCCAGATAAGGGTTGCAGGCCGGATCAGGCGATCGCAGTTCGATACGAGTCGCCGCATGGCGAGCTTGAGGGACTCGAATCATCGGGCTGCGGTTGCCCATAGACCAGGCAATATATACGGGGGCTTCGAATCCCGGCACGAGGCGTTTATAGCTGTTGACCAGAGGATTGGTGACAGCGGTAAAGGCCTTGGCGTGTGAAATGAGGCCGGCAATATAGCGCAATCCTGCTTTGCTAATGCCATCAGGATGCCGGGGATCTTCGAAAGCGTTTACACCGTCTTTAAACAAAGCTTGATGCAAGTGCAATCCGGAACCATTAACGCCCTGCAAAGGCTTAGGCATAAATGTGGCGTGAAAATTGCGCTGTAAGGCCACTGTGCGCGCGACAAAACGGAAAGTTACAATATTGTCGGCCGTTCTCAGGGCGTCAGCATAGCCTAAGTCAATTTCATGTTGTCCGGGGGAAACTTCATGGTGGGTGGCCTCAATACGCATGCCCATTTGTTCCAGCGTTAAGACAATGTCCCGGCGTACGTCTTCTCCTAAATCGACGGGAGAAAGATCAAAATATCCGGCCTGATCCACAGTCCGGTTGGTGGCCTTGCCCTCCGGATCACGCTCAAAGAGAAAGAACTCGGGTTCAGGGCCCACTGTAATGTCATAACCCATATCATGAGCTTCAGCCAGGACACGTTTGAGTGTGGTTCTGGGATCACCGGCAAAAGGTGTGCCGTCAGGATGTTTAATGTCACACATCAAGCGGGCGGTCATGGCGTCCGAACTACTCCAGGGAAAAATGGCAAAGGTATCCGGATCCGGTTCCAAATGCATGTCCGATTCTTCTATGCGTACAAAACCCTCAATGGACGAACCATCAAACATAATTTTGCCGTCCAGAGCATCCTCCAAAGAATGCAGGGGGATCGCGACATTTTTGACGATCCCTAAAATGTCGGTAAATTGCAGCCTGACAAATTTGACATTGAGGGCTTCTGCCTTTTCTAATACATCAGCTTTACTCAGTCCCATATATCCTCCTCGTGGTGCATTTATGGGCTTTAGCAATTAGCATAGCATCCGAATAAACCCAGAGGGACGGCTATTTCGTCCTTTTGCTGACAAGAACCGCTAATCCCCATTGCCTCTTATTATACCGAAGTCTTATCGGCTTTCTTGCATTTACGCAGATTTTCACCAAAACTCACACATCAGGACGAGGAGGGAAGCTGCCAAAAGCACTCCGGGCACTATGATTCTATCATTATGGGTTGAAATGATGTGAAAAGCTGGAGCGTAATGGCAGAAGATTCCCATGAACTGTATTCTTCTTCTGGGAAGGTCATGCTTGACGAGTAAGAAGAGTAGGGATCGACAACAAGGCTGTGATATATAGCTGTGATATATAAATGATGATTTAAGCCACCCGTTTAGCGGGTGGCGTGTTAGGTCAAGTGATTGAAAGGCTAGCGGCGCCGGGGTGGCCCGTCGTGTGTGTATCGTCAAAAACCCTGATTCCGCCTAAGATACCTAGAGACTAGGGGGATGAGGGTGCAGTGGGCGCAAGACGGACGACTCGGGCAACAATGGATGATTTTCGGTGTCTGGCCACAACCACAACGGTTTCACCGGGTTTTATTTGGGTAGAACTAATCGTGTTCTTTTTTTCGCGATATTTGGTATGAGATGTTAATGCCAAGGTCCAGACGGTGCCCGCCTTGGTTTTCACGATAAGTTTCGATGAAGAAACGGAGGAGACAGAACCTTTAACATGTAACGCTTTCTGTTTGTGAGGTTTTTTCTTGGTATGCGTAGACGAGTGGGAAGCCGAGGCTTGGGGTGTAGTATGACTGGCCTGAGCGGCACCGCATCCTGTTACCGACACCGCCATCACAGAGATTAGGATCATTCGTTTCAACAAGGATGCCATGACGTTAAATAGACCACCTTTCAAATCAGGGGGCACCAGGCCCCCTGATACACCCGATTATTTGTGAGTCGGCATGACATGAAGAATCCACTGGTGGCGAGATTGATGAAGCATAACCCGCGATCCTATGGGAACTTGGGACAAAGATGTCTTGGGATGTTTGATCCAAAGCACTTTAATCCGCTTGGGATTAAGATGTACTTGCTGGGTACCCCATTTTCCTTGGATGCTCAGGGACGAAGCGGATGTTTGTGTGAGTTTGCCGTAGACATTATGTGTCAGTGTCTTGGCAATCTGGCCCCAATGGATGTGTTCTACAGCATGGGCAAAGAGGACTTGATGAGTTGTGCCGTTGATGCCCAGAAGAACTTTGTGTCCCACGGCTATTTTGCCCAATTGCCCGGAATTGGGTGCTTGGGAATAGGAATATTGCAAGGAGCCGACTTTCTTCGTGGTCACACTCAGCGTGCCGGACTGATTCGTGCTGACGGTGCCAATGACCATTTTCGGTCGCAGTTGCACGACCTGGGCGACGATTTGACTGCCGTCACGGGTACCATACACCACTACTGGAGTTCCCGCCGTCATCTGGGTGATGCCTTCCATGGTAGGATGCCCGGTGACAGCCTCTTTGTGTATCATCCAGTGCCCATTGTTAAGGGTGAGCTTTCCTCGGGCCACCGGATGCAAGTTCAAAACCCAGGAAGAACTGCTGGTTTGGTTGACCGTGACGGCTTCTTGGGACACCAGGGTTTGAAGAGGAAGTTTATACCAGCCAGCCCGTACGGAAATGTGACTAAGCGGAATGGTTTGAGTGCTACTGTTATTGTGGGTTCGGCTAATTGTCAGAGTGCTGCTGCTGATACTTTGGATCCGGCCACAGTAAGAGTGGGGGATCTTATGGGCGGGAGTCCCTTGTTTGTACGATGCCGAATACTGAATGCCCACAGGCAGTGTCTGGCTGTAAATCATAGCGCCGGCACCCAGCGCCAGAACAGACGAAGCACTGGCAACCAGGGTGGTTCTCAGAGAGACTTTCATTGTTAGTGGTCCTCCTTGTAAGCGATTAGGATGCTATGGTGAGACATTAGGTATTGTCTGAAAGCAGGGGTATCATAGCAGTTTTACCTGAACGTCATCTGAAATTCAGATGAAATTTGGTTGAATTTGCTATAGTTCTATCCGTCGTACCGTAAGGCATGAATGGGATCGAGTCCCGAGGCTTTAATGGCCGGATAGAGCCCAAAGATTAGGCCGACTGCAGTGCTAAAGACGAACGCCAGAATAAGGGCTGCGGGTGAGAAAACGGCCGGAGTTTTGAGAATAAGCGGAACTAAATGCATTATCCCCAGTCCGGCTATCACGCCAATCAGCCCGCCAGAGAGGCTCATTGTCATGGATTCGAATAAAAATTGCAGGAGAACATCTTCCCGTGTGGCTCCTAAAGCCCGGCGTATGCCGATCTCCCGCGTGCGTTCGGTGACAGAGACCAGCATGATGTTCATAATTCCGATGCCTCCGACGAGAAGGGCAATAGCGGCGGTTCCTGCCAGCAGATTGGTAAAGGTAGCCCTGGTGGCCTGAAGGGTCAGCAGAACTTGATCCTCCGAGGCCACGCTGACGGCAGTGGACGAACCGAACTCATTGGTGTAGAGATTGGTAAGATAATCGGCCGTGAGATTAGCCTGATTAGGATTCGATGTTTTGACAATCATCTGACTGAGCTGGGTAGTGCGAAATAATGTTTGGGCTGCGGTAATGGGAATAAAAATTTCGTTATCCTGGCTCGCGCCAGGACCTTGGCCCACGGCATTTAAGGCGCCTACTACTTGAAATTTCTGTCCCATAATCATAATGGAGGAGCCCACGGGGTTTTGAGCGCCAAACAAATTCGACACCTGGTTTGCCCCCAGCACGGCCACATGCTGAGATGCGGACACTTCCTCGGGCGTGATAAAATGCCCTGCTGCCAGGGAAATGCCTCCCAGCCGCAAATATGAAGGCGTCGTCCCGGCAATTTGAGCACTGCCCTGGGTGGTCAATGTGGATACTTTGGATCCCGTATTCATCGATGGAACCACTTGCAGCGAAAAAGGCAAGGCATGGGCGACAATATTGGTTTCAGAAACCGGAAACGGGGTCCCGGCAGCGGGTGAGACGAAGATGACATTGGTTCCTAAGGTTTCGATCCGTGATGTGACCATGGAAGAAGCTCCCTGGCCGATGGCGACTAGAACAATGACGGCCGCTACTCCGATTATGACCCCTAGCATGGTCAGGATTGCCCGCAACTTGTTGCTGATCATGCCGTGAAAAGCCAAAATAAAACCGTCCTTCCACGTCATAGGCTATGCTCCATTTCCATGGTGTTCGTGACGATATGCCCATCTTGGATCTCAATAACCTGGCGGCAGACTTGCGCGACTTCCTGGCTGTGTGTCACGATGACAACGGTTTTACCTGCCTGGCTCAATTGCCGCAGGATTTCCAAAATCTCTAATCCGGTGGCGTGATCCAAGTTGCCCGTGGGTTCATCGGCTAAAATCACGGGGGGATTCGCTACCAGCGCCCTAGCAATAGCCACGCGCTGCTGCTGTCCCCCGGACAGTTGTTGGGGACGGTGATGTATGCGGTGGCCAAGGCCCACCTTTTCCAGTTCCTCATCCGCCCGAATCCTCCTCAGGCGCTGAGGAATACCGCGGTAGACCAGCGGCAGGGCAACATTGTCGCGAGCCGACAAAGCCGGGATAAGCTGGAAAGACTGAAAGACAAAACCAATAGTATGATTTCGCTCATGAGCCCACTCATCTGGTCCAAAATGGCTGACGTCACGGCCGTTTAAGAGATATTGTCCGGCACTTGGGCTGTCGAGTCCTCCTAAAATGTTCAACAGCGTGGTCTTTCCGGAACCTGAGGGTCCAATGATGGCTGAGAGCATTCCTTGGGGAATCGTAAAGGAAATGCCATTGAGGACCCGGTAAACCTGGGCGGCCAAAGTATAGTCTTTAACCAGATTTGTCACCTGGATCATATCCCGCCTTTTCCTCCCTTTCCTCCTTTTGGACCTTTTCCGCCTTTAAACCTTTTTTTGCCTTTGCCAAGCGCTCGCCCTTTTGTTTTTAAGTGGAGTTTTCCACTGGTGGACGTGAGGGTGGCGGTGACAACACGATCTTGAGAAGAGAGTTTCCGGGATTTCACGGCCGCGGTCGTCGTGTTGGTTAACACCATGTGTACGGGAACTCGGGAAATTTGGTTATTGCTTCCTAATATCTCGACAAAATTATGGCTTCCTCTTTGATGTATGGCAGCTAATGGCACTAGCATGGCATGCTGCACGCTGTGAATGACAATCGACACCTGAGCTGTCATGCCGTAACGAATTCCCTTGGGATCACTTAACGCGATATTAACCGGATAGGTTGACACGCCGTTGCTATAGTTGCCCACCGGCGCAATGGATTGAACTTGGCCAGAGAGAGACTGGTGGGGGAGTGCGGGCAAAGACAGGGAAACCTTTTGGCTGGTGTGCACGGCATTAATCTGGGTTTCGGAGATTGGCACAGTTACCATTAAAGATGCACTGTCGAGAGTCAGTAATTTCGTTCCCGAAGAGGTGTTGAGGGAGACGACTTGACCGGAAAAAGGCGCTTTAACCGTCAGCCCCGCCAATGTTTGTTGTTCTTGGGTGAGGGTCTGCTGGTCTCTTTGCAATTGCGCTTTAGCTTGAGCGAGTTGGGTAGATAATTGTGAAGGACTGTCCTGAAGTTCGGCTTTATCCAGCTGCGATTGGATGTTGGCAACTTGACTTTCATCACCAAGGATTTTAGCCGTTAACTGAGGTGATGAGAGGCTGAGAAGAGGGGAACCGGCATTGACCGATGCTCCCGTATTGACGTCGATGTGTTGCACTGTCCCTGAGATGGGTGCCGTAACTTTATGGCCAGATACAATGGCCAGCGTCTGGCCTTGGCTCACGGTAGAGCCAAGAGGAATAATTTGGCTGACGGTGCCTGTTTGTGGTGCCGTGAGCGTACCTGAGGATTTATCCGCTGTCAATTGCGCTTGCGCCTGGCTTAAATTGTCCTGAAGTTCAGCCAAAGCGGCATTCTGGGATGCCGTATAGGTCGGGGAAGCCAATTCGCTAACATGGTTTTGGTCGTTTAGCACGGTCGCCTGCTGAGAGGCCACCTCACTAGCTAAAGCGGGATCACTGAAGGTCGCAAGAATAGTTCCGGAGGAAACCTGCTCGCCATAGTGAACATTTAATTGCTGCAAGGTGGCATTAGCGGGAACAGACACAGTAAAAGTATTGGCTGGAACGACTTCCCCAGTGGCCGAGTCTGTTTCAGACAAGGATCCGATTCGAATGGGCGCTGTCATATATTTGGTGGGTGCCGGCGGCTGACTGCCACGCAAAACATAATAGCTTAGAGCCGCTAAAACAAGGATCGTTCCTCCGGCTAACATGAACACGCGCGGATATGGTATCTTACGCCGGAAAGCACGTCCCGACGCGGGCTGCTCAATCATGGCTTCACCCCGTAAGTTGTCTTCATTGATTGATATCAGGACCTATAATGTGGACTGAAGTTGGACGCCAAATTTTGAAGAATGACGTCTCTTTAAAGGATACTCCCTTGGTAAATCTTTCACTACAAGATCTGACTGAAGAAATCCTGAACTTTAGTTTAGTCCCTCTAATTTGGCATAAATGCCATGAACGACAAGGACATATCATGGCCCATCTTAACTACTCTGCCGGTGTACAGAGAACGAGTCTACAAGGGAGGAAATGCGAGAAGGGCACAATGCCATATGACCGTGAATGACGACATTGGGTAAGGGTTATGGTAGACAGCGGTCCCTATCTGTCTCTGACTGACACACGTGTCAACTGGAATAATGGGGCTTAGAGAGCCTAGTGCCGAGACGGTACCAAAACACAAGACCAGGAGAGATAGCCTGTCGAATCATAGACTTTCCGTGGTCTCGTGCCTAGGTTCGGGCGATGATCTTTGGCGATTGAACGGATACCAGCATCATGAGTCCTGGGTGTCATCAGCGACAGGGACCCAGTACGTTTGACTGCGGGCATCTGTCCGGCGGCGCGGGGTATCGCGCTGGGCAGAATATCCCAAATAGACGGCCCCGACAAATTGACTGTGAGGGGGAGCGTGCAAAAATTCCCGGACAGACGTCCCTTCAAATAGGGATCCCGTTCTCCAAATAGCTCCAAGTTTCATAGAGTGAGCGGCTAAAAGCAAATTCTCGATAGCTGCTGCCGTAGCCGCATAATTTTCGCGGGAACGTAGCGGGTCATCCCCCTCAAGAGCATAGACGGCAATGATAACCGGAGCACTGGTTACCTTGCGGTGATGTTTGAGGACACTGGCTTCCAGTTGGGCCCACGACATAGCGGGATCCAAAGACTTGAGGTCTTGACGGATACGCCGGGACAGTTCGGCCCTGGCCTCGCCCGTGAGTACTGTGAAACGCCACGGTTCGGTTAATTTGTGATTAGGCGCCCAAATAGCCAGTGACAAACAACGCTCGATGAGTTCCGAAGGAACGGGGCGGGCATCGAACACCTTTACGCTCCGACGCCCTAAAATTGCTTCCTCTACTAGCATTGTCCACAATCTCTCCTAATAATGTCATGATATACGGTGTGCTCTTCGCTGGGATTATAAGGCTGAATGCCCGGAGAGATAGCCGTTGGCCTCAGTCTCTAGGGTGGCAAGAGCCTTCGAAACACTCTCTCGTCCGGTTACAGCGTTGAAAAACTGCGTATCCAGAGACGACTGAACTTCTTTATAGGCATCGGGAATCGGCCGGGAAATGGTGTAAGGGGAGCTCATTATTTCACTGGCCACCTTTATGCCCTGATGACTTGAGAGAAAACTCGCCGGAATCCGTTGGTATCCTGCTGTGGTCACAGGGGGATCCCCGGAATTTTCTCCCCAGAAGGCTTGTTGCTTTGGCGAGAAAAACCAGTTGACAAATGTGGCCGCGGCCCGGTATTGGGCAGGCGAATGCCCTCTCATCAGAACAAATCCCAGCCCTTGCACCAAGTTGGATGGATGACCGGTGGATCCGGAAGGGTAAGGAAAGATGCCAATGGGGAATTTTCCTCCGACGGCTGCCAGCGCCTTGTCATATCCTGCAGACGTGCCGTCGGCAATGGCTAATTTGCCTGCGCCCAAGTCAGCTCGAATTTGGGTACCGTGGGCGAAAATCATCTCTTTGTTTTGATACATGGTGCGAAAATAGTTAAAGACAGTGCTGGCTGCAGAAGATTGGAAGTCGGCGGCCTTTTGACTGGACCCCGGCTTATAAATATGCCCGCCGTTACTGAGCATGGGCGGAAGGATATGGGCCGAAGAATCCTTCCAAGCCAGAGGAATCACGGCAGGGTCTTTGGCTTTGATTAAAGCCACATCGTGAGCTAATTGCGTCCAAGTCGTGGGAACATGGGTAATTCCCACTTTGGCAAAGATCGCCTTGTTGTACGTTAACTGACTCACTTTGGCATCCGCCTGTAGCCGGTAATGCTGCCCCTTGACTTCGCCGTTGTGCCAGACGGCAGGGTACATGGACTGTTTAAGCGACGAAGAGATTTCATGGCCGATATAGGGATTCCACGATTCCAACGCATGCGCCGAAAGAAAGTTGCCGTCATAATGACTGATCTCTGCCAAGACCGGGGCGTCTCCCGCGGCCAGAGCACCAAGAGCCTTATGGCTGGCTTTGGTCACCACAAGGTCGATATGAATGCCATGATGAGCGCTGTTGAATTTGTTCACCAGAGCGGTCATTGTCTTTCCTGCTGGGGTGGATGAGGTATGAGATTCCCATAGTGTAACGCTCTGAACACCGGAGGATTTCACGCCTTGAGCTTGAGTACTGCCGCAACCGGCCAAGGAGACGGCCACCGCCGCGGTTCCTGCGGTTGCGAGCATGAGACGGCGCGATTTGAATCGGGAAAATTGACGTAAATGCATAGTATCACAGATCCTTTTCAGTGGTTTTGTTGGGTCGGAAAACCCTAAAATTTATACGTGTTTCTAGTCTTTGGCGTTTAAATCGCCTCCGGCGACGGCTTGCACGATGTGCTTTTGGGTGAAGGCAAAGACAATGAGAATGGGTGATAAAGCGAGCAGAGCGGCAGATGCCAGTTCACGCCAGTTGGCTTGGTATGTCTGCATATAATGGCTTAAGGCCAGTTCAATGGGTTGAATTTGGGGACTGTTGGTCATGATTAACGGCCATTGGAATTGGTTCCAGGCTGCGATAAAGGTTAGGAGTACCGAGGTGGCTACCGCCGGTTTGGCTAAGGGCATAGCGACTCGAAAGATATAGCGCATGGTGCTGACTCCTTCGATCCGCGCAATTTCAGGAAAGCTGACAGGGATTTTCTTGAAGAATTGCCGAAATAAGAAGATGCTGGAGCTATTGGCGGCAAAGGGAATAACCATAGCGGAATAGGTGTTTAGCATGTGCAAGTGGAACAAGACGACATATTGCGGAACCAAAAGAGCTTGCTGAGGGAGCATCATGACCCCAATCACGAGCAAAAAATAGACCGAATGGCCCTTAAACGGGATTTCTGCGAGAGCATAACCCGCGAGTGCACTGGTGAAGAGCACCAGGACAATCGTCGCCGCCGTAATTCCAACCGTGTTGGCTACATAACGAAGCCAGTGGGTATGAGTTAGTACGTACAGGACGGGAGTCCAGTGGAATAATGGCACCCACACCGGAGGGAGATGATAGGCCGCACCATGGTAGCCTACAGCAATGACAAACGTCCAATAAATAGGCAGGAAAAACAATATCGGCAGAACAATCAAGAGAAGGGTCCGGAAACGAAAGGCCTTACGCATATAGCTCCTCCTTGCTGCAGGTCCATTTAACTTGGCAATGCGCCTGTCGGCACTTTGATTGATTCATTAACGGTAAAACACGAAGCGATCGGCTACCCATTTTTGAATAAGCGTTAGGGTCATGATGAGAATAAAGAGAATGATGCTCATGGCCGACGCCAACGAAAAGTGCAGGTATAAGAACGCTGTTTGGTAGATGAGTAACGAATCGGTAGTGGTGGAAAATGCGGGTCCGCCCGCTCCTCCGTGAGGGCCCCCGGTTAAGGTATAAATCTGTGAGAAGGTTTGCATGGTGTTGATCGACGCTAACACAAGAACGAAGAAGGTAATGGGTCCCAGCAGGGGCCAGAACACGCGTTTAAACATGCGCCAACCCCTGGCGCCGTCCGTAGTCGCAGCCTCTATGACCGAACGGGGTATGGAGGCCAAACCTGCTAAAAACAACACCGTGTATAGTCCCACCGAATGCCACAATGTGTAAATCATGACCGAAGGCAAAGCCCAGTGCACACTTTCCAGCCAGTTAAGGGCGGGAATATGGAAAAAATGCAGCACGGTGTTGGCTAAACCAAACTGCGGGTTAAAAATCCAGACCCAAATGATCGAGGTCGCGACAACCGGGGTTACGTGCGGTAGAAAAATGAAGGCCCTAGATATACCCCCGCGACGGTGACTCAGTCCTTCCCGTAAGAGAAGAGCCAGGCCAAGGGCCAATAACGCGGTAGCGGGTACAAGAACAATCACATAATAGGCGGTATTCAATAAGGCCTGCCAAAAAACAGGCTGGTGAAAAAGAGTGACAAAATTCTCGAAACCGACAAAAGTACTCGCCTGAGTGAAAATGTTCCAATGAAAGAACGCGATGTACGCCAGAAATATTGCAGGGCCGTAGAAGAATGTCAGAAACACCAAGAGGCTCGGCAGAATCAAGCCATATCCTAACATGGATGTTTTAAGACGGGCTCGCCATGGCGCAAGACGTGATGAAGAAATATCCTGAGCCGGGTTTTGAACCAGGGAACGGGAAGGGGCTTGAGCCATATGATTATGCCTCCTGCCTGACTCTAACTGGTGCCGAAAAGTCTATTCGCAAACCGTCGTCGTAAAACCAGTGAACCTCCGGCCAGGGAATAATGAGATTGACAATTTTGCGCTCGCCTGGTCGGGTGGTGGTACTGATGCTGAGAGGTTGTCCTGACCACTCACCATGTATTTGGTAATGGGATCCCAAAGCTTCAATCGTCACGGGCAGAAACGGGATATCCCATGAGGGAGTATTGTTTTGCCCCTTCGTGGTTTCTGGGCGAAAACCTAGATGAACTGGACCATCCAGGCCACGCTCGCGACAGTGAGCTGCTACATCTGAGGGCAAAGGAGATAAATGCCCCGGATCATGATCGGGCTGGAAGGCCAGTGTGTCCTTAAAGGGGATGACGCGCCCCGAGATCACATTCATAGCGGGAGAACCGAAGAATTTTGCGACAAAGATATTGGCAGGATGTTGGTAAATCTCTTCAGGTGTGCCTATTTGCTGGATTTCTCCGCTATCCACCACACAAATGCGATCAGCCATGGTCATGGCTTCCGTTTGATCATGAGTGACATAAATGGTGGTAATTTGAAAAGTGTCATGCAATATCCGGATTTCCTTGCGCATACGCTCTCGTAACTGCGTGTCCAGGTTGGACAAGGGTTCATCCATTAAAAAAACCCTGGGCCTTCTAACCAGAGCCCGTCCCAAAGCAACCCGCTGTTTCTGCCCGCCCGAGAGCTGGCCGGGGCGTTTTGTCAAAAGATGGTCGATTTCTAGGAGTTTGGCAATTTCCTTGACCTTTTGGCTAATTTGGGTTTTCGGTATTTTTTGTGACTCGAGACCGAAACTCATGTTTTGATAAATCGTCATATGAGGATAGATGGCGTAGTTTTGAAAGACCATGCCCACATTGCGGGAATAGGCGGGCTTGTTGTCCACGCGTTCTTTGTCGAAGAGAATTTCCCCCGTGCTGGGAACTTCCAGTCCGGCAATCAGACGTAACAAGGTCGATTTCCCGCTTCCTGAAGGACCCACTACCGTAAAGAACTCGCCATTGGAGATGTCGAGTTGGGTTGGACTTAAAACCCGCTGGGAGCCAAATACTTTCGACACATTTCTCAACTCAATACTGGCCATAAGAACCTCCTTCAAGCGATTGACAGCCGTCTACTTGAAACAATCCTGACTCGGATTCAGTGTATCGAGCAATTATGATGTTGCGATTATTGCGTCATTGAGATCGTGTTAAGAAAGGAGATGGAGAGATCGGCTCGAAGCAGGAGAGAGGTGATTTCGCCGCCCTAGCGTCTTGAATAACGGAGATTGATGGGGACATGGGCAGTAGAAAGGCTGCAGAAACATCAAAAGACTGGCAGAGATAGAGTGGATCCCAGGAATGCTATGAACTGATTGAGACCAAGATTTCGCTGGGTTGCAGCAAGGCTGCCAGCAACGCCCCTGCCAATCGATTTGTTAATGGCTTCTTAATGTTTCAGTAACATGGGGTTAATGAGCTCCTACAATAATATTAGAAGCAATACCTTGTAAAGTCAGGCTTTTCATCGAAGGGATTAAACCGGGAGACATGACGCTTTTTTATGGCCGCTTCAAATGGCCCTGTCCCGCGGGATCCAGATCCGGGAATTTGATATCCTGCTTGTTGTTTTGTTTATCAAATTTTCAGTGGAGAAAACTTAGCCTAAAGGAGAATGTCATGGCACAGATTAGTTCCATTCATCCTGAGAGCTATCAAGATGAATCGTGGCACGGTACTCATGCGACGACACTCAGGCAACTGGTGTTTGGGGTCAATGATGGCTTGGTGGCAACTGTTGGGCTTGTTGCCGGTCTCACTTTTGCGGGCGCCAAGCAAGGGACGGTTCTTGGCGCCACAATCGCGGCCATTTTAGCAGCTGTCGTGTCTATGGCGCTCGGATCATATTTGTCAACAAGAACCGAAGTTCAGTACCATCAAGCCCAGGTCGTGCGCGAAGAGAGAGAAATCGAAGAAAATCCCGAGGAAGAATTAAATGAAATGCGGCAAATTTACCGCGGCTACGGGTTTTCAGAGGATGAAACGCAAGTGTTTCTCAACCGGTTTGTACAAGACAAGAAATTGTGGCTAAACCTGATGTTGCGTGATGAACTGGGGATTTTGGCGGAGAATTTTGAAAACCCTTGGACCAACGCGGGACTGATGGCTCTCGCGGTTTGCATGGGTTCTCTGCCGCCTCTTATTCCAAATTTTTTCTCCCCCCATCCTCAAGCGGTATTTCTTTGGGTGATTATGTTATCGGCACTCACGGCTTTTATGCTGGGAGCCCTTACCGGCCGCTTTTCCCATAAGCCTTTGTGGCGTTCGGGTCTGTCCTTTTTAGTGGTGGCGGCCATTGCCGCCGGTATCGGTATGGCGGCAGGAAATCTCATTGCTCCGATTTTTGGAAGGTAGGCTTAGAGAAGATTATCCTTGCGGAAAAATCGCGGCAGGGCCATTGACAGAAGCGATGAGGAGGGTGTGGGGTATTGGTTCTTTCCATATTGTTAGCAACTTTTTTGGCGGGAGCCGTCGAATCGATAGAAACCTTCACAGTGGTTTTGGCCACGGGGTTAACCCGCAACTGGAAATCGG
This sequence comes from Bacillota bacterium, assembly GCA_021841025.1. Taxonomy (GTDB): domain Bacteria; phylum Bacillota; class Sulfobacillia; order Sulfobacillales; family Sulfobacillaceae; genus Sulfobacillus. Next base: position 8,438 of record JAKBWA010000048.1, on the reverse strand, counting down.
CCTATTTGGGATTGTTGGCAGGAATTTTGACACTGGCTGTCGCGATTCTGTTGCTGGGAAAAATGGTGATGGGTATCCTTCCGCTTCATCTCCTCAATGTGGTCATTGGATTGTTTCTTTTCCTTTTCGGTTCACGTTGGCTGGTTAAGTCGATTCAACGTTATGGCGGACTCAAAAAATTCCGTGATGAGAGGGAGGCATTTGAAAAGACGTTTGTCAAACTTTCTCACAGTGGTCCCAAGAATTCTCGGGTCGATCGCGTGGCTTTGTCCATCACTTATGGGGCTACGGTGCTAGAAGGGTCTGAAGTGGCCTTTACCGTGGTGAGCTTTGGCTCGTTTGCTGACATGATGAAATATGCCGTGATAGGCAGTGCCACAGGTATTATCGCCGTCGCGTTGCTTGGCTTTATATTTCGGCGGCCCCTCCAGTCTTTGCCCGAAAATGGCATCAAATATGTGGTCGGGGTCATGTTGACGGCTTTGGGCACGTTGTGGACGGCAGAAGGGGTCGGGGTTCAATGGATTTTGGGCAAGGGCAGTTATTTTGGCCTCCTGGTTTTATATCTATTGTTCTCTCTAATATTGATTGTGATTATGAAGTCGCGTTCTTCGCCCGATTCAGCAAGGGCTCATTCCTTTTCGAGCGACGAAGGGGCAAAAAGTCCATAGAACAATTCTGGGCGCGCAAGAACTTTTATGTGTCTTAGACAACATGGGACTGGGACAGCGATTTCACAAGGGGCCGGGATGATTTGGGCCAAGATCATTTAGTGCGGAGGATGGGTATGAAACAAGGCATAAGATTTATTGCTCACTTGTTTTACGAAGACAAAAGAATTCTTTGGGGCGTCTTTGTTGGCATGTTCGGAGAGGAAGTGGCCCATGGCTTCCTTCCCTCTTGGGCTAATGATGTCACGTATCTTGCCGTGATGCTTTTGACATTAGCTCTCAGCGTGTTTAGACACGTGTAATTGAAGGTGCGCCTACGAAAGGACTCAAGAGATTTCGCCTGATTAAGATGGAAGTCTTTGGGGAGAAAGGCTATGATGCCCCACTGCCGCAGCTAAGCACGAGACAAAGACCAAAATGTTGGCGCGCAGTTCGTTGAGCATAGTGACTTTAGCAATTGTGGGTATTTGGGCGAATGAGGGTCACGGCCCCAAGGAGGATGACGGATGCCGCCTGTTACCATGGGTTATATTAGTGTCAAACCGATTACCGATTTCTTGCCGACGACGACGGCAACAGTGCGTTTAAGACGCCTGGACACCATTAACCAGGTTTTGCATGCTCTCGTTTGCCGTGAGGTCGATCTGTTTGCGGTCGAGGTGGGCTGGTTTTCGGATCCAAAGGAATGTGATGCCGTCATCGAAACGGCCACGAATCACGGCATCCCCGTGGTATTGTTAACGAGATACGTTCAATCTGGCATTTCGCAATTGACCTCAGTGGATCCGGCCGAGTTTTTGACGAAGCGTTATGCACCCCTGTCATGTGTCGAGTTTTCTCCCCATCTGTCGCATCGGGGCCAGGTTTTGTCCCTCTCGTCGCGAGCTATTCAATTGCTCGCGATTTTTATGACGTACCCTGAGCAGGTCCTGCGTTTAGTCGACATCAACCAAGAATCACAGTCGCGTCATCTCACGCCGTGGACCACTCATAGTCTCAAAGCGGCGCTGCATTCCATCACCCACGAACTCGGCGCTGATCATATCAAGAATGTTCGCGGGTTTGGCTATATTTTTCACTCATGTCTCGTCTCTTCTCCTGGTCAGGGGGAGGGTCAGTCTGCGCCGGAGGGAATGATACGGAAATAGCCCACGCGAAAAGAGACCGATTTTGGCAGATTTCAAGTTTCCGGGAAGAGGTTGGTCCTATCGTGTGGGGATCTGCCTTCTTTTTTCTTGATGTTATCATGGAAATAACTGTGGCGAGCCATGAAGACTCCCTCCACGAAAATCGTCTGGGGAGACTGGCCTTTCGTGAAAGACCCGGGCTTGAAACGATTGTTTCTCCCAATTCCCGATCCTTCGGACGGAAAATGAAGCGAGTACCAATTTCGGTGCAACAAACGGCAGTTGAGGTATCTCGCGGGCTGAGCAGAGAAAGAATTACTGTGCAGGGTCTTTGGTATTCATTCGTATAACCCTTTTCCCCTCGTCTTAGCGAAGAATATAATGCGAATATAAGCCAAAATATCGGCAAATGTATTCACTGAGCAAACCCAAGAAAACGCGAATGATTTTTTGAAAAATATATTACGTAACGAGGGATTTTAGTGCCAAGGAAAATATGGTTGGGCTTTATCTTGTTGTTTGTGACCGTCTTGGGAGTCCAGACTTACGCTGTCAATCGCCGGTCTTCTTCACCAGCGGCCAAATTGTTCTCCGCCAAGCAAGTTACCTTGGACGTGCAAAACCAACTTTTCGCAAAAAGCCGGGTCCCTCGCCATATTCGCGTGATTCACCTGGCCCGAAAAAGCGGGAAGGGATTGGCCTTTGCTTCATTTGAGGTTAATGGCCGGCCATGCTTTGAGGGTTTTGTCATGGTTCCATCCGGCTATGGCAGCAATTCTTTTCAACTCAAAGATACCGTCTCGAGGCCAATCCAGTACGGTGAACTGGGTGACGGAGGGATTGAATATATCTTTGGAAGGGTTTTTGCGCCTAATGTGCGAAGTGTTCTTGTGATCTTTTCGAACGGGCGCACGGTCAGTCTTGCCACGAACAATGGATATTTCTGGTACGGTGTCGATAGTTCAAAAGCTGGCCGCATCAAGGAGATCATGGCTGTCACGGATAGCGGCAATACGATAAAAAATAGCAGTGCCAAGACTTCATAGCCCGGCACGTGCACTGAGGTTTGCAACACCACTGGCTTACTCTAGTGTCTTGGGCGAGTCTTCAACAAAAACTTTGGGAAAGTCAGGAGCGCCAACCTTGCGCGAGCGGGCCTGCCATTTGCAGTGTCTTGGGTGCTACCACGTCCATTGTTCCTTGGGGCAGAGCCGATACGGCAATAATGCCCGACTTGACCATCGCGACGTCGGTGCTCAAGTCTTCGGGACCGCTCTGAAGGCCATGATCCTCTTCATAGTCAAAAGACACCTTATCTCCCCATGCGGTACTTACCACATTGCTAACGTATAGGCCAGGCGGTTGAGTCTTGGGTTGTGCCCATTGCCATTCCCGTCCCGATTCGGGAAAATTGATATTGAGATAAAGCCCGGGGTTCCGGACAGCATAGGCGATCCACTCATTGAGATGAAGAACTGTCATGGCCAGTATTTTTTCCCAAGAGGCATCTTCTGGCGCTGATAAGGCCATGCTCGGAATATTCTGCAATGAGGCTTCACGAGCTGCTGCCACTGTGCCGGACGCCATGAGGTGATAGCCAAAGTTCCAACCCCGGTTAATGCCTGAAATTACACAAATGGGGTCGGGGTTGTGGGGACCATATTCGGACAAAGCGAGCCGAACACAATCGACAGGGGTTCCGGAAACGACCCACCAACCCTGGTGCTGACTAAAATTCTTGACGTGAAGAGGACCATGACTGATACTGTGGCTCTTGCCGCTTTGGTTGCTTTCCGGAGCGATCACCAATACATCATGTTCCAAGGTTTTTATCGCATGAGCCAGTATCTCCAAACCTATGGACTGATACCCATCATCGTTAGTCACAATAATTAATCCCATTGAATTGCCTCCTTCGTAAAAGTAAAAGTGCATCTAAGATGGAAGAGGAGATGAATGTCGCCCTGAAGAGTGTTTTTTCTTAGCCAAGATTTGTGGCGTCAATCGGCGAGAGCTGTGGAACATAGAGATGAACCTTTTCTTGCGTGACAATTCTTTGATGCCGACATTTCAAGTTGCCGCAAGTGTGCTTGGCCTTCCTGGGCTTCAGCGTCTAAAAGACATCGCCTAACAAGTCAAGGGAGAAGCTCTCGGTTCTTTTGTTGCTTTGAACAGGGAGTTCACCAAAACCCTGGCACCACGTACACAGGGTGTGCCCTTCTAAAGCGCAGCGACTGCAGCCATTGCCCTCGCAATGCTCACAAAATCTTTCCCCATATCCCAGACACTTCGTGCATGCTGCCCACTTTCCAGACTGGCCCGGTGAAAATAGTGGGGGATTGCGATGTTTTAGCATATGATTCCTCCCTTTCCAGGGTTCTCGGCCCTATGATATGAGGCAACCAGACTTTTTAAGGCCCTAACCCCATTGGGGGTTTGATTCCCCTGAATCTCCTCGCCATCATTGTATGACGGCTTCTTTATTGTTTGATGATGATGGTGTGAAGGTTATGTTAAGGTCGTTCATTTCGGATGTCGTTCACTGGAGGGAAGACTTCAGCTCATTTTGAAGCAATAGAGATCAGGGGCCTTTGTTCAAGACCCCTGGCACGATGGTCCCTGAACAGGGGAAAAGTACGGTTCGGGGTAAGAGGAGTGTCAGCAACTAGAGTCTTGGGTCCACCCCTTCAGTTTCCAAAGCGAGCACGCCCTGGATGCATTCGTGAACTCGGTACAAGGGTTCCTGGGCAACAAAGCGGCTTAAGGCTTCGATGCCCAGAGCGAATTCCTGTAAAGCCAAACGCCTTTTCTTTCCCACAAAGCGTTGGCGAAGCCGGATCAAGTTGTCATCTTCCGTATAAGTGGGGCCATAGACAATACGAAGATATTCTTTGCCCCGGACTTTCAGGGCAGGTTGCACTAATTTGCCCCGAGGACTGCGCGCTATAAAGGACAGAGGTTTAACGACGACTCCCTCCACCCCTTGCGCCGTCAATTCTTCCCACCATTTTATGCCTTGTGCCCTGCTTTGTTCATCATTCGTGTTTACTTGCAGATACGGCGTGTCTTGAAAAAGTTCAGGATCTGCCGCTGTCAGTCTATGCGCTATGTCGAGATGCCACAAATGGTTTTGGGCGCTATGCACGCCTTTTTCCGAGGCTAGCAGGTGAAACGCTGCTAGCTTGATGTCTTCCACACTATGGACCGCCCAGGAATATCTTCTGTAAGTTTGAATGAACTGTTCCACGGCTAATTTTCTTAAAGAGAACCGTTCTGTCAATTCGGATACGTCCAAGCCTCGTTCCTGGGCTTGGGAAAAGAGGCTTTCTGCCGCATCAAAACCCATGATGGTTGCACGCCCTACCCGCGCATACTGTTCAGTGAGCAAATCCTCGGCTTTGAAAGACCATGGCATCATTTCAGTATCCAGGATCAGCCAGTTTGAATCAACAAGTGAGAACACGTTGGCTTTTTCGGCGGCCTGCTGAATTCGTTCCAGGAATTTCGATTCTAGGGTAAGATCGCGAAAAAATCTCCTGCCGGTTCGGGTGTACACGGTTCCTATGCTCTCTTCCGGAATTCCAAAACGTGTACGTATTGTCTGATTGTCACGGCACACGATGACAACGGCGCGAGATCCCATGTGTTTAGGCTCTACCACCACTTGGGGAACACCTTGTGCGTGAAAATAGGAAAACGCTTCCTGGGGATGCTCTAACAGCCCTGGGCGTTTGCTGGTTTCTGCCGGAGACATCGCAGGCGGGAGATAAATCAACCCTTTGGGGTCGATGGTATACCGACTTAATACTTCTAAGGCGGCTTGCTGGTTTTCTTCCGGGATGAGGATATCTCCTATTAGCCTCGTGTGAATTCGCTTGGATCCTTGGAAATCGGCGATATCAAGAATGGGGTCATGTTCTCGGGATATGAAGGTCGTCTCATTTGTCCTTGCTGATCCCACGGGGCGAATGGGGTCATAATAAGTCTTGAAAACTTGAACGTCACTCCATTCATTTTCCGGATAACGAAAGGCTGTGAGTTTTCCTCCGAAAACGCAGCCGGTATCAATATTTAAGGTTCTGTTCAGCCACTGTGAATACAAAACGGGAGTGTGTCCATAAATGACGAACGCCTGACCCCGGTAATCGGACGCCCAGTTATAGCGGATGGGCAACCCAAATTCGTCTCTCTCACCGGTCGTTTCGCCATAGAGGGCAAAATCCCTGACTCGAGAGGATCCGCGTCCATGCATTGATTCGGGCAGCTCCGCATGCGCTACCACCAGCCGTCCTTGATCCAGGACATAATGACTTAAAAGACTGTCCAAAAAGTGTCTAACTCGCTGGGTGAAATCTGGCGATTCTCCTTCGAGCTGCTCCAGTGTCTGCTGAAGGCCATGTTGCAGTAAGACATCATTCCCCTTCAATTTCTTCAGCAGTTTGGATTCGTGATTACCCATGACGGCCAGAGCCGTGCCTTCGTCCCGGGCATCCATGACCAGGCGCAGCACGTCAGGTGTGTTGGGGCCCCGGTCTACCAGGTCGCCGAGAAATATGACCTTTCGGTTTTGGGGATGTTCCAGGTGGTAACGACCTTGACTCTGGCTTAACCGGTAGCCAAGCTTTTCTAATAAGGTCTGAAGTTCGTCAAAACACCCATGTACATCGCCGATTATGTCAAAAGGGCCGTGCTCATGCATTTTGTTATTCCACAAGGGCTCAGCTTGCCAGTTAAAATGGTCTATTTCTTTTTCCGAGGACAAGATAATGACCTGGTGAAATCCTTCCCGGCGCAACCGAGACTGTGAGGGCGAGAACCCCCGCAGTTGGCGACGCACGACATTGCGAGGAATGTGACGATCGGTTCTATCATCATTGCGAGCGAACAGAACTTTGTCGGGCAAATTCAAAACAATGGCCGTCACCAGGAAATGATACTCCCGTGCTAGGGCAATAAGTGATTGGCGCCTTTTGGCCTCGACGTTGGTGGCGTCAATGACCGTGAGCCGCCCTCGTTCCAGCCGCTTACGGGCAATGTAGTACAGTACGTCAAAGGCGTCGCGAGTGGCCTCCTGGTTGCTGTCGTCGTCTGATACCATGGCCGGCAGTGGTCCGAAGAGAGGATGGCAGACGGTTGAAAATGGGTTTGCGCAAAACGGGTTTTTCCCGATCCCGATGCGCCAATTAGAACCACTAAAGACAGTTCGGGAATGTTAAAGGTCATAGCGTTGGAATACCCCCATTTGCGTAGGTGTGCCCAAGGTAGAATCGTCAGGACCCACTCCTTGGATCTTAACGTGGTAGCCAAAGCGGCTGGCGGTTTTTTCAGTCCACTGGCTAAATTGTTGGCGTGTCCATTCAAAACGGTGATCAGGATGCCTGAATGCGCTGGGATCTAAGGACCCAAACAGGCGGTTGTACTCTCGGTTGGGTGTTGTTAAAACGACAATTCGAGGTCTGGCGTAGCCAAATAGCGCTTGTTCAAAATAAGCCAAAAGCGCCGGATCGATATGCTCAATCACTTCGATCACACATGCGGCGTCATACCCTTCGAGACGACGGTCGCGGTAAGTAAGTGAGCCATGCAACAACTGAACCGGGCGGGCTTGGCGCTCGGGCATGGCATCAAGGCGCTCTTTGGCCTTTTCTAAGGCTGAGGGGGAAATATCTAGACCTACCAGCTCTGTAAATTGGGGATCGGGGAGAAGACGTCTAAGGAGTTCTCCTTCGCCACATCCCAGATCCAAAACACGCTGGACGTTATGCTCTTTCAGGACATTCAGAACGCCCTGCATACGCTGTTCACGCAAAGGTTGTGGTTTGACGGATTCTTCTTGAGGTGAAGGAGAGGGCGTCAAACGCAAGAGGGCGGTCTGGGTCAAACGTGAATTGTGTTTGAGGTATCGCCAGGCAATAGTGTCGCACTCCGGATGAGTATCCAGCCACCCCTTGCCATGGCGGAGCAGTTTCACGACTTCGTCGTCCGAGATGTAGTAATGTTTCTCATTGTCAAGAACGGGAATCAATACATAAAGATGATTTAGGAGTTGTTGACACGCCCCTCCCTGAAGGGAGGAGATTCTTGCGAGGAACCGACTGACGTCAGCTTGACTCGCAAAGGGTTAGCCAAAAGCCCCCTATCCGGTCGCCCGAAGGTCTCCGGTTACGGGGAATGATCGTTCGCCGAATCCTGTTAACGTCTGGTCTTGACGACGCGATATATTTTACGCCTCCCACGATTGCGGGAGACAACCGCCAATATATCCTATTGTCAAAGAGCGAACACACAGTTAGGTTATCACGACACGACCCGGGTATGGCATTGCAGGAAAAAACTTTCGCCTGACGGCGAGCGCCTTCTATCCCCGCCCTAAACAGCAGGGTTTTACGGCGCACTGGATAAAGCGGTTTTTTTGCCTTGAGTGTTAGGGCATAATAGGGAGCCTCACCCCAACTGGGAAAATCGGGATCAAGCCAAGTCTTTCGAATTTCCACGTTATATCCTAAAGGTTCGAAAATGCGGCGAATCAAATCTTCTTGGCCGTCTGATGGCAAAACGGCGAGATGAGCCTCAAGCGGGATAGCTTTTGGGGGTAAATCCTGTCTTGCCCTGCACTTGCCGTTCAAGGCGGTATCGAACA
>JAKBWA010000065.1 GCA_021841025.1 Bacillota bacterium | reverse complement strand
CAGCGTCCGGATCCTTCGGATGCCGACGCTGCTCGCGAGTGAGAGGTAAAATTAGACCAAGCAAAGGAGGAGCAGTCGTCACACTTTGGGGCATAAAAATCTGTCTTGACAATGGGGTCCACTTTAAACTTTTCTGGTGACTATCGTAGTCATAGCCCTAAGCGTGAGACCCGCTGACCAGTTTGCCCAGGTCGATATTGCGCTCGTCTTTGTGGCTTTGTACGGGTGGTTAGGGGGCTTTGCTCTAACCCAGCTCTACAAGATTGTCCCGTTTTTAACATGGATTCGGTATTTCGGCCACCGTATGGGCAAAGAACGCACACCCCAAGTCCAGGAGTTGGTCAATGAAGCCCGGGATCGTTACGGTTTCATCCTGTATTTTATCAGCGTAGCTTTGGCAGCCATCTTCCTCCAACAGGGCTGGTCCCAGGGATTTCATGGCATGATGTTATTGGCATTCATCGCGACGCTCGACATTGGCAGATCACTATACCACGCCTCTCATCCTGCGAATCTCGCATCTCTTTAAAGAATCGACCGTCCATGCTCCCGGCAGCACTACCAACCGACCAGCTCACTAAAGCCATGAAGGCCGAGCCATTTCATCCCCAGCCTCTTTTTTGGATACCTATTTTTTGACACCGACACGCTTTTAGCAGCGCCTTGCCAATATCGCCTGACAACAGTAATTTGTGAAAAATTCACGCGTATGAGGGTTGAGAATTGCGCTAATCTTGGCACCACCATTCCGCGTAGCACATATGGTGCATTATAAGGAGGTGCATTTTATGGCACTGTTTGAGAATACCTTTCCGCCCTATGTGGCTTTTGGCAGCCGTATGCTTTTCTTACGCAGTCCGCAGCAAAGCGGCACTGATGTTGCCGTGATCCAGGCTGTGTACAATGTCATGCTCAAGACGATGAAACCGCCCCAAGGGCCGATCGGCAGCCGTATCGCACTCGATGGCGTGTTTGGCCCGGAGACGAAAGAAGCAGTAATGAATATCCAGTCTTATTTCGGCCTGGAAGTCGATGGAGTTGTAGGAGCCCAAACCTATTTTGCTTTCGGTCAGGGAGTCATGGGAGATACGACATATGGCGGACCAGTCTACGGAAGCCGACAGCTCTCTCGCGGGGACCAAGGGGGAGATGTGACAATTCTGCAAAACCGGTTAAATTGCTTTCGCTATAGCACCCTTCTCAAGGGCCCTGGTGATGGTGTGTTCGGCCCTAACACAGAACGGGCCATCTTAGCGTTCAAACACGATAGTGAGAAAAACGGAGATCGTGGATTCCCAAACAACGCCATTGCCGGATTCGGATTCTATGACGCCACTTGGCTCTACACATTTGCAGGCGGCCGAGCCATCTGGGGTCCACCCGATCATGTTCAGCGCAACGGATTCGACGTAGTCTTCATCCAGGTTTTCCTCAAAAACCAGGGGCTGTATAGCGGTTATATCGATGGATATTACGGTTCTAAAACCCACGCCGCTGTGCATCAATTTCAGAACTCGGAAGGAATAACGGCAGACGGAATCGTGGGCCCGGTAACCTTTTATCACATTGGTCTGAATAACCCGCAAAACGCCTCTTCTCCAGTAGCACTGTCTTGGCCGCCTCCAGTGCCACCAGGTTTGGGCGGATAAGAGTTTGCCAGAAAAACCATCTCTCGGGTAACAGTCTTGTTCCGTCTGATGAATGTGCGGAACCTATCCTTACCGGAAATCGGCGACGGGTTGAAGCCCCATCGCCGATTTTTAGTATGCTCCCCGGGGCCATAGTGTCTTAGAGAAATTGAAGACACTTCACGGTGGACTTCCCGTGAACGAATACGGAGTCTTTAGTCTAGGAAATCTCGTCCGCATAACCCCACGCATTACCAAGTGACCAATGGTAGCCTAGCAGGAAACAACCTTCGCGTGACCGAGAACACCTTATCCCATTAATAATTCCGTGGGTCTTACGGCCATGTTTCACTTGATAACCTAGCACACACAGCGGGAAAATGAAAAATAAAAAATTGTAGTCCCACAACTACAGACCTGTAGACTTTCAAGAAGGGAAGAATGTCTAGATGGATCTCCATGTCAGCAGACAACAATATTTGATTCTTGGTGGCAGTCGTGGTCTCGGCAGAGCCGTAGCCCATGTCTTGAGCGCAGAAGGAGCGAAGGTAATCGTAACCAGCCGGAGTCCTCAGAGTGAGGATACTACCCTTTCGAGGGAAATAAAAACATGGATGCTGGATACTGGCGATGCCCAATCCATTGCCCAGTTTCTTGAGAAGTGGGGAAAAACACCACTTAGCGGTTTGTTTGTAAACACAGGAGGACCACCCTCAGGGAATTTCTTTGACTTATCCTCCCAAGACTGGATGCAAGCCTTCTCACAACTCTTGTATGGACCCATTTTACTGTTGCGGGGCTTGACACCCCTGATCGAAGAGGGCGGGTCGGTGCTCTTTAATACCTCGTCCTCTATTCGTGTTCCCATCGATCATTTGTTTCTATCCAACGTGCTGCGTCCGGCTGTCGAGGCGTTGGCTAAAGGGTTGTCTTTTGAACTGGCCTCGCGCCATATCCGGGTCAATGTCATCGCCCCGGGGCGCATTCTCACCGAAAGGGTGCAAAATCTTGATCAACTTGCCGCCACAAAACACCATAAAAGTATTGAAGAAATTCGAAGGCATTCTGAATCCCGAATTCCCTTGGGACGCTATGGCAAACCGGAAGAATTTGGCCAGGCTGCGGCCTTTTTGCTCTCGCCAGCCGCAGGCTTCATTTCCGGTGCCAGTCTTTTTGTGGATGGTGGCCAGACCAAAGCTTTATAACTCAAGTTTCGGTGCGCCAAGATAAGCTGACCGTCTCGAGCCGGTGCAATTCCGGCCTCCGCAAGGACTAGCCCTCCACGGAGAATCGAGTTTTGGGTCCGAGGCCGTGAGGTCTCGGGCTAAGCGTAAAC
>JAKBWA010000096.1 GCA_021841025.1 Bacillota bacterium | reverse complement strand
TAGCTAGCCCTTCAAGAGTGGAGCGGGGGCCATTTCGGCAGTCAATGCGGCGTGTGGGGTGCGGTAGCTCGGCGCACCGTGCACCCGTCGGTGGTTTATACCAGATTTCCATGGCTGTTTGCGACTTAAACTCGGTATCGTATTGTTTGCCCATGGAGATCACCTCATTCGATGAGATTAGCAGGCCGCCGAGCACATGACGGCCAGCACGAGCCGGAAAGGTCATTGTGGGGATAATGCCTGTATCGCGTCCTGGCATAGTCTGCTCAAGAAAGAGCTGATTTGTCGGGATCGCTGGCCCGCCGCCCAGGTGTCGGCGCAACAGGCGATTTTTGAGTCGTCGGCGTCAGCCGCCCCTGGGGTAGCCTTGACCGAACGGCCGCAGGACAGCGATAATTCGCCCCATCCCCAAGGATGGATTGGTTCCACGTGTTTGACATTGCCGCGAATTTCACGTGTGCGTGGACTTGGCACAGGTCCAACCCCCAATTCCATCGAATTTCCGTACACTCGCTGATCCCTCCGAGTGTGTGGGGCGTTCCGTCCAACCGGGGTGGCAATTACTACCTTTCCGGATGGGAGGGTTGATAGTCGTTCACTCTGTGCCCATCGATTTAACTTGGCGCAAGACCGCTCCGCAAACTCTCATCGAAATATCACAGTGCAAAAAGCTCCGACTAGTCTCTTGATTCTTAATGCAAAAACAGTTATTATTTATACTGTTCACGCGTCTAGAGCAACATCTCACATCCAAAGAGAGTTATTTCGACGAAAACATGTGATTGCCTTCACAAAAACCTCTAAAATAATTTGTGGTGATCGCAGGGCGTGCCCCGGTGGGTTTGGTATGGGCATTTTATTATCCCTTGAGATAGCAGAAAATTTGCAATAACTAAAAATGGCTGACGCTGAAGATATGGGTCAGACCCCTTAAGGAAATACGCCAAAAATCTTTGCAAAGGAGTGGAACAAGTGGGATTCGGTTCTTTTAATTATTGGCTGAGGGATGGTTTGGATAAGGGGTATGCTGTGGCCCAAATCAATATCAACAATTTGGAATTCGTTCAGGCCATTGTAGAGGCTGCTGAAGAAGAGCGTGCTCCCGTCATTTTGGGTGCGAGTGAAGGGGCTCTAAAATACATGGGCCTGGATTACGCCATGGCCATAGCCCGAACTGCGGCGGAGCGCAGTAGCGTGCCGGTTATGCTGCATCTCGACCATGGGCCGAATTTGGACTGGGTACTCAAGGCCATTCGTAATGGGTTCTCATCAGTTATGATTGATGCTTCCAGATTGCCTTTAGAAGAAAATATTGCGCTAACCAAACAAGTTGTAGATTTATGCCACCCATTGGGTGTTGAGGTAGAAGCGGAGTTGGGCCGGATTACGGGAACGGATGATGATTTAACGGTAGATGAACGCATGGCCACTTTGTGCCGTCCCGAAGATGCCGAACGGTTCGTTGCCGAAACGCATGTTGATGCTTTGGCCGCCGCTATCGGTTCTGCCCACGGACATTATAAGGGGACACCGCAGTTGGATTTCAGCAGACTTTCAGCGATTCGGAAAGTCACCGGAATCCCTCTAGTCTTGCACGGCGGTTCCGGAATTCCCGACGACGACGTGAGAGAAGCCATAAGTCTAGGGATAGCTAAAATGAATATTAATACGGATAACCAAGAGGTCTTTACCGCGAAAGTCCGGCAAGTGCTGGCGGAAAATCCGAAGTTATACGATCCGCGCAAATACCTGGGACCAGGCCGAGAAGAAATTAAGGCGATGGTAAAGAAAAAGTTGGCCTTGACTGGTTCCGTAAACCGCGCGTGATCTATAAATAGCAAAGAGGCACAAAAAGAAGAGAAAGAATTCGTGCAAGGACTTGAACCCTTGAGAGGACAGGAGGGATTTCGAATGGTAACAAGGCGTCATCGAATTACTATGATTGGAATAGCGGGAGATAGTGGTGCGGGTAAATCGACATATGCAGCAGCCTTGAAAGAGCTCCTGGGTGTGGATCGGGTTACAGTTTTGACGCTGGATGATTACCATTCGCTCGATCGTGACGAACGCAATGCTATTGGAGTAACCGCTTTGAATCCCTGGAAAGCCAATAATTTAGGCCTATTAATCGATCATGTCTGGGCCCTGCGGCACGGAAAATCCATTATTAAGCCCACATACGATCATGCAACCGGACGATTTGGGCCAATGGAGGAGATTGTTCCGACAGATATTGTAATCCTGGAAGGATTACATACGTTGTATCTAGAGAAACTGCGGGAAGCTTTGGATTTGCGCATTTACTTTGATACGGACAATGAGTTGCGGGTGAGGTGGAAGGTAAGGCGAGATTCCGGGGCTCGCGGATATACACCCCAAGAGGTTTTAAATGAAATTGAACGAAGGCGCCCGGATGTTATGCGATACATTGAACCCCAGAAGGCGTTTGCTGACTTAGTGATTCATTACATGCCAGACAAAACACTTCCGCCCACCCCTGAGTATCCAGAACCGGTTCGCGTAGTTTTTGCGGAACGTTTGCGTCGAAATAAGCGGATATTGGTGAAATGGTTGGCACTTGGAGCGCGTCTTGGATTGATTCATGCCGAACACGTCCATGATATCGTCGAGGGTGAAGAGATGGAAGTGGCATCATTATGGGGAACCACTCAACAATCGGCTTTGCAATCCTTAGTGGAAATGGTTTCCGACAGTCAGTTGTTCCATGAGCACATTACCCGATTGGGCAAAAAACTTGACTACGATCCTATTGGGGTTTCTCGCATTTTGGTTGCTAGCATGATTTTGCTTCTGGACCGGAATTTCCATCATGATGAACAACAGATATTGCGACAGTCATAAGGTTGACACGCCCCTCCCTGAAGGGAGGAGATTCTTGCGAGGAACCGACTGACGTCAGCTTGACTCGCAAAGGGTTAGCCAAAAGCCCCCTATCCGGTCGCCCGAAGGTCTCCGGTTACGGGGAATGA
>JAKBWA010000085.1 GCA_021841025.1 Bacillota bacterium | reverse complement strand
TTTTCTGAAATCCGTGTTAATTGATTTTCCGAAATATGTAGAAGGTTTTACGCGATGAACCACGAAGGCGCCACCAGATTTGATCAGTGATGATCAGAAATGGATCGGCCCATCAGAGCGGTTTTCCCGGAAGCCTTTACTGTCTGACGCAATTTCGTTAAGCTAAGCACAACAACCGCAAAGCGGGTGAGCTATGTTTACTCTTCTAACGATTGCCATTGACCCTCCAGGGGAGTGCTCTGCCCGTTTACCGGTTTAACCCGGTTACGCTAGGCGCTCCCTCCGCATCTTACGCTGGAGGGATTTTTTATGCCATCAACCAAAGATATCGTTCTTTTAGCCGTCGACGATGCGATCGTGACTATGGGTGCCCAGTTTCGCGAGGTCGCTCTCGGTCTCTTGATCACGGCCTTGAATCCCCGTTTCTCGAGCTATGCATGGTATTTTCTTGCCTCCTCAATTCCGGGTCTGGTCTTTGCCCGCGGATACGCCTGGGCCAGTCAGCGTTTTGGTGCCCGTGGGGGAATGATGATTAGCTATGGTGCCCGCTTCCTGCTGGTGCTGGGGCTATGGCAAACCGCCAATTTTTGGGTCGCTCTGGCAATCATGGCGGGAATCACCACTGGCAGCGGGTTATATGCAGCATCTCAGGCTCACTATATGGTGCTGGCGGGGGATTTTATCGGTATCCGGAATACCGTCATACGACTTCGCCAGTCTACCAGCCTGATGCTCTTGATAGGGCCATTGTTTGCCGGCTTGGTGCTGGATGTCACAGGATATCGGAGCGGGTTTCTCTTTTCCGGAGCCGCTTACGGGATTGCGCTCTTGGCGGTGTCGCAGCTTTCGTCTCAAGGGAAGGGGCGTCCGGCCGTTTCTTTTGATCGCATTGATTGGCGTCCAGATAGGCCGTCCACGGCCATGTTGGGGCTTAGTTTTCTCACATGGCAGGCCAATACGCTGGCCATGGCCTACATTTTTCATGTGCTCCACCGTCATGCGTTCGGGTACGGCCTCACCTTGGCGGTATGGGGTGGTTCGGGGCTTTTGGCGAGTCTTTGGCTTTCACGCATTCACATTCGCCCCATGCGGTGGATTCCCCGGATGTTCGTGGTCTTGGGGGCCTCTTGGTTCACTTTGTCGTACGGTATGTCGTTTCCCATATTCGTGGTCTTGGGAGGGATTGAGGGGTTCGCGAACTGGATGGTGCAGGACTTGAGTTCTGCCTTCATTCTTTCGGGTGCGCCAGCGGGGCAAGCGGGTCGGGCCCGGGCGAAACTCGGAGCATTCGACGAAATCGGCTCGATTGCCGGAATCCTAACCATTTTAGTGATCCCCGGGTGCTGGCTCGTGCTGCCGATGTATGCCGTTTTGGGAATTCTGGGTCTATCAGCGGCGGGGGCTTGGTTGGTTTTTGAACGATGGACAACGGGGAAGAGGGAGAAGGTGGCCGGAAATCTGTCGGCCCAGGACGAAGCCTAAGATATCATAGGGTAGGGCTTGACAATATAAGAACTTTTGTAATGATGCCCAGGACATCGGCCGATACTATTGATACAGCACTGATTGAGATGGAGAAGCCAAGTGATTGGTATCCGGGCTTAAGAGCGGTTCAAACCCTCTATGAGCCGTTAGATCAACACGCAGGTGTCGGAACAATCTTGTCCAGATATTCCCGACACCTGCGTGCCCTATTGGCTAAAAGCATAAAGGAGCATTTTCGCATCCTCATCGCATGGTGGTATCATTACTGCTCTCTACCTTGCCATGAGGCTGCTCGAGAAGCACTGCAAACCTACGTGGCCTGATCTTGAGCAGTTAATAGCAATAAGGTGTCCAAGGGTTCAATAACAGGGTTGTCAATGGGTAAAATGACTTGATTTTTCCGGATGACAGCCAAAACACTAGCAGAACCCGGGGGCACAAAATCTACGAGGGGATGATGAAGCACATCGTCCGGTGCCGGTATTTCTCGCAGCAGAGCACGAGTTGACGTCAAAAGAGCCACAAAAAAATCGGCAGCATGTGGCGTTTCGAGACTAGTAGCCAGCGTGTGGCCCAACAAATCTTGACTGGCTACACTGTGCATAAGGCCCAAATCTTTCAACGTTTGAGCCGCTCGGCGCGAGTGTGTGATGGAAAATATGGGAGTGTCCGGAGCTAAACGATGTGCTTCCAAGGCGGACATCAGCACGGATCCATCGGTTTCGCCCAGTACGACGATTTGTTTGGCGTCGCGTAAATGCGCTTGTGCCAGCACATGAGGATGCGTTGGGTCTCCGTTGATATGAGGAAAATCTGGTGGAAGGGAATTAATGTCACCGGGCGCAATGAGAACCAATTGGGTATGACGAGCGGCCAGATCTGGAAGAATGTGAATCAAGATCGGACTATATCCTAAAATGACAAGATGGCGGCGCATTTTGTTCATAGCAAGACCCCACACCTTTCGAAGATGAATGGAAATCAAGGACGCAGTCCAGCCACCGAATGCCACTCCGGCTAAGGGAATGGCCGTTAACATTGTTCCCATGGCAATAATGCGTCCTACCGCGTTATGAGGAGTCACGTCCCCATAACCTACTGTGGTGACAGTTGTGACTGCCCAATAAATCCCGGTAAACAGCGATACGTGTTGAGTTATGGCAAATAACGCGGCACTCACTACCATAATCACAAATACCAAAATAGTGAGAATCAGGATTTGGTGCCGGGAAGCCCGGTGCCAGATATTGAGAATAAAAAAAGGCATACGGTTTCAGCCTCCAGAAAAGATCTCTTTGTTCTGTATGCTCATTGTTGTCGGTAGATTTGGTGCCGGGAGGACTCCATCTAGTGAGAACAGGTTATTAGGCCTGTTACGTTGTGATTTCCGGATAGGCACACGGATTTTCGATGCTTGGGAATGAGAGAACCCTGATGCCATATCGTGTACATATTTCCTAATAGAATGCCCGTTTCGCCGATGGTTCCCGTACAAATTTTACATAATGCCCAGCCCTACGTTTTCAGGGTACACCAAATAGAGATCAAGACAAAATGGACTCGTGTCAACTACAGACACATGAAATGCGTAGCGATGTTAAATAAAAGGCTGCCAGCATCTTTTTCTTTCCACAGCTGTTTGATGCAATCGGCAAGGGAGTGGCCACACTCTTCACAGCTATTTTTCCGTTGATTGGTTTTTGCAGTTACGGATATTTTTCCTGAGACATTTCAGTTCAAGGGGGGAGGTGTTAGCAAAGTTGCCAAGGATAGCGACAGGGTTGCCGAACCCTCCATGCGAAGTTTTTTCAGGGGGTAACCCATCATGGTGGGATTTGACCCGTTATGGGTTTCATCGCACCCTTAGAAATGTGAACAATGTGGCGGGGTTTGTCTTATGGCTGCAATCCCTATCGTCAGTGTTTCCTGCATCATTACTTCCCTCGCTCCTCTCAACGGGTCGGCGGAACCTAAGTTGCGAGGAGTTCTTTGATCGAACTTAGTAAAAATTCCTTGCTCCTACCCCATATAAATTCCTGTTATTTGCATAATGACGAGCGGTTGTTCCGAATTAATTCGCCTATCAAAAGAAGACGTGTCATCCTTAAGAATTCTGTCTTGTCTGTGACATTGATCACGAATGCGTCATTGCGCCGATAATCGGTCCAGGTGGTGCAGATAGTTGGTCAAAGGATATAGAATCGTAGGCTGTTTGCTGCTTTGAATTGGATCCGAAGGCAGGTGCCAGAGGAGAGTGTGATCGATCAATATAAAATTGCAAGGCGTTACATCTTTATACAAATGAGGAGGGAATCGTAATGAAAGACACTCCGCTCGTGCAAGGCAGTTCGCGACAGGCCTTGACTATGGCGACAACGGGATTTTTTGCCGGGTTCGCTGCGGTAGCAGTCTTTGGCCCTTTGGTTCCGAAATTTGCCGCGTTGATGCATTTGTCTCCGACCGCCGCGGGGTTATTGGCGGCAATCGCCAGCTTGAGTGGATCGATTTTACGCATACCATTTGGCGCGTGGGCCGATCGTGGCGCAAAACGTCCGTTTATGGCCTTATTGCTGTTGGCGCTTATTGGCATGGCAGGACTTATTGCCTTGTTACGGGCGGATTACCCGAATCATTTGCAAGGCACTTATTTCCTTTTGCTCTTGTTGGGCATATTAGTTGGTTCGGGAATTGCCACCTTTTCCGTGGGGATTGCCCAGGTTTCCTATTGGTTTCCTCAAAGCCGGCAGGGAGGGTCGTTGGGAACCTATGCAGGTCTGGGAAATCTCGGATCCGGCATTTTTTCGCTCTTGCTTCCGCTTGCTGTGGCTCATTTGGGGATGATTGGGGCTTACGAAATGTGGTTTCTCTTCTTGCTGATCGTTACGGTTCTGTGTGGGATGTTCATGAAAAATGCTCCGTCCGTACAACTGGAATCTCAAGGCTGTGCGGTGTCCTTAGACGCTGTAAAACCGTATGGTCAGGACAAATTGCCAGAAGGTACGGCCAGTCATACTTTGGCAGAAGCTGCCGGGTCCGCGCCAACCTGGGCATTAGTCATCCTTTACTTTACCTCATTCGGGGGATTCATTGCGCTGACCGGCTGGTTGCCCAGTTTTTGGCACGGGGCATTTCACACGACGCTCGTAACCGGCGGGGCATTGACTCTATTCTTTTCTGTAGCGGCATCTATTGTGCGCGTTCCGGGAGGTCTCATGGCTGATCGCTTTTCCATCCGTTATGCCCTAAGCGGCAACGTAACCGTGATGGCGCTGGGAGCCTTGGTTGTGCTCTTTAGTTCTCATATGAGCATGGCTTTAGTCGGAGTATTGATAATGGCTGTGGGGATGGGTCTGCAAAATGCCATCGTATTTAAACTGGTGCCGCACTACGTCCCGAAAGCGGTCGGTGGAGCCGCCGGTTGGGTAGGAGGACTCGGCGCTTTTGGAGGTTTTGTCTTGCCACCGGTTATGGGGGCCGTGGTAGGAGTGTGGCACAATTATCATGTGGCGTTGGCGGTGTTTTTGGTCCTCGCTGTTATCAGTTGGATTGTTATCGGCTGGTTAAAACACTGGGACATCTTGCAGAACCCCAGGAGCCATGCTGCGTAAAATCCCATGTCTGTGTTTTTATCGGAACTGGAAGAGCGAGCACGGATAGAACGTCAGAAAGGGAACGTTATGAAGGTCAGTGAGATCCCAGACTTGCCCGAGTCTATCCAATGAAGCCGATTCATTGGATGTCGACTGACCGTGAGTTATTCTCTCCTGATCTTCATTGGGGCTCTGTTTTTTCCGTGCAGACGATAACATCTTCATCCCAGGGGGAACAAAGACTATAAGGGCGGATGGGTGAACGGTGAGAATGACCACCAATGATTGCTGTGGAAGTTCGTATAACTTTCTGAACATGTTATCTCTCTAAGCATTTGCAAATCAAGGTAGGGCAGGAAGGAGTGATGAGGATGTCTGATCCTGCACTGTGGAAAGTTGAATCGCATCATGCCATTCACGAGATGGCATGGAACGAGGTCCTTAGCGCCTGGAAAATGGCTCGAGAAGCTCAAGTTTCGGGACAAACAGAAGTGTTTGCCTGCACCGGGCAAGTATTTTCGCAAGTGATTGAAGGCCCGATTCTGATCCACGCACAAGACGAAGAAGAGGGACTCTATAAAGAGTGGCTAAACATCAATAGCGACTGGAAAGGTGTTATCCGCGAGTTAGTTCCGGAACACACGTCAATGCGTCAATTATCTTTAGAACTGGAATCAGCTATCTCTTACTTGACCTCTAAAAATGAGGAGCAAAATGACCTGCCGCCTCCACTACGCGGGGTAAAATGGGAACATTTTAGGGACGGCATCACTGCCGCCATACCTTTTGGGACAGCCCTCAGGAATGAGTTTTTCCGTGAACTCAGCCAACCGGGATTTCGTATCATGGGACCAGATCAACCCTCTAAATCAGAGTCAGATCGTGCCACAAGAATCCAAGGGGAGAAATAGCTATGGCCAATAAACGTAATCAGCTTTTGCGCTCTGTCGATTACCTCAAGCGTGGCCAACGCATCAACCAGGGGTGGAGCGAAGAGAATGTGCGTTCTAGGGACTGGGAGGATGTGTATCGCAGCCGTTGGCAGCATGACCGCGTCATCCGCTCCACCCATGGGGTGAACTGCACCGGGTCGTGCAGCTGGAAAATTTATGTCAAGAACGGCATTGTCACTTGGGAAACCCAGCAAACCGATTATCCTTCCTTGGGGGATAATGTTCCTGAATACGAACCGCGTGGATGCCCCAGGGGAGCTGGTTATTCATGGTATCTCTATAGTCCGGGACGGGTGAAGTATCCTTATGTGCGGGCTGAACTCTTAAAGGCGTATCAAGAGATTCGCGAGCATGAAGACAATCCACTGAAAGCGTGGCGGACATTGGTTAATGACCCCACAAGGCGAAAAGCATATCAAAATGCCCGCGGGAAGGGCGGATTTGTTCGTGCCTCGTGGGATACCGTGAGCGAAATAATTTCCGCCGCCTTGTTGGAAACCATTCAAAGTTATGGACCGGATCGCGTGGCTGGATTCAGTCCTATTCCGGCTATGTCCCAGGTGAGCTTTTCCGCGGGATCCCGTTTTCTGTCGCTGATGGGAGGTGCCATGGTCAGCTTCTATGACTGGTATGCTGATTTGCCACCGGCTTCACCGCAAATTTGGGGAGAGCAGACAGATGTTCCAGAGAGTGCGGATTGGTATAATGCGAGCTATTTCATTATCTGGGGCACAAACTTGCCGATGACGAGAACACCTGACGCACACTTTATGGTAGAAGGACGCTATAACGGCACAAAGGTGGTTGGGGTGAGTCCCGATTACGCAGAATACGTGAAATTTGCCGATGTCTGGATGCCTTGCAAAGCAGGAGAAGATGCGGCTTTGGCTATGGCGATGACGCATGTGATCTTGAAGGAATTCTACGTGGAGCATCCGACGCTGTATTTCATGGATTATGCCAAAACTTACACCGATTTACCGTTTCTGGTAACCCTCTCGCCCCGGGGTCAGATGTGGACTGCCGATCGTTTTCTTACGGCCAGTGATCTCGGTCAGGACGTTCCTAAGGCCCAGTGGAAGACGGTCATGTGGGATGATGATCATGATGCGCCTCGCATTCCTAATGGCAGCATTGGTCACAGATGGGATGGACAGCATAAATGGAATCTTCTGCTGGAGGATTCTGAAGGGAATGAAATCCATCCCCGGCTGTCATTTCTGGGATCGGAAGATTCGGTGAAATCCGTAGTCTTTCCCAATATGCAGAGGAGTGCCTCTGGGCCGTTTGTGCGGGGGGTTCCGGCCAAACGTTTGACTAACAATCAAGGACAGAGTTTGTGGGTGAGTACGGTGTATGATCTGATGATGGCCCATATGGGCATTAGTCGCGGACTTTCGGGAGACTACCCTCACGACTACAACGATGTGACAGCCTATACCCCAGCCTGGCAGGAATCGATTACCGGTGTCGACCGCAATCTCGCCATACAAATCGCGCGGGAGTTTGCCGACAATGCGGCGAAAACTCGCGGGCGGTCTATGATTGCTTTGGGAGCTGGAACCAATCACTGGTACCACAGTGATCTCATCTACCGCAGCATCATTAATTTGGTACTGCTCACCGGAAGTCAAGGTGTTCAGGGAGGAGGATGGGCCCATTATGTAGGTCAGGAAAAGGTCAGGCCTTTAGAGGGTTGGAGCACACTGGCTTTTGGCCTGGATTGGAACCGTCCGCCTCGCCAGCATGCTGGGACCCTATTCTTCTATTTCGCCACAGACCAATTTCGATACGAAGAAGCTGTCGCCAATATGCCGGGAATCCCGACGTCGGGACGCTTTCGCAATCAGCACCCTGCAGATATGATGGCCTTGGCAACGCGTTTAGGCTGGCTTCCCTCATTTCCGCAATGGACTGAAAACCCCTTAAAAGTGGTGGAAGATGCGCGCAAGGCAAAAGCCGTCACCCCCCAAGAAATTGTAGAATACGCCCGCAATAAGCTTGTCCAAGGAGAGTGGGAGTGGGCAGTGGAAAACCCGGATGATCCCAGGAATTTTCCGCGCGTCTTATTTGTTTGGCGCTCAAATTTACTAGGGGCAAGCGGGAAGGGACATGAGTATTTTCTTAAGCATATGCTAGGAGCTTCGGCCCACGTCTTGGGCAACACCACCGAGTCATGGCAACCAGAAAGCGTTGAAGCTTTGGATAAGATTCCGGAAGGGAAGTTGGATTTGCTTGTAAACGCCGACTTTCGAATGACGTCAAGCGGGCTATATGCCGACATCGTTCTTCCTGCTGCCACCTGGTATGAAAAACACGACTTAAGCAGCACGGATATGCATCCTTTTATCCATCCGTTTAATCCGGCTGTATCGCCGCTTTGGGAATCGAAAAGCGATTGGGATGCGTTCCGTACTTTGGCGGAGGCTTTCTCCAAAATGGCGGCTCGGCATTTGCCTTTTGTGGACGACTTGGTGATGACCCCCATGCAGCACGACTCCCCAGGAGAGATCGCTCAGCCTCATGGCAAAGTTCGCGACTGGAGGATAGGAGAATCGGATCCCGTTGTGGGAAAGACCATGCCGAATCTTACCTTGGTGCACCGAGATTATGCACATCTCATCGATCAAATGACCACTTTGGGTCCATTGGCGGAAGAGAGCATTGTTGCCAAAGGGATTCAGATTGACGGGCAGAAGGCCGTAGCCGAACTGCGTGATAAAGTGGGGGAATCGCAACGGAAAGGGGTGGGTTTGGGCCGGCCATCCTTGTGGACAGACCGTCAAGCAGTCGAAGCGATCCTGACCTTGTCGGGCCCGACCAATGGGCGACGGGCGGTTGAAGAGTGGCAGGTGCTGGAGAAGGTGACAGGACTGCCGCTTGTACAAGCCGTCCGTGGCCGGGAAGACACGGCCTATCGATTTGAAGACCTTACGGTTCAGCCGCGCTTGGCGTTGTCGGCACCGATATGGTCTGGATTAGAAGGTGAAGGGCGCCGTTACTCTCCCTTTACCGCCAATGTTGAGTTCAAAATCCCGTGGCGAACGATTACCGGACGGCAACACTTCTATTTGGACCATGAAATCATGTTGGATTATGGTGAAGGATTTCCTATCTATCGTCCGCCGGTGGATAACCCGCCTTTTGTCTCTACAGATGAGAAGAAAGGTATCGATGTGTCTCAGGCGGTAACGGTTCGCTACCTGACACCTCATCAAAAATGGGGGATTCATTCGACCTATGCGGACACGCCCCGTATGTTGAGCTTGTTTCGCGGCGGGCAAACAGTCTGGATGAGTGTTGAGGATGCGAAAACTATTGGTATTAAAGACAACGATTGGATCGAGGTGTTTAACCGCAACGGGGCCATTGTGGCCCGAGCGGTGATATCACACCGTATTCCCTTAGGCATCGCCTTGATGTACCATGCCCAAGACCGCACGATTGGCATCCCCCAAAGCAACATTACGGGAGATAGAGGGGGCACCCACAACAGCGTGACGCGCATCATTCCCAAAGGCACCCATATGATTGGCGGTTATGCGCAGTTGAGCTATAGCATGAATTACTACGGACCCACGGGACACCAAAGGGATACTCTCGCATGGATTCGTCCCTTGAAGGAGGTGGACTGGCTTGAGGATTAAGGCGCAAATTGCGATGGTAATGAATCTCGATAAATGTATCGGGTGTCATACCTGCAGTGTGACTTGTAAAAATACGTGGACCAATCGTCCGGGGACCGAATATGTGTGGTTCAACAATGTTGAGACC
Source organism: Bacillota bacterium (assembly GCA_021841025.1). GTDB lineage: Bacteria > Bacillota > Sulfobacillia > Sulfobacillales > Sulfobacillaceae > Sulfobacillus. Next base: position 7,348 of record JAKBWA010000085.1, on the reverse strand, counting down.
CGGCCAGGGCCGGGCTATCCCCAAGAATGGGAAAATCAAGAACGTTATCGCGGCGGATGGAGCCTGGTGAAAGGCAAACTCACACTCCGTTCCGGGGGACCTGGGGCGAAATTGGCCCACATCTTCTATAATCCCGATTTGCCGTCCATTGATGACTATTACGAACCCTGGACCTATGATTACCAAGCATTGGTGGACAGCCCAAGGCGCAAACATCAACCGGTAGCCAGAGCCCATTCGCTCGTCACGGGGGAGGTTATGGAAAAACCCATTTGGGGTCCCAACTGGGATGATGATCTGGCCGGAGGGCCCGAAATTGCTCCCAGAGATCCTAACTTACCAGCCCTCTTTCAACAAGTTGCCTTCGAATATGAACAGGCTTTTATGATGTATTTGCCGCGGATCTGCAATCATTGCTTGAATCCTGCGTGTGTGGCCGCATGTCCCTCCGGGGCAATGTACAAGCGCGAGGAGGACGGTATTGTTCTTGTGGATCAGGATGCTTGCCGGGGGTGGCGATTCTGCGTTAGCGCCTGTCCTTACAAGAAGGTGTACTTCAACTGGAATACCCACAAGGCCGAGAAGTGCAATTTCTGTTATCCCCGCATTGAAGCAGGATTACCCACAGTATGTTCTGAAACCTGTGTGGGACGCATTCGCTATTTGGGACCCATTTTATATGATGCTGACAAAGTCAAGGACGCGGCATCTGTGTCTGGTCTCACTGACGTCTATGAAGCACAACTGGACATATTTTTGAATCCGGGCGACCCTGACATTATTCAAGAAGCCCGTAAACAGGGTATTCCCGAATCCTGGATTGAAGGGGCTAAAAAGTCTCCCGTATACAAGATGGCGATTGAGTGGAAAATTGCTCTGCCGCTCCACCCCGAATACCGGACGTTGCCTATGGTGTGGTATGTGCCTCCTTTAAGTCCGATGATGAACCATCTCGCCAACGAATATGCCATGGACGCCGATTCCTATCTCACGGCAGTGGACAGCATGCGAATTCCTGTGGAATATTTGGCGTCGATCCTCGCCGCAGGAGATACGGCCCCTGTCAGGCGCTCGCTTTTACGCTTAACGGCTCTCAGGGTTGCCAAGCGGGAAAAGAATGTCGGCTATGGCAGTGAACCGCTAGCATCGAGCCGCCTCTTCCAAGAAGCGGGACTGACTTTGGATCAATTAGAAGAGATGGCCCGGTTGCTGGCAGTCGCCAAGCATCAAGAGCGGTTCGTTGTGCCAACGGGAAACCGTAACCCGGATGAGAATCTGGAATACCAACAAGGAGCATGCGGCTTGGAGGAGTTGGCACCGCCAGAAGGTCTGAAGAAACCACAGCCGGCTCGTTCGGTTAAAAGATAAAGGGGGGAAGAGGAATGGGCATAACAGAAAATCAGCGCCTCGTGTTAAAACTGGTCTCCGGGCTTTTGGATTATCCCCATCATCCAGAGTTTTGGGAAAGAATTGAGGAACGGATGTGTCTGGCCGATGAACTGGATTCCAAACTGGCCCATGTGTTCCGCAGGTTTCAAGGCTATGCTTCGTTAGATCTGGAAAAACTGTATGTGGCGACTTTTGACTTTGATGATAAGGCGTCATTGTATGTCAGCGCCCACGAGATGGAGGATTCCAGGGGCCAGGTGTTGATTGAACTGACCGAACTTTACCGGCAAAAGGGGTATGAAGTGCCGGAAAATCTCTTGGCCGACTATCTCCCGCTATTGCTGGAATTTATGGCAATACATCCTGAGTCAATTTCCCCGGATCGGTGTGAGCGCATTGCCGGAGTCTCGCAAGAAATAGCCAAGCACTTGGACGTTGCAAACCCTTATCAGGCTTTGTTCGAGATGGTTCCCGAGGCACTGGGGACCATGAGCCCTGCGGCGGTTTTGCGTCCTGAAGAGAATCCTGATTTGCTCGACTTGCCCTATCCCTTGGATTACCAACATGGGCAACACATTCTCACGAAGAGGGGAGCACCATGAATCAATTTTGGTGGGTCATTTATCCATACGTAGCACTTGTTGTGATGATAGCAGGCAGTTTATACCGATATGCCCACAATCCTATGAGTTGGGGATCACGATCAAGTGAACTCTTAGAGAAAAGTTGGTTGAAATGGGGAAGCCTGTTGTTTCACTGGGGGATCTTGTTGGTTATTATAGGGCACGTGATGGGTTTGTTGGTTCCTCTCAGTTTCTACCGGGCTATGGGGATTTCTTCGGCATTTTATCATGAGAGTGCTGATATCCTGGGCGGGATAACCGGCTTGATGACTTGGACAGGGGTGCTTATTTTGTTAGGGCGGCGATTGTCAAATATTCGGGTGCGAAGAAATTCCAGTCTTTCGGATATGCTGGTGCTCATTCTCCTGTTCATTGTGGTGACAACAGGCGATTACCTGACCATTGTGCGTAACAATGTGGTGGGCCCTTATGAATATCGGAGCACCGTTGGCCCCTGGCTTAGGGGATTGCTCGTCTTTCATCCCAATCAGGCGTTGATGGTGAACGTTCCCTTGCTGTTCAAGATCCATATTATTCTAGCCTTTTTGGTGTTCGCTGTTTCTCCCTTTACGCGATTAGTGCACATTTGGAGTCTTCCTCTGGCCTATTTCAGAAGAACTCCCATACAATACCGGGATCGGGAGCAATACCGGTACAAAAAGATCTCGATGTGATTCACGACCCCTGTTAGCGAGCAAATTTGTATTGGTGAGATCCGCACACAGCTTTTTTGACGAGTGCTCCCAAAAAACCAAGCCCGAGAATTTGGAGCCTAAAGTCTATGAAAGCCGGGTTTTGGGGACGTCCAACGTCAATTTTCCTGGGATTTCCCCGCTCTCGTCTCATTGGGAATGGAACCCTAGTCACTCGAGGCCGTACAGCCAAACGTTCCGCCTTTCTACTCATTTGGCTTCATTGATCGCAAATTTTAGCCTATGCGGTGCCCGTGGACCTTTGCCTTGAAGGGGATTGACACTAAAACTATATAAATTATAGTATTAAAGAGGAGTCAAATGACATAAACTCCCCATCATATGGGAACACGGTTCTACAGTGACCCGTGCCGTTTAGCGTCAGGAGATGGAGAGAAGAGATTCTTTATCTCAGCACGAAGGCCGGGTACGGTTTGGTTCGCAATATTTCCCCTCAGTGGGCAGGCTGATGCGAACAGGTGTTCTGATCAAGATGGGCCAGTATCGCTCTAGTCCCCAGTTGCCTAATGAAATCTGTCCAGCGAGCCAAGGAGATCGGCCAGGAGATGATACGGGACCCATTTACGAAACCCGGTGAAAGCTTGTGGTAAAATAACTCGGTTAGGGCGAACTGATTCAAAAGACCTAAAGTTTAACGGTGGGAAGGAGAAGTATGATGACGGAGAAAGGCGCAGAAAATGTGTTGGATGTACGCGGGCTCTCTTGCCCGATGCCCATTGTCAAAACGAAAAAGGCGCTGAATGAGCTGGCAATCGACACACGACTGGAGGTTTTAACGACCGATCCCGGCTCTGTGGCCGATTTTGAAGCATGGACACGCCGGACTGGACACAAGTTGATATCATCTGAGCATGTGGGTAGCGAATACCATTTTCTCATTGAAAAAGCTCATGACTGAGGAGTGTGCCCGCCATTCGTCTCTCTTTGAAATTGAGTTTAGGGAAAGGACGTAGGTCCTTTTTGCCGAGGATTCGAAAGAGAGGAGATGAGTGGCGGGCACCGCCATCTTAGATATAATGGGAAGTGCAAGATGACTGGGATGCGGATATGGGATTGCGTAATGAGATGGTCCTTGTCCTTCAGGTAGAATGAGTCAATTAAACCCATAGCAGCATAAGGGAGTAAAGGAAGCATATGGCCTTGAGGCTGGAAATCTATTCGCTGCAAAGTTGTTCGGGATGTGATTTAATGCGCCGAAAGACGCTAAGTCATCCGGATATTTTGGGCGAAATACAATCGAAATGGGATCTGTATGAAAGGGAAGAGGCCCTGGGCAAGGACCAGCGTTTTCTATGGTATCCCACGACCTATGCACGGGATTTGAGCGGGGAAATTTTGCGAATGGAGGAAGGCTTTATCCCCGCGTACGAATTTATGGTGTTTCTGCGTCTGGCCGAAGCTCAATATCTCTTGCGCCGCCATGAATACGGAGCTAGCTGGACCTTATTGGAGGAAACTCGGAAGAATTATTCCTTGAGCGGCCTGATTCCCGAATGCCTATATTACCTGGGGGTTGCCAGCCATCTTAATCAAGATCCGAGAGCTACAGCTAAGGTGTGGCGGATGTTGCGCGAACACTACGGAGATTCTGTGTGGGCTCACAAAGTGATGCTGCAGTGGCCGCCATTGTCTTGATACATGATGATAATGCCAATGGGTTCGTGAACTCTTCTTTTGGCTCCTGGATTCTTTGTCGGGTTTTTTCGGGGCCGATTGTCAACTCTTCAGCTTTTGATGTCGGCACATTTTTCATGGAGAATGAATACAGCCGCTGCCAACACGATTAATCCACCCATGAGGGCAAACATGGCCGGGAGAGACACCTGTGTCATGACAGGTCCTAAAATGCCCAAACCTATAGGGATGATCAAAGTGCTCAGCCCACTCATGAGACCCATCACCCGTCCTCGGACTTGTGGGGTCAACGTGGCCAACAATGTTGCACTGAGGCTCCCATTAACAATCCCTGTTCCCATTCCGGAGACGGTCATGAGTCCCAAGGCCACCCACCGGTTGGGAGCGAAGCCTATGACTCCGACGGCTGCCCCTGTTATGCTCAGTCCCCGCCACAAGATGGCAGATGGTGTCCAATGTACTGACAATGGTCCTAAAGCGATGCCTCCGAAAAGAAGACCCAGAAGAAAACAGGCTGCTAAGAGACCCAACCAGGCAGCGTTCTGATGCAGATCGTCCCGTACCCAAGCGGTGACCGTAACCATGAAGGGGGCCAAAGCTCCATTCACGACGACCGCTACCGTGATCAAATGGCGCAAATATGGCTCGTGCCATACCGTATTCCATCCTTGACGCCATTCTGCCCAGAATGCAGGCGACGGGTTAACTGGCACCAGGTCAGAAACGTTAAGCCGAGACAATGTCCACATAGAGACCCCGAATGACAAGGCGTTGGTTAAAAATAAGATGGGGGCTCCCAATAACGTCAGTACGGCTCCTCCTCCCGCTTGTCCGGCCAGTTGCGCGGCGGCTGTTCCGGATTGATTAATTCCCATCGCGGCCGGGATCTCGTCAGTTGCGATAATTTGCCCCATGAGCGCCATTTGGGCGGGGGTAAACAAAGTGCCGGCAATTTGCAGCAATAACACGGGGGCAATCCACCACATGATTGAGACGTGGGAAAAAGCGAGCAGGGCGATAAGAAGGGAAAGAAGTCCCCGGATTAAGTCGACCCCAATCATAGTACGGCGTTTTGGCCACCTATCGACCCATACTCCCGCCCACAATCCCAGCACATTAGGTATAGAGAGGATTAATCCCATTAGGGCCAACAATGCTTTGGAGTTCGTTTGCGCATAGACGAGCCACGGCAACGCGATCATAAAGAGGCTGGTTCCCGTCATAGAAACCCATTGCCCACTCGTTAATATGAGAAAGTTGCGGTTATGGCGAAGGCTCATGGGTGATCTCGCATCGAGAGGGAAGAGTTGTGCTTATGAAATGCCCTATCCCTGAGATTATCATGAGGCCGGGTGTTTTCGCGCAAGGCTTCCAACAGCAGCTGATAACGCTTTAATTGACGAGTCCAGGCGGGAAACAATTGGTGTGTCATGTTTATCCACTCGGGATGTTCGTCCAGGTAGTCGCTGACTTCAATCCACCGTTGACGAAAGACATCCGGCCTCAGATTGTATAGCGCCGCTCCTTGGTCGACGAAATCGTCCAGAATTTCCTGCCAAAGTCTATCCTGCGGGAGCACTGATGCATCCATTAGGGTATCCACGCGAGACCACAGTTTCGCCCATTTCTCTAAATCCGCTACGGGTAGCGATAAGACAGGAGGGGTGATCTTAAGCCGCATTATGACTTCACGCAGGAATTGCCACAACTGCTGTGCCGTGTCCTGAAGCGTTGGCGGGATCATCGGGGACACCGCCAGGAAGGCTGGCGGAATCTGCTCAGAATCCGTACGCGAAATGCCAGAGAGATATTGGGCGAAGCGTTCTTGGATCTCGCGGGCATAATTTTGCTCTGCCACGGCTGTTACCTGTTGCAACGTCTGCCACGCTGGAGTGTTTGAATGGTTGGGTAAGGATTTCAGAGCATAAATCAGTGTCTCTTGAACGGCTTTCAGATGTTGAAGTTGTTGGCTCACCACATCGAGTTGACGTTCGATGCTTTGAGACACCGTGATGGTGTCGGTGACCACTTGCCGAATGGTTTCCAGAGGATAGCGATACTGACGCAGACGAGCGATAAGCGATAATTTCGCCACGTCATCGGGAGAATATCGGCGATATCCTGACGCGAGACGGGTTCCGGATACGAGTCCGGTGGTATCATAATAGCGAACCGTTTTGATGGATAATCCGCTCAATTTGGCGGCTTGGCTGATCGACACCGTTTCTTCATGGGGGGAGGGCTTCATGCTGATTCAACTCTCCTTTTCGGTTTCAATTTGTGAGCCAGAGATGATGTTTTCTGGGCTCGATATTCCTGGTGACAACAGAGGCGTCCGACTGAGCTGGGATAGATTTCGTGATGGAGATTCTCTCTCAACCCACAAATTGGTTCAGGTGCTCACATCACAATGTTTGAGATTCTACCGCATGTTCCCTACATTGCGATGTGCTGTAATGAACACTCTCGAACCTTTTGGATAACATTTACGATTTCGCGTGTGTGTGAGTTTATCGGCATCCCGCTATAGGGTAAAGTATGCCCTAAGGGGAAAGTCAATGGGGAAGCATACCGTAGGAGACTTCATTTCAGCCTGACGTTGTCCACGGGGTTCAGTGCCTTCTTTCGCAATTTTTGTAAGGGGTATCGGCCAATTGTCTGATTCCATTTGGCTCAGTGCGCTTTACTGATTGATCGGCGGGAGGTCGAGTGAGGTCTTCAACAAAACAATCCCTAGTATTCACAACAATGTCTGGTGAAATTTTAGAAACTCTATTTGATGGGAGAATGACATGCGCACCGATACAGATATTTTCAACATTGGCCGCTTTGGGTGGCCGCCCGACGTGCACCTTTGTACGGACTTGTCCGCCACGTCATGGTTGAATGATGCACGGTTATGGTCAAGCAGCACAGGCCATAGTTTCATTGGAGAACTTATTCCACACAACTACGCGCGATATGTTCGGGTCAACCATCCCGCGTGGA
>JAKBWA010000064.1 GCA_021841025.1 Bacillota bacterium | reverse complement strand
CATACCTTTTGAGACAGCCCCGGTGACGCCCTCGTGAGCGGTAGCGGGGGAGCGGCAGATGGTGGAGAGCAGGTCTCGCTGTTGCCGGCTCCGCCCAGCGTAATAACTCCCGCGAGGCAACTCGAACACCGCGCAGAGGGCCTGCACCGGGTTCCCTCGTGGTACCCAATAATCTGTCCAGTGGCACCATTCACTCACGGACGGAGCCCTTTTTTTCGGAGAGCATCTTGCAACACCATGATTGGCCGATCGCGCTCAATCACCAAACGTTTTAGTTGCGCAATTTCCTGCGCCGGCGTCAATCCCTCGGCATGGTCTTCCCGGCGTTGACGAGCTTCCCGAGCCCATCGGCGCACCATCCCGGGCGGGAGTGGATGGCGTCGAGCGACCCGCGTCGCGTTGTGGGTCTCGCTGACTTCCTGCACCACCTGTTCCTTCAATTCTGATGAATAGGTTTGACTCATAAAGACCCTCCTCCTCGTGGAATGCGGTGCTCGGATTTACTCTACCAGGGAGCGATCGCGTGTGTCATGTTTCCTGAGGGGGTGGAAAAGGGTTCACCGGTGACGCCAGGCATGGTGTTTGCTAGTTGTTCGGTCAACGTGACCTATCCCTCGGGTCGCGGCTGCAAGTTAGATTCGAGTGGCTTGTTGATTGTGGATCCGCATACGAGCGTTTGGCCGAATGTGAAAGCCCTTGTGATTGCGGCGATGTGGGTTCCGCAAAAACCCACATCAGGACAAGCCATCGTTGATCACCAGGCCTTGTGGATTGCAGCCGTAAGCGAACCGGGTCGTTAGAACGCGACGCAAACAGCAACTCGCCGAAGAAGCAAATCTCAAGGCCGCTTTTTGCCTACCAGACATTCATTAGGCGTTCTATATTACGTTAGTAGACCACTGTGACGGATTATCCGAATCGATGCGTTACAACTGCCCCGTCTCCAACTGCCGACTCAATGCCACCATATCAACCCCGACGTCGACCGGAACCGTCGACACGTCGGACCCCATGATGGTGGGCCGTGCGAATTGGGCATTACCGATAGGCGGTAATTGCTCCCGGAACGGACTTTGCCGTGCTAGCGGGCGCTGACGCGTTTTGTTGACCCCTTCGGCCCAGAGCATCTTCGCGCGCAAGGCCGCGAAGCTATAGCCGCGCCCCAGACGATCCGTCGCGCGGATGAGATTATTAAGACTCTCGGTATACGCGTTCGTCACCGGATGATCAAAGTACGCCACGATATGCGTCTCCCAGTGCCGCCAAGCGGTCAGCACCTCCGCAAAGGCGGCGCGTTGGTCGGGCGTGAGTGACTGCTCCCACGTCTGATAATAGGATCGAGCCTCGGCGGCACTGGCGCAATCATAGAGCCCGAAGAATGATTCCTTCAAGCGATGGATCTCGCCCAGAACCGGATAGTTTTTGACCCACGTGGAGAGGAGCAAGGCTTCCCGGTCGGTCAGGTCGGCCTCCCGTTTGAGGAGGACGAATCGATCGTGCATGAGTCCCCGGCGCTGGGCCGGCGTCAGCGCCTCCCGGAGTTGCTTGCGCACCCGGTCCACGGCGGCATTGGCCATCTTGAGCACATGGAACTTGTCAATGACCACGGTGGCCTGCGGGAGGGCCGCCTGGACGGCCTCCTGGTAGGGGCGCCACATGTCCATCGTCACCAGTTGCACGCGCTGTCGATGCGGCAATCGCATGAGGTACGCCGTCACGGTCTCCTTATTGCGGTTCACCAGCAAATCGACCAGCGTACATTCTTGGACGTTGGTCACCACGCCCCGAGGACGGATGAGGTGGATTTCATCGAGACCCAGCCATTGCGGAGTCTCGACCTGACGATGCGCTTCTAATGCGGTCACATGATCGTGGAAAATATCGCGGACCGTCCGTTCGGAGACACCCACCTCCTGCGCCACGTGGGCAAAGGGCTGTCGGATAGCCGCCGGTCCGATCCAGGCGACTAACCGTTCCGTCATAAACCGCTGGGTATCCACGCTGGGCAAATCCTCGTAAAAGGTCTTCCCACACGCTTTACAGCGAAAGCGGCGCGTTTGAAAATAGAGACCCACGCGCTTCCCATGCATGGGCAGATCCCGAATCCATTGCTCACGACGGCCATAACCCACGATGGCCGTGCCGTCACAATGGGAACACATCCTCGGGGCTACCAGAGTCTCGGCGGCAATATGGTAGGCGTCATCGGTTTCATCCACCGTGATGATGCGGTAGTCGGGCAAGTTGAGCAGGTTCGGCACGGGTGCCGCCATACGACCATGCATGAAGCCTCCAGATTCGTTATTGCATCCATCATAAAATCCGTCTTTACTTTACCATGACAATCACCAACGATCCATTACGATCCATTACAAACCCCGTTTTTAGCACGGCATGTTGCGCAGACTGAATTATCTGACACCAATCACAAATCCCGGATACCCGAAATTACTTCTGAGTGGGCTATAGTAGCATTGACATTGAAAAGGAAAATCCGTAAAATGAATTTAAAATATTAATAATCACTATTAGCGATGAATGGGAAGAGTATCACCGAGTAACCTTTTTAGCGAGTCGGTGTTGGTGAGAGGCCGATAAGGGGATTGCGTGAGAATGGGCCCATGAGCAGCCAATCGAAATTGAGTAGACTTGGCCGGGTTCTTCTACCGTTATCAAAGAAGCCATATCGGTTGAGATACCCGTATGGAAACAAGAGACTTCAGTAGTCTAAAATAGGGTGGCACCACGGAGAGGCCTTCGTCCCTTAGCATAGGGTTGAAGGTTATTTTTTGTTATAAATGACTTTTACAGCGTGGAACTGAGGAAAGGAAGGGTAGCCGGATGGACCGAATCGGCCACAACGAAATATGGGATAGTCCGGATCTGGAACATGTTGCCATCGCAAGACACTTTGCGGTGGATCAAATTACTCCGATTTCTGCTTTCTTGCGGTTGCGCCCTTTTGGGGCTCACACATTATTGGAAAGTGTTGAAGGGGATGACAAAGTTGCCCGGTACTCATTTATTGCCATTGGCGAGTGGGCCCGGCTTCTTGAGGCAGATGGGCAAGCTGTGCTAGTCGGGCCAGAAGGAACTGAAGTGGCTGATGATCCGCTCGAATTGATTAGGCGCCAGCAATATCGCCAGCGTATTGCCGTACCTGAAGATGTTAAGTGGCCATATGTTGGAGGGGCCATTGGCTATTTCGGTTATGATTGGATACGCCATTTGGAAAACCTTCCTCGGCGCCACGCCAAACGCGGTCCTGAATGGGAATGGGTGTGGCCGAAAGCGGTGGTTGCTTTTGATCATCGTAAGCAAGAGGTGGCAGTTGTGGTGGAATCTGTGCGGGATCAATTGGACCAGGCATTCACAAGAATGGAAATTTTATTGGACGCGTTAAGGCAGCCTCTGATGCTGGCTGAACCGCATATTAGACAGTTAACGCCGATGAAGTCAAATATGACGCAGGATTATTACCATAATATGATTGAGCGCACTAAGGACTACATTGTGGCCGGTGATATTTTTCAAGCGGTATTATCTCAAGCATTAACTACTCGAATTGCGGGTGACCCGTTTTCTTTGTACCGCAAATTGCGGCACGTGAATCCGTCCCCTTATTTGTTTTATTTGGAGACGCCGCGCCGAACCCTGGCGGGGTCGTCGCCGGAAGCATTAGTGCGGGTGACAGACAATATAGCAATGAACCGTCCGATTGCGGGAACTCGCAGAAGAGGAGGAAATTCCCAAGAGGACGAGCGCTTGTGGAATGATTTAATTAATGACCCCAAAGAAAAAGCGGAACACGTGATGTTGGTTGATTTAGCACGTAACGACCTGGGGCGTGTCTGCGAGTATGGTTCTATTACTGTCTCGCAATTCATGACGAAAGAGATTTATTCCCATGTCATGCACATTGTATCCGAAATTCAAGGACAACTGAAACCAGGTTTCGATGCTTTAGATGCTCTAGCTGCATGTTTTCCGGCGGGCACCTTAACCGGAGCGCCAAAAATCCGCGCCATGGAGATCATTGAAGAATTGGAACCCGAGGCGCGCGGATCGTATGGCGGAGTGGTGGGATATTTTTCACACCGGGGAAATCTGGATGCCTGTATTACCATTAGAACACTAGACATCATGGGGGATAGTGTCACAGTGCAGGCCGGCGGGGGAATTGTGGCTGACTCTGAAGTGGAATTTGAATTTCAGGAATCAATGAACAAGGCTGCTGCGGCTCTTTCCGTACTTCATTCCAGCGAGGAGGAATGGCTGTGATTCTTGTTCTGGATAATTACGATTCGTTTACCTACAACTTGGTACAGTATCTGGGCATTCTGGGCAACGATGTGCGGGTTGTGCGCAACGACGAAGTAAGTGTTGAAGAGATTAGACAACTGGAACCATCACGCATAGTTCTCTCCCCAGGGCCAGGTCGTCCGGAAGATGCCGGTATTATGGTGGATGTCATTGCTCATCTAGGTGCCACGATACCGATATTGGGTGTTTGCCTAGGACACCAGGCCATTGCCTACGCCTATGGAGGCGAAATTGAACCGGCGGTACGTTTAATGCACGGTAAGGAAGATAAGATTTTTCATAACGAACAGGATATTTTTAGGGGACTTCCCCAGGGATTTGTGGCAGGTCGCTATCACTCTCTGGCAGTGAATGTGGACGGAGTGCAGGAACTAGAAATCACGGCATCGAGCAGTGACGGAACGATAATGGCGATTCGCCACCAGGTACATCCGGTGTTTGGTATTCAATTTCATCCAGAGTCGGTGCTAACCCCTCTGGGGTTTGACATATTGCGAAACTTCCTCACCTTGTCGGATACACTCAAGTCTGGTTATCAAGGAGAGCAATCGTTATGAACAGCGGTGAAGAATTGATTCGTCAGAATTTAGTTGTTCTGAGTCAAGGCGGAAAGCTCGACGAGAATGAGGCCTACGCCTTAATGGACGCAATAATGAATGGAGCGGCAACTCCTGTTCAGGTTTCGGGCATTCTAATGGCTTTGGCAATTCGGGGAGAAACAGTTGATGAACTGACCGGATTTGCTCGAGCCATGCGTGCCCATGCCACCCCCGTTCAAGTAAAGACAAGGCCTGTGCTGGACACTTGTGGAACCGGCGGAGATCGTTCGTTTACTTTTAACGTGTCCACGGTGTCGGCGTTTGTGGCGGCTGGATGTGGTGTTCACGTGGCTAAGCACGGAAATCGTTCGGCAACTTCGAAAAGTGGCAGCGCCGACTTGTTGGAAGCACTCGGAATTCGTATAAATCAGAGTCCTGGAGAAGTGGCCCGGCTAGTTGATGAAGTGGGCTTTGGCTTTTTATTTGCTCAGCAAATGCACACGTCGATGAAATTTGCGGCGCAGCCTCGCAAAGAACTGGGCGTGCGCACTGTTTTCAATTTGCTGGGGCCGTTGACCAATCCCGCCCATCCTGAATACCAGCTGCTGGGGGTTTTTTCGGAGTCTTGGGTAAGGCCGGTGACGGAAGTTATGTCCCGCTTGGGATTGAAAAGGGCTGTAGTGGTCTATGGATCAGGCGGACTGGATGAAGTCTCTTTATCTGGCCCTACCCTCTATGGTCTGACAGAGGGAGATTCGGTGCAGTTCGGACAATGGGAACCTAGTGATCTAGGACTGCCATCCTATCCTAAGGAAGCCTTTCGCGGTGGGGATCCGGCGATAAACGCTAAGATATGTTATGAAGTTCTGCAAGGACAACCGGGACCTTATTTGGACATAGTCTTGGCCAACACGGGAGTTTCTCTTTACGCGTGCGGGGCCGCTGATTCTCCCCAAAGCGGTGTGGCTCTGGCCAGAGAATCAATCACAAGCGGCCGGGCTCGCGGTGTCGTGGAGGAACTGATTGCACGAAGCCGACAACAAGAAGAGCAGGAGGCATAGATATGTTTCTCGATCAGATTGTTCAATCTGTCCGAGGACGGGTCGAGGCGTTGCGAAATCGTGAGGCGTCATTATATCACGTCGCGAAGCAACCACGAGTCAGACGTTTTTTGTCGCAAGCAATTCGCGCCCATGAGTCCATGCCTTTAGGTATTATCGCTGAATGCAAACAGAAATCCCCCTCTAAAGGTTGGTTGACCAGAACCTATGACCCCGTGACTCAGGCCCAAGGATATGAAGGCCGAGGGGCCCACGGAATATCTGTATTGACGGAACCGGAATTTTTCGCTGGAGATAATCATCATTTGGAAAATGTTAAGGAGGCTGTGAGTGTGCCGGTTTTGCGCAAGGATTTTGTATTGGATCCTGTGCAGATTTTTGAGAGTCGGGCTATTGGGGCTGATGCCGTATTAATTATTGTTCGCATCGTTGATGACCTGCTTTTGAGAGATTTGGCCCAGGCCGCCCGTGATGTTGATCTCGAAATTTTGGTGGAGATCCATGCCTCGGCAGAACTGGACCGGGCTATGGCGATTGAACCCGATATCTTAGGGGTAAATAATCGCGATCTGGACAGTTTTGATACGCATCTTGATTTTTCACTGAATATGGCTGCACACATTCCCTCTAATATAGTGAAAATCAGTGAAAGCGGCATTCAGTCTTACCGGGACGTTGAGCAGATCATTAATCACGGATACTCTGGAATACTGGTTGGTGAGCATTTAATGCGGGGGGGGAATTTGTTGGAGGTTCTTCAAGGTGACGCCTGAAGTCAAGATTTGCGGTGTAAAAGATGTTAGCACGGCACTAGCCGCATACGAGGCGGGAGCAGATTATATCGGATTAGTACTCACATCAAGCCCCCGCCAGATCTCTTTGGAGCAAGCCCGTGACATTGTCACATCATTACCGTGGATTCGGTTTGTTGCCGTGGCTCGGCATATGAGTCGGGATATGTTCGAGAAGGTTTTGGAGCGAGTGCCTTTATGGGCATTTCAACATCATGGAGAAACGGATTTTAATTGGATCCATGCTGTTCATGATTATGGCCTCAAAGCCATTGCGACAACAGTTGAACAAGATGCTGACATCATCCTCACAGATGGGCCAGAACCCGGAAAAGGCCAGGCATGGGACTGGCAGCGGCCGGCGTGTTCCCAGCCGTTTTGGATTGCAGGAGGATTAATGCCCGACAATGTACGCAGTGTCGTTCAGAGACTGCAACCCAATGGAGTCGACGTCTCCAGCGGCGTTGAAACGGATGGAGTTAAGGATCTCATAAAAATTCGGCAGTTCATTAAGGAGGCCAAACAATGGCAATGATGAAAGATGTTCCGGATGATCGTGGCCGTTACGGGCCTTTTGGAGGACAATATGTCCCGGAAACTCTGATTCCCGCACTCGAAGAGTTGTTCGAAGCCTATGCCCAGGCCCAGCAGGATCAGGATTTTCACCTCGAATTTACATCTCTTTTAAAGGACTATGTTGGCCGCCCTACTCCACTGCGCAAGGCGCACCGTCTTAGCGAAGCTTTAGGGTTTGACGTGTATTTGAAGCGCGAAGATTTGAATCATACGGGGGCCCATAAAATCAATAATACTGTTGGCCAGATTTTGCTGGCACGACGCATGGGCAAATCCCGTATTATTGCCGAGACCGGAGCCGGACAACATGGGGTGGCTACGGCGACTGCAGCAGCATTGTTTGGACTGAAGTCACAAGTGTATATGGGTGAAGAAGATGTAAAGCGGCAGGCTTTAAACGTTTACCGAATGAAGCTTTTGGGTACTGAAGTCATTCCGGTAGCATCGGGATCTAGGACGTTGAAGGATGCGACGAACGAAGCCATTCGCGACTGGGTTACGAATGTGCGCACGACATTTTACGTTATTGGGTCGGTCGTCGGACCTCATCCCTATCCCATGATGGTCAGAAACTTTCAGTCGGTCATCGGTCAGGAAGCCCGCCTTCAATTTCAAGAACTCACGGGAGGATTGCCGACGCACATTGTGGCCCCGGTAGGCGGAGGTTCGAATTCCATGGGGATATTCTATGCTTTTCGAAATGACCCCGTATCATTGATAGGGGTAGAAGCTGCAGGAGCCGGTATTGATACCGGAAAACACGCGGCGACTATTACTGTGGGCGTTAAAGGCATTTTGCATGGCAGTCTCAGTTATCTGTTGCAAGATGATGACGGTCAAGTGATGCCTGCGCACTCGGTATCCGCAGGGCTTGACTATCCTGGGGTTGGTCCGGAACATGCATATTTTCACGACATAGGACGGGCTCAATATCAGGCCATTACGGATCAGGAGGCATTAGACGCCTTTCATCGGTTGTCAGAGCTGGAGGGCATTATTCCTGCCTTGGAAAGCGCGCACGCTGTAGCCTGGGTTATTAAGGCACAACATCATCTCAAAGGACAAAATGCCAAAGTTATTATTAATTTGTCGGGACGAGGAGATAAAGATGTTGAGTCGGTGCGTGAATATGAAGGGAGTCAGCCATAATGAGTGCGGGAACTGCACTTTCCGAAGTCTTTAAACGAACCAAGAGGGAACGGCGAGTCGCGCTTATACCTTATATAACAGCTGGGCACCCGAGCTTGACAGATCTGCCGGAACTGGTTGGGGCACTCAATGATGGAGGAGCGGACATCATTGAGATCGGCATTCCTTTCTCCGATCCCCTGGCGGATGGTCCCGTGTTGCAGAAGGCTGCGACCCAGGCCCTCAACCAGGGTGTTAAAATTCGCGATATTTTGAGCATCACCGCGGACCTTAGCGCCTACAGTGTACCCATTGTCTACCTGACTTATTTCAATCCTGTGTTTCATTTTGGGGTGCGCAGATTTTTGGAAGCCGCGCGGGATAGTGGGGTGAGAGGACTCATCATTCCAGACTTACCCTGGTCAGAAAGTGGCGAAGTGTTCAATTACACCCAAGAGTTGGGAATGTCGTTAATTCCCTTAGTTGCTCCAACGTCAACAAACCGCCATATTGCGTCGTTAGCGAAGGCCACAGGATTTATATATGGGGTATCCGTAACCGGGGTGACCGGTGTGCGAAAAGATGTCGATTCTGGGTTGAAGGTCCTTGTTGACCGGGTCAAACAGTATGTATCATTGCCACTGGCCATAGGATTTGGAATTTCCACACCCGAACAGGCTTCGTATGTAGGCCAAATGGCGGATGGTGTGATTGTTGGCAGCGCACTGGTGCGGCTCATTGACCAAGATCGATCTCGGGCTAGCCAAAGGGCCCAGGAATTTGTTGCATCTTTGCGCCAAGCATTATCAAATTGAGGTCTTGACATTCGCTTTACAACGAGGTATTATCCCTAAAAAATAGGATAAAGCGATGAATGGGAAGGGGTCGGAAGTCAAAGGCAAAGAGAGTCGGTGGATGGTGTAAACCGATGCTTTGAGTCCAGACCGTACCCCCATGAGTGTGAATCGAACGTAAGAAATTGCTAGTAGAGAATCCGGAGTCCTACCGTTATAGAGGAGTGGCTGTGCTAGCAGCCAGCAGAGTGGCTAGGTAACTAGCCAATAGGGTGGTACCACGGAGAAGTCAAGGCCTTCGTCCCTAAGGGACATAGGGCCTATTTTTTTTGGGAAATTACTCAGGAAGAGGGATGAAACGAGATGGTTGTGGTCATGAAAGCCAATGCACCAGACCAAGACATTGACGCGGTTACCGAGCGCTTGGAATCGGAAGGATTTCAAGTGCATATCTCACGCGGAATGGAAAGAACAGTGATTGGGGTAATAGGGGAACGGACAGAGGAGGTAGTTCGCTTGGCGTCAATGCAGTCTGTAGAGCAGGTGGTTCCGGTCAGAAGACCATACAAATTAGTCAGCCGAGATTTTCATCCGGATGATACGGTGGTTCAAGTGGGGAAGGCTGGGTTCGGCAGCAAACAGGTTGTGGTGATTGCGGGCCCTTGTGCTGTTGAAGGCCACGATCAGCTCATGCAAGCGGCAAGAGCCGTCCATGACATGGGATTGATGGTACTGCGAGGAGGGGCCTACAAACCCCGAACATCACCATACAGTTTTCAAGGAATGGGTGTGGAAGGATTAAAGATCTTAACAGAAGCTCGTGAACGGTTTGGACTGATGGTGGTTACAGAGGCAGTTGACCGAGAAAGTTTGAATTATGTTGTGGAATGGGCCGATATGATACAAATTGGTGCCCGAAACATGCAGAACTTTGAACTACTGAAAGCCGCCGGTCAGGCCAACAAGCCGGTTTTGTTAAAGCGCGGTTTGTCGGCGACTATTGATGAATGGTTAATGGCAGCAGAATATGTGGCTGCGAACGGCAATCCTAACGTTATCTTATGCGAACGGGGCATTCGCACTTATGAAACCAAGACGCGCAATACATTAGATTTAAGCGCCATTCCCGTCGTCAAGCAATTATCGCACCTCCCTATTGTTATTGATCCCTCGCATTCCACCGGACAGTGGAGCTGGGTTGCGCCGATGGCACGCGCAGCGGTGGCGGCTGGAGCGGATGGACTTATTATCGAGGCGCATCCGAATCCTTTGGAAGCCTTATCGGATGGCCCGCAAAGTCTGAGTTTGCCACATTTAAGTGAACTCGTTGACTCACTGCGGCCCATTGCCGAGGCAGTAGGAAGAACCTTGTGAGAGTCGGAGTAATTGGCCTCGGGCTTATTGGAGGCTCGATAGCTAAGGCCTGCCTTAAAGCCGGATGGACGGTATTTGGTTACGATGTGAATGCAAATGTTATGCCAATGGCTGCTGATCATGGCGTTATTGTCAACAAAAGGTGGGAAGAATGGGCCCAGGATGTGGACCAAATTGTTTTGTCCGTGCCCATCAATAAAGTGGGTCAATGGGTTGAGACCATACTAGAATCCTCTCACGGGTGCACTATTGTGGACGTAAGTTCGGTCAAAACAAGTCTTTCAGCTGCTTATGCCCAAATTCGCTCTCCTTTTTCCTTGTTGTCTTTGCACCCCATGGCGGGAAAGGAAGTGCGCGGATTTGTCCACAGTAATGCTGATCTGTTTTCGGAGCATCCGTGTCTTGTGGTTAAAGGAACCGGTCTGGACCCGGACATGCCGGTGATTGAGCAGTGGATGTCAGTTTTGGGCAGTGTTCCGGTTTGGATTCCCTTGGAACAACATGATACGCTGATGGCCATCGTTAGCCATACTCCTTATTTGATCTCTGCAGCGATATTGGTACTGGCTGAAAGCTATGAGGCGCGCTTCCCGTTATGGCCCCATGTGGTTGGAACCGGTTTTCTTGATGTAACCCGGATTGGTGCCAGCGACGACCAGTTATGGCAAGAAATATTGCAGGCCAATCAGGAAAACATTAAGGAGACATTTTCCGCTTTTACGCATTTGGTTCAAAAATGGAATGAGGATATTCAGCAAGGAAAATGGCCAAAGTCTCTAGGACAATCGGCGGCAATCCGCCGCAAGGCAACACCTAAGAGAAGGTTATCCGATAGGCCGTAAAGCATGGGGATGTAAGGGTACTTGTCGAAAGCATGTGGTTGCTTGCCTCAACGACCTTGGCAGGGATGAATGTGTACTTGATACAGAGTAACCCAGCCAAAACACTCAACAAGCGGGAATAGGAAACCCTGCGTGAAATGCCGGTACACGAAGAATCATTACGTGAGTGTGTTTGTCGCAAGAATCTCCCCGATTTCGCCGTGGGGAGTGTCAAAGCAACGAATGATTCTCTGTAATGTCTGGAAAGGAGCACCATTATGACTATGGAACTATTACCCCGCCGGATTCCTGTTAAAGGAACCTTGCGTCCTCCGAGCGACAAATCGATTACACATCGGGCCATCTTATTTTCCAGTCTAGTCGCCGGTTTCACACACATTAACAATCCCCTGGTGGCGCAAGACACTTTATCCAGCCGCCGTTTAGTGGAAAGTCTTGGGGTCCGGGTCGAGGTCAATTCCAATGAGTGGATTTTATCGTCCCCGGGACCGACACATTGGTTAGCACAAACCCGGGAGATTGATTGCGGCAATTCTGGAACGACAATGCGTTTAGCGATGGGGTTGTTGTCCATCTCTCGTGAACCCCGGACACTCATAGGTGATGCGTCTTTGTCCAAACGTCCGATGGAACGGGTTGCTAAACCATTGCGTGAAATGGGAATTTTCTGCTCGACTACAGAAGGCTATCCACCCGTCACAGTATATCATGGCAAATCGATCCGGGGCATCACTTATACTATGCCTGTGGCGTCTGCACAAGTGAAGTCGGCAATTATTCTAGCGGCATTGCAAGGAACTGAACCAACCGAAATTGTTGAGCCTTATCCGACTCGTGATCATACGGAACGTATGCTGCAGCAAATGGGGATCACAATCTCTCAAAATCAAAATAACATTCGCGTGGAGCCCGTGAATCGCTGGCAAGCCCTAAAGCCTGTAGTATTTCATGTGCCTGGAGATCCTTCTTCGGCAGCATTTTGGGCAGCCTTGGCGGCGCTTGTGCCTGGGTCCCATTTGACGTTGCGGGACGTATCAATTAGTTTACGTCGTACGGGATTTTTCCTCCATCTGCAGAAAATGGGAACTTACGTAAATCTAAATCGTCAGGCGGATGATGAGCAAATTGGCAACATTACTATAGGCTATAATCCATTAAGAGGACGTAATGTAGACGCAGCCCAAGTGCCCGACATGGTCGATGAGATTCCGTTAATCGCGTTAATGGCTTCTCAAGCCGCGGGGGAAACGGTAATTAGGGGAGCTGGCGAGTTACGTGTCAAGGAAACAGATCGGATTCGCGCGACTGTGGAAAATCTCAGCACGTTGGGAGCTCATATTGAGGAACTCCCCGATGGCATGGTTGTGCAAGGACCAACCCCTTTACGCGGCGGGGAGGTCAAAACTTTTGGCGATCACCGTATGGCTATGATGTTAGCGGTTGCTGCAGCAACAGCACACGGACCGGTTGTTCTTGACGATGAAGACAGTGTTCGTATTAGTTATCCTACTTTTTTTGATCAATATCGGTTGTGGCAACAGGGAGAGGTATTTCGAGATTAGCTAAATGACAACGGGCATTTCTATCTAACGGATGGTGAAGTTGGTTCCTGTATGCACAAAAAAGTAGTTCCCAGGGGTCATTTCGTGGCACAAAGCCTCTTCTTGTGAAGGAAATGCCAACTGACTAAAGCGGTTCTCTCGTATAAGTTATGATCCATATTAACAGCATATTAACAGATTGCGGAACGGAGACAGAACTCTGTGCATAAGACCCAAACACACCAACTGAGTTTCACCTATCGTGGCATGATGCCATCCAGCCTGTCTCTTTCCTGTTGTTTGCGCATGGTGTGGCTTCAAAAGACATCTCGGCTATCCTGTGAGGACTTCGTGTGAAGTCTATGTTCGCATTCTTGCCCGCTTAATTCCATTTGTAAGGCAAGACATTAGGGTAATATATCATGTTTAAAAGAGAAGGGTAGGTTTTAGATGTTTTGGGGTGTGGACGGAGGAGGGACATCAACCCGTGGTGTCTTTCAGACAAAAATAGGTAACTGCACTGACTTGGCATCGGCCGCGGCGTCTAATATCCTAGTTGTCGGCCAAGATAAAGCGTTTGCTGCAATGGACGCCGTTCTCGAGAAGATGGAACACTCTATGCCCCTGGCCAAATACCCTGGTGTTTTGGGGTTAGCAGGATGTGATCGCGCGTACGTCCGTGAGGCATGGAAGAAATACTGTATGCAAAGGGGGCTAAAACGAGTTTGGATTACAGGAGATTACTGGTTGCCTTGGGCAAATTTTACCCATGGGGAAGAGGGGATTATTGCGATTTTTGGAACCGGGTCAGTAGTTTTTGGCCAAAGTCACAATCACACGATCCGATTGGGAGGATATGGCTGGAAGCTGGGAGATCCAGGGTCCGGACTGTCGATCGGACGTCAAGCCATAAAAAAGGCTATATTGTCGCAAGAAGGGATAGAAGAACCCACTGCGTTGGTAGAACAGGCTTTGACTTTTTTCAACGTTCAGTCTATAGACCAAATCATTGAGACGCTGTACACGCCCGACTATTCTCTACGCCAACTAGCCGATTTTGCTCCCGTGGTTTTTGACACAGCACAACGAGGAGATGTGGTCGCCACCAGTGTGTTGGTTGACGAAGGACATCAGATGTTAGCCATGATCAATGCGGCGGTTGACAGATTGGACATATCTGAGCCATCGGTTGGATTGAGCGGTGGGATGGCGCATTTGTGGCACCCTTATCTGCAAAATCGGTCCGACGTTCAAAAGTGCGGGATACACTTTGCAGTCATCACACGTCAAGCTGTTTGTGGTGCGCTCTGGCTTGCAAAAAAATGGAATCAGGAGAGACGGCCTTATGACACTGAGGAGTACCTTTCACAATGAAAATTCTGCTGAAGGGCGGGTATACCTGCCAACAACGGGAAATTTGGAACCCGCTCGTATAGAATGGGATACTACGGGGAGAATTGAGCGAATTATTCGATTAGACACCAGAGCCAACGACTTGTCAATCATTCTACCAGGCTTTATTGATGAGCATGTCCATGGTGCTCAAGGACATGATGTGATGGAAGCGACTATTGAGAGTTGGGAGGCGATAAGCTATGGCTTGGCCAAGCACGGGGTCACAGGATTTTTGGCGACCACTATTTCTGCTTTAGCCTCCGAACTTCAAGAAGTGATGGAATGCGCGCGAAACTATCCCCGGCATCCCCAAAGCAATTGGCTGGGGTTGCATTGGGAAGGGCCTTATATCGATCCCGCGTTTAAGGGGGCTCAACCCGCAGAAGCCGTCCGTCCGGTTGATTTAAGGGAAATTGAAACGCTATTGAGCGGGCGCACGGATGATATGGTACCGGTTCGACTTATGACTTTGGCACCTAACCTTCCCTTAAGCGGCAAACTGACCCAATGGCTAACGGCCAGAGGTATACATGTGAACCTGGGGCACACGGGAGCCGGGCAAGAAGAGACCATGGCAGCAGTGAAAAATGGGGCGGATGGCATTACCCATTTGTTCAACGGGATGGTGGGATTACATCATCGACAACCAGGAATTGTGGGGACTGCCTTGACCGAGGACAGTCTGTGGCTGGAATTAATCACTGATGGGATTCATATTCATCCTGAGGTGGTTCGCCTCGTGTTTCATGCGGCGGCATCTCGCGTGATTTTGGTGACGGACGGAATATCCGCGACTGATTGTTTGCCTGGGCAACATAAATTGGGGAAATGGTTCGTCAACGTTGATGAAAATTCGGCACGACTCGAAGATGGCACACTTGCTGGAAGTGTTCTGACGCCGGATCAGTCGGTGAGGAATTTGTTGCGATGGGGCATTCCCATGCGTCAAATCGTTCACAGCTGGTGTGAAGCCCCTGCGCTGCGCTTCGGACTCACAGGATTGGGTCGCATCGAACGAGGTTATTTTGCCGATTTGGTGGAATTGGACAGCGAATACAGGGTGCTGAGAACTTTCAAGCGAGGACAAACAATAGCCAGCCCCTAACGGGCGATTAACCCGGTTTTTGTGATTTTTGGCCTCGGGGTAAGACTGGGGCTTTTTAATTTCCACACGTTCTCTCTCTTTATCGGATCGTATTATGCCTTGTCTTTTTGACCTGGGCCTCTAATCTTTGCTGGACAAAGCCGTATTGCCGGGGACCTTGATAATACGTCCGGCATACGAGGGCGAAGCCGGAGCATCAGTGATACGATGAGAAAATAGCATGAATTTGTATCGGAGGCGTGATCGTGCCGGAATCCCGTTATTATTGGGACATCATGGAGTCCTCTGATCCTGAAATCTGGCCGGGATCAACCCCGTGGGGCGATAGATGGGGTAGCTTCGGCAGCATTCCGGACGCGGCAGGATATGGTGCGTCCGTCGAGCGGATTCGTGTTCCTGCCGAAGCCATGGAATCCTTTTGGGCGGAAATTACCAGGCGCTACTGGAGGCAGCTTCCGCGCTTTATGATAGGTCCAAGGGAAACTCCGGGCCTTGGCCGTTGGCTTGAATCCCATGGCTACCACCGAGAAACGTCGGAGACGGTGCTAGTGCTCCATCGCGAGGCGTTTCATAAAATCGGGCCTGCGTCCTGTATCGTCCATGAAGTGAAGACGGTGGAGGATTTGAGGCAGGTATTGGCGCTAGACCATCTTGTCTTTCGTGATTCCGTTCCTGACTCGGAGGGTACGGCCCGGGAACTGGCGCGCTTGGGATGGCGCCGCCGCCTCTTCTTCATTCGGGGTGATGATGGGATTGCCAAGGTTGCTGGCGGCCTGACCCATTTCCCGGGCTGGTCGTTATTATGGGGTGGGGAAACCCATCCTGCGTTTCGGCGACAAGGGCTGTACCACGCTGTGTTGGCCGCACGGATGCACGTCATTAGACAGACCAATAGCACGTTCACGGCCGTTTACGCCAACCATGAGACATCCATGCCGATTTTAAGCAAGGTGGGGTTTGAGACGATTGGCACCATCGAGGTGTGGAAACCCGCTGGTATGCAATCCGGACGTCCCATTTAATTCTAATCCTGTTTTATTTGGCCATATACACGTCTCATGGCGATTTTATCGAGTGCCCGAATTGGACCCAGTTATTATGTTGATGCGCCTGTCATCATCCTACCGCTGTGCCACTGGCTAACTGGCCGATGATCCAGGCGCGTTCTTGCAGCAGCTTCTGCCGAAATGGCTAGAGCCCCCCATCACAATGGATTCATAGTTTCACCAAAAAGGGAATAGATTCCAACCATTGACCCATGACCAATAGAATACTATTGCCAGCATCGGAGTCAAAGCGATGCTAAGAACGGCGGCAGATTGACGAAGAGGGATACCGAGAGTGGTCGTCATGCGCACAGTCAGCATTATAATGGCAATAAGAGCCAAAATATCACTTGGCCAATAGATGGACGTAATGCATGCCACGAAGGTGATCACGGCGATCCAGGGCCCTGCCGCCATAAAAACCAGAGGAAGTTTATCCACACGGTCGTCGTAGTTGAATAAACTCAATAAGGTGCGGGTGGCAAAAATGAGCCCGTATAGAAAGATGAAACCTCCGGCATAAACTACAGGCACAGCCCATGCGATGCGTATTAGGGCTTGGCGAGCGGGAAGAATACTAAAGAACTGATACAGTGATACTAAAAGGGCTGTGATGGAAAGGCTGAACCAGTAGAGCACATAGGGATTGTCGATGTTCGTAAAATCGAAGCGGTGGAAGGACTCAAGGGGGTGGTAGCGCACGGCCCCCAATGAGGAATGGAAAACTTGCGTAATTTGGGCAGTCAGCCGTTTTCGCATGGATTCTTTTCTTCCTTTCTCGAATCGCGAGATTTCGTGGGTTCTCTGCTGTTCCTAATCAAATTGGGTAGTGGCTGTATTTTGTTGTTCGATAAATAGTTTATGGCGGGGGCTTGAAAAATATGAAATAATGTTATAGATTTCTTATCGGAGTTAATTAAGTTTTTTGAATGCCATTAGGCGCTAGACTCTGAAGGCAGACAGAGTTATGTTGTTGAGGATGTGGTGCTGTATGCCGATTCACGGTCCTGACGAGCCCGTGTACACGATAGGTGTAATGGCACGGCTGGTCGGGGTGTCGTCGCAGATGCTTCGCATATGGGAGCGGGAATGTTTGGTAACCCCGGCCCGAACAGAGACAAATAATCGGCTGTATTCAGAAAATGATTTTTATCGTCTCGTACGCATCCGCGAATTAACCAGGCAAGGTGTTAATGCGGCTGGAATTCGCGCTATACTGGGCATTACGGAAATGCCTGCGAAGCACTACATAGAAAGAACATCGAAAGACAAGGAGAGGGAATTGACTTATGGCGAAGGTCGTAGGAATCGATTTGGGAACGACTAACTCAGTAATTGCGGTCATGGAGGGCGGACAACCCACCGTAATTCTAAACAGTGAAGGGAGCCGTCTCACCCCATCCGTGGTCGGATTTGCAAAAAATGGAGAGCGTTTGGTAGGGCAATTGGCTCGTCGGCAGGCGGTCATGAATCCTGAGAATACGGTATTTTCCATTAAGCGGTTTATCGGCCGACGCTACGGCGAAGTGGCTCAGGAACGGGAAAGGGTGCCTTATAAGGTGGTTGAAGGACCCAATCAGCAAGTTTTGGTTGATCTCCCCAATGCTGGGAAAAAAATGACGCCGGAAGAAATATCGGCCATGATATTGGCCAAACTCAAAGCTGACGCCGAGAAGCATCTGGGCGAGAGTGTTACGCAGGCCGTGATTACAGTTCCTGCCTATTTCAACGATGCGGAACGCCAAGCCACCAAAGATGCGGGAAAGATTGCAGGTCTTGAGGTTTTGCGCATTATCAATGAACCCACGGCAGCCGCGCTAGCTTACGGATTGGATAAGAAGAAAAACGAAACGATTTTGGTGTGGGACTTGGGGGGCGGAACTTTTGACGTTTCTGTTCTTGAAGTGGGCGATGGAGTGTTTGAGGTTAAATCCACTGCCGGAGACACGCATTTAGGCGGTGATGACTATGACATGAAATTGGTCGACTACATTGCTGACGAGTTCAAACGAGAAAACGGCATTGATTTACGACAGGATCGCCAGGCACTGCAACGTCTGATTGAAGCCGCTGAAAAGGCAAAAATTGAGTTGTCATCAGTGACTGAAACCCAGGTGAGTTTGCCGTTTGTTACCGCAGACCAAACAGGTCCTAAGCATTTAGAAATGACGATTACGCGCGCTAAGTTTGAGGAATTGACCCAGGATTTGACGGAACGTACGGTAAAACCTTTCCGCCAAGCATTGCAAGATGCGAAGCTGACAGAAGATCAAATTGCAGAAGTCATTTTGGTGGGTGGTTCGACCCGTATGCCCGTTATTCAAGAACTGGTCAAGAAATTGACGGGGAAGGAACCGCACCGCGGTGTCAATCCCGATGAGGTGGTTGCGGTCGGGGCAGCAATTCAAGGCGGTGTGTTAGCAGGAGAAGTCAAAGACGTTATTCTTCTGGATGTGACACCGCTGTCCCTGGGAATTGAGACGATGGGGGGAGTTTTTACCAAACTTATCGAACGCAATACTACGATTCCCACCCGAAAGAGTGAAACTTTTACGACTGCTTCAGATAACCAGACATCCGTGGAAATCCATGTGCTTCAAGGTGAAAGGCCCATGGCGGCCGACAACCGGACGTTGGCCCGCTTTAGTCTGGCGGATATTCCGCCCGCTCCCAGGGGAGTGCCTCAAATTGAGGTGACTTTTGACATTGATGCCAATGGTATCGTCAATGTTTCAGCTAAGGATTTGGGTACAGGAAAAGAACAACGGATTACGGTGACGGCATCGACTCAATTGTCCAAGGACGAAGTCGAACGCCTGGTCCGTGAAGCCCAGGAAAAAGCTCATGAGGACGAACAACGCCGTGAGTTGGCTGACTTGAAGAACCGCGCCGAGTCTATGGCTTATGCCACGGAAAAGAGCATTCGCGACTTGGGAGAAAAGGTTGATGCAAGCGACAAAACCGAGGCTGAAGAAGCCATTAAAGCGGTTCGCGAAGCCGTTGAGCGTAGCGACAAGGAAGCAATCAATTCGGCGTTGAGCCGACTGGAAACCGTGTCTCACAAGCTGGCTGAAGCCTTGTACAAGAGTAACGCGGCTAATTCTCAAGATCAGAACCCGCCTCCGGACGGTGGCGGCGGATCCACACAAGGCGGCGGATCCACACAAGGCGGTGGAGGCGATGACGTGATTGATGCAGACTTCCGGCCTACAGATTGATACTGACCAAGATGAGGGGGCTGGCTTTTTATGCCAGCCTTCTAAGTGCCGAGGTGAGGTGATGGAGAGATGGCTGCGCCAAAGGATTATTATAAGATCCTCGAAGTGGGGGAAAATGCCGATCAAGAAACGATCAAGAAATCGTATCGGCGTTTGGCGCGGAAATACCATCCGGACGTAAGTGGAAAGTCCGGGGAGGACAAATTCAAAGAAATAAATGAAGCCTACGAAGTCCTTTCCGATCCGAAAAAACGGCGCGAATACGATCAAATGCGTGTGGGTTATGCACACCGTCAGGCCCGAAGTCAAGGGCCCGGTTATCAGCGCGTAACATTTGACGATGGATTTGACGGTTGGGGCAGCATTTTTGAGGATTTGTTTTCTCAAGTTAAAACTGACCCAGGTTTTGCGACAACAAGAACTCGAACACAGCAGGTTCCTGAAGAAACTGTAACTCTAACCTTAGAACAAGTGGCTCGGGGAGAAACTATTCAACTTACCGTGAGTGAGCCTCAAGTTTGTCCTGTGTGCCGTGGAATGAACGCAAATTGTTC
Organism: Bacillota bacterium; assembly: GCA_021841025.1. Lineage (GTDB taxonomy): Bacteria > Bacillota > Sulfobacillia > Sulfobacillales > Sulfobacillaceae > Sulfobacillus. The sequence goes on along the minus strand of JAKBWA010000064.1, from coordinate 140,999 downwards.
AAGATGCGGAGGACTCGGCCAGGTGATGGAACCGAAGAAATTTTCGGTAACGATTCCACCGGGGGTGGAAAACGGTTCCACTCTGCGTGTGGGTAATCATGCCAGGTTGCGAGTTGAAGTAGCGACGCATCCCCGTTTTGTTCGGCAAGGCAATAATTTGGTGGGGAGGCTAATGGTTCCTGTGCCCTTAGCGGCGGCAGGAGGAGAAGTTCCGGTAAAACCGTTGATTGGCGATGTCGTAATGGTGAAAATCCCGCCCCATACGAACCAAGGGAAAATTATGCGATTGCGGGGATGGGGCTTGGCTCAAAGGGGAACAAACATCAAAGGCGATTTGTTGCTGGAAGTGACGTTACGATTTCCTGAGCCGTTTACAGCGGAAGATGACCAACTCTATCAAAAACTTCGTGAGAATCATAAGGAAGTGGGGGGAGAAATCCATGCGCCTTGATAAGTTGACGGTGAAATCGCAAGAGGCATTATCTGAAGCTCAGTCGCTTGCCCGGGAATTAGAGAATCAGGAAATTTTTCCGGAGCATCTTTTTGTAGCACTACTAGAACAAACTGACGGCATTGTTAGACCTCTGATTGAAAAGGTGGGGGTTCCCCTAGCCGCTTTGGAACAATCGGCCCGCCGCGAACTGGGTCAACTGCCGAAGGTAACAGGAACGCAGCCCGGGGCATATTTGAGTCAAAGTTTGGCTCAGATTGTGGAGCAAGCGGAAAAGGAAGCCGATGCGCTTAAGGACGAATACGTCTCCACAGAACATTTGCTTTTGGCCTTGATTGAAAAACCCGGTACGAGTCCGGGGCGGATCTTGCGTGACTACGGTGTCAAGCGGGATGGGGTATTGATGGCACTTCGGGATGTGCGCGGTCAAGCCAGGGTAACGGACCAAAACCCCGAAGAAAAATATCAAGCTTTAGCAAAATATAGCAAAGACTTAACGGATTTTGCACGAAAAGGGAAATTAGATCCCGTTATCGGACGTGATGAGGAAATTCGTCGTGTTATTCAAGTGCTCTCTCGTCGAACGAAAAACAATCCGGTATTGATTGGCGAGCCGGGTGTCGGCAAAACTGCTATTGTGGAGGGTCTGGCCCAACGTATTGTGCAGCAGGATGTCCCTGAAGGCTTGAAAGATAAGAAGGTTTTGGCGTTAGACTTGGGATCCCTGGTTGCGGGCAGTAAATTCCGGGGTGAATTTGAAGATCGGCTCAAAGCGGTCCTCAAAGAAATTGAAAGTGCTCAAGGCAGCATTATTCTCTTTATTGATGAGCTACACACTTTAGTGGGGGCTGGAAAAGCCGAAGGTGCCGTGGATGCGGCCAACCTTCTGAAGCCTGCTCTGGCAAGAGGGGAATTGCGTGCCGTGGGAGCCACGACGCTTGATGAGTACCGAAAGTACATTGAAAAAGATGCCGCGTTGGAGCGCCGATTCCAACCTGTTTATGTTGACGAGCCCAGTGTTGAAGACACCATTGCCATCTTGCGTGGCTTGAAAGAACGTTACGAAGTTCACCATGGTGTCCGTATCCGGGATAGCGCACTGATTGCCGCATCCCGACTCAGTCATCGTTACATCACTGATCGTTTTTTGCCGGACAAAGCCATCGACCTGATAGACGAAGCAGCCTCCCATTTGCGTGTCGAGATGGACAGCATGCCCGAAGAACTCGACGAAATGGAACGGCATCGTCTTCAGTTAGAAATCGAACGAGAGGCTTTGGCCAAGGAAGATGACCCTGGTTCCAAAGCCAGACTTGAAGAGCTCCAGAAAGAGTTGGCCGACATTCGTGAACGCCGGGACGCTCTGCTCGCGCGATGGGAACAGGAGAAGCAACAGGTGGCCAAAGTGAATAAGATTAAGCAAGAAATTGATGAAACTCGTGTTTTGGAGCAACAAGCGGAACGGGAGGGAGACTTGGCCAAAGCTGCAGAGCTGCGTTATGGCAAGCTTTTGAGTTTACAAAGAGAATTGGAGCAAGCGCAACAAGAAGTACAGATGCTCGACAACTCCAATCGTCTTTTACGTGAAGAAGTCACAGAACAAGATATCGCGCAAGTTGTGGCTCGGTGGACAGGGATCCCGGTCAGCCGTCTCTTGGAGGGAGAGCGGATGAAGCTGGTTGAAATGGAGAAACGTTTGAGTGAGAGAGTGATCGGGCAGAAACAGGCCGTGGAAGCGGTATCCAATGCGGTGCGCCGCGCTCGGGCGGGATTGTCCGATCCGCGAAGGCCAATGGGTTCTTTTCTATTTTTGGGACCGACGGGAGTCGGGAAAACCGAGTTGGCCAGGGCGTTGGCAGAATTTTTGTTTGACGATGAAAATGCCCTGGTGCGAATTGACATGTCGGAATACATGGAGCGTCATACAGTGTCTCGTTTGGTTGGTGCACCTCCAGGATACGTCGGCTATGAAGAGGGCGGACAGTTAACCGAGGCCGTTAGGAGGCGACCATACTCCGTCGTCCTTCTGGACGAAGTAGAAAAAGCGCATCCCGAGGTTTTCAACATTTTGCTCCAGGTGCTGGATGATGGTCGGCTGACAGATGGACAGGGACGGACCGTAGATTTTCGAAACACTGTGATTATTATGACCTCGAATTTAGGCAGTCAGATTATATTGGAGGAAGATAGACCTGATGTGCGAGAAAGCAAAATTCAAAGCATTTTGCATCAAGCATTTCGACCGGAATTCTTGAACCGAGTGGATGACATGATTATTTTCTCGCGGCTGACTCAAGAGGACTTGCGAAAGATTGTCCGTCTCAATCTGAAAGACGTCGAGATACGTCTGGCGGAGCGAGACATTGAATTGCGGGTAACCGAAGGAGCTCTCGATTTGTTGGCTGCCCGCGGTTATGATCCGCAATTTGGGGCCAGGCCTTTGAGACGCTTAATTCAGCGAGTTGTTCAAGATCCTTTGGCCATGAAAGTGTTAGATGGAGAATTGGCCGGAAAGAAACTCGTCACAGTTGATGAAATTGACGGGAATATTCATTTTGATATCAGTGATATTACAAACACGCCCGTCTACAACGGATAGGTTAAGAAGTTGCAAAAGGGGCTAAAGCGGTGTCATCAAAAAAACGCGTGGCAGGTTGGGTGGTTTTGTTAGCGACTTTTCTTTATGGCGGTTATTTGGTGGGTCATTCCACGACCAATACGGCCTCAAGAGCGCTTCATGCCACCCAAAAGCCTGAACATACAACAGCGATATCCCCATCATCGAAGCCTTCACGCTCAGGGTCCCATAAGTCATCCCGGGCCACCGCAAGCGCCGCGTCCGGTTTGCAAGTTGGCCAGTTTGCGCCGGGGTTCACCCTGAAGACAACAACTGGGGCTACGGTAAGTCTGTCTCAACTGCACGGTCATCCACTGTGGTTGAATTTTTGGGCGACATGGTGTACGTGGTGCCAGAAGGAGATCCCGGAACTCAAGAAGGTGCAACAACAATACGGAAAAAAGATCGATTTGTACGGGGTGGCCGTTCAACAGTCCCAACCAACAGTGTCTCGGTACATGAGCCGGGAACACATGAATTATCCTGTGCTTTTAGACTCCCAGGGATCGGTCGCAGCGGTCTATGGAATTGAGTTCTATCCCACGTCAGTATTCATTGGACCCAATGGGAAAATATTAGCTGTGCACCGAGGGCCATTTTTGTCCCAACATAGTATGACTTCCTATCTTCACAAGTTGCTGCATTCCTGATTTTAACCTTCCCATCTTTTGTCCAGATTGTATGTATTCCCCGTCATCTACGGGACGTGGGGTCTATAGTTTTAGACCAAAGAGTCTTGGATCATAACGAGAGCAGCCAGGTAGGCCACAAGACCACTAGTGATGGCGAGTGTGAGGTTGAGCACTGGATTCAAATGCAGGGTGAGGGTCCACAGATGCCACAGGAGCATGGTCATCACTGCAGGTATAGCGCTCATGAGAGGTTTGGAGAGAATTTTGCCCCATGGAATGGATATATGAGTCAACCGGACTAGACTCCAAATATTGAGTAGAGGGCTGATAACAAAACCGATAGCGATGGCTGTGGCAACCCCTAAAGGAGCCATCTGTAAATTGGTCGTGAAAATCCAAATCAAGCCTAATTCGACACCGCTGGCAATGAGGTCGTTGCGCATGGGAATATCTGTCCTTCCCAGTCCGCGCAGAGCTCCTGACAAGGTAATGTCGAAGTAGAGAAAGAATCCTCCTAGGGTCAAAGGGTAGAACAAACTGGCCTCAACATGGGTGTGAAAGAAGAGATCGTCAAGATGGGGGCCGAATATCAATAAAAACATAGTGACGGGGACGGTGAACACGGCTGTGGTTTGCAGACTTTCCATGAGCACGGAACGAATTCCCGACTGATCACGGCGGGAGTGGGCTTGTGAAACTAAGGGGATGAGGTTGGTGGCTAAGGCCATTGTCAGTGCCGTAGGAAATAGAATGAGGGGAATAGCCATACCAGTCAACTGGCCGAAATAACGTATCGCATCATATGTGCTCATGCCGGCTCGTTCCAAACGCCAAGGCAGCCAAAATGCCTCGATAACGCCGACAAGAGATCCTAAGAGCCGGCTTAGGGTTACGGGAAGTGAAACCTTAAGAATTTGGGGTATGGTAATGATTTTGGGTTTTGATGAAGCATCCAGGGGGAGGGCGTAGGATAATGTATGATAATAGGCCACTCCCAATATGACTAGACTGATACCCTCACCTAGAGGAATGAGGGCAACGGCAACCAAAGGGGCGTTATTAAAGGCCTGTTGGCCGAATGCGTTCAAGACAGTATAGAGTATGACGACCCGGGCGAGTTGCTCGGCTACTTGAGAAAAGGCTGGGTAGCTAAGGCGCTGAACCCCAACAAAGTATCCCCTCAATACAGCAGATAATCCAACAGCCAACAGGGCTGGAGCTAAAGTCATTAATAGCACGGAAAACCGTCCGTCATGATAAAGTGTTGTGGCTAAAGGTTTGGCAGCCAAAATCACTATAACCATCAATGGAACACTGATGGTCGTCACAACGACTAAAGATTGGCGCACCAAGAGGGTTCCATCAATGTTTTCCTCGGCCACCAGCTGTGAGATGGCGACAGGTGTGCCTGCGACAGCCAAGGTTACCAAAGAAATATATAAAGGGAAAATCATTTGAAAAAACCCCAGACCTTCGGAACCCAAGAACCGAGCCAATAGCATGCGGTAAATTAACCCAAGTCCGCGAGATGCTAGTGCAGCTCCGGTTAAGGTTAGTGTGCCCCACCACAAGGTGCGGCGTTTGTGTTGCATGTCCATCCCCCCTTGTAGTTGTATGACTCAAGATGTCCGATATTGCTAATTGCCCTTACAACAATGGAGAACAGAAATGAGCCGGGGACACGGGAATTGCTGTCAAAGCAAAAAAACACACGGTGTGATTGGCCCCAGGGCCATGTCAATCTCATTTGAGATCGGTATCTGCGGAGGTAAGTCGGGAGGTCTCGCGGCAGAAGTTGGAACGCTGTGGCACGTTTTGTATGAATGATTGACATGGTTTGCGATATTTCTTGAGACTCGTTCTTGACGCTCTCGGTATAAACTCTCGAAATTGTGCGCAATCTAACAGTCAGTTGATTGAGGAGGGAATGGACGCGTGGCAAATTTTCAGCCGATACAAATCTCCACGGATATGGCCATTGAGGCTCGGGACATCGTGCGTGGAGACGCCCATGCAGAGGTCCCGGGGGTTCGTGTGAACCGCAAGAACGATCAAGGCGTGGAAATTACTCGCGTGGAGGTTTTTACGGATGAGGGAGCGCGATTGATGGGAAAGCCTCGAGGCCATTACATTACTCTAGATGTTCCTCACTTCCGTGAACGAAATGCTACGGTGCGTCGGGGGCTAATCGATGTCTTAACGGCGGAACTTAATCACTTGATTCCGGAGAATATAGAGCGGAGCGTGTTGGTCGTAGGATTAGGGAATTGGAATGCCACGCCTGATGCCTTGGGCCCAAGAGTCGTGGAACGTCTTTTGGTTACCCGCCATCTGGCCAATGTTGTCCCTGAGGACGTGGGAAAGCGGATGCGTTCGGTCGCTGCGGTGGCGCCCGGAGTTCTCGGGGTAACCGGGATTGAAACCCTTGATATGATTAAAGGCATTGTTAAAGAAAGCAAGCCAGATTTGACAATTGCGGTTGATGCCTTGGCAGCTCGCAATTTAGATCGATTGCTAGGCAGTGTTCAAATTGCCGATACTGGGATTCATCCCGGTTCCGGGGTTGGCAACCGGCGTCATGGAGTTACGGAGGATACGGTTGGTGTCCCGGTTCTGGCAATTGGGGTCTGTACCGTAGTACAAGCAATGAGTATAGCTGAAGAAGCTGTTCAGCTGCTAGCCCGACAATTAGCCGATGAGGTCAAATTCTATAAGATCCTAAAGGAATTAGGCGAAACAAATCAGAAAGGGCTTGTGCAAGAAGTTTTGAACGAACGCTTGGGAGAATTAATGGTTACGCCTAAGGAAATCGATCTATTAATCAATGATATGGCAGATGTTCTCGCTGAATCCCTGAATCGGTCGTTGCAGCCACGTCTCGATAGTAGTGAATGGGCTTAATCCTGCCGGACACGAGCCCAGTTGGAGCAATTTTGATAGGGTAATGCCTCCAGCTGGCGGGAAAGAGAAGAATGTTCCAGCACGGCCATAAAGGCTTTCAGCCACGGTTTTTCAATGTTGTCCATATGGGCTATCCACTCAAAATGTTCTGTAGCCCAGGGCTCAAAAGACAACCCTTGCAGATGAGCCAAACTGCCGATCGAGACACCTTGTATCCCGGAAGAGTGAACAAACGAGACCAAATCGCGATGGGTCAAGAAATGTCGGATCTGATCACCATTCACCGCTTGCGGGGCACAGTGGCGATAAAACAGAGCTAAAGCTTCGCTGCCTGGCTCTCGCAGTGCCCACTGATGGGACTCACCCTGCTCACCCTGAGAACTCCCCGAGCGGTATACCCGCCCCTCTTCCCAGTCCAGGTAGCCGATATACAGCCACTTTTCGCCATGGCGTGCAATGTGATTGTAGGTATGTTCTTGAGGATTGTAGAGGTGAGAACCGGCAAGATGAACAACGCCCCGACGCAGAGAATTGACAGCTTTTTCACTCGCCATGGAAAACGGGATGAGACGATAGGCACTTTGATGTTCATGAAAAGCCCGAACCAGCCACGGAAGGTAAGGATCACAGCCAGCGGCAAAAATTTGGCGTGATATATCGTTGTGGCTATACCAGTGAATTTGTCCACTTTCCATGTCCCACCACCCGTTACTTACATCCTGAGTCAAGGTTGCTTGAATTGGCGATACAATCAACTGCCCGTTCATGGCAGCGGCGACCACGGGACCCGATTGAAGAGGCATTTCAGGCCACCATTGCCATGATGCCGCTGGAGTTAAGTCGATGGCAATTTGGTCGAGTGAGATACCAAGAATTTGTTGCAGGCGTGCCATCGTTTCGAATGAAACGCTCACTTTATCTTGTTCTGCATTAATAAGACTTTGCCGCGAAATTCCCAGCAAAGCGGCAAGTTGTGATTGCGTCATTCCCTTGATCTGACGCTCTTGACGGATAATATTACCAAGAGATAGGGCGAGCATATGAGAGAACCTCCTCGCTATTTAAGGGATAAGGAACAATGGCGGGGTTAATAATGGTGATGGCATTCCCCTTCCATTCCTTAGAATATTGGGGTAATTCCCACTGCCAGGTAGTATGGTGTCCTTTCACGACCCATTGACTCAAAAGGGAATGAGGCTTGGGCTGTATGGTGACCGAAGCTGGGTAGACAACACCCTGGTCCGGATGAGTTCCGGGAACGACACGCGAGGGGTGTATGAGGACATAGCGGCCATTGTCCAAAGGGAAACTTCCACGATATCCTAGCATCCACGCGATCTCCGCGTTAGGGGGAGTCATGATGAGATCTTGCGGCGTCCTGGGGGAGTAAATCTGTCCTTTCAAAATTACGGTTACTGTGTCACTAAATTCGAGCGCTTCGTTTAGGTGATGGGTGGAATACAAAACCCACGGAGCCGGGGGACCGTTCTTAAGACATTGCAAATAGTGTTGTCGCAAGCGATCCTCAACCTGAGATAAAGCTTCGTCTAATAATAGTATGGGCTGATGGGTGGCCAGCGCCCGCACTATGGCTGCTCGTTGCTGCTCTCCTCCGGATAGCATTCTCGGATAGCGGTCCAAGACAGAACTAATTTCCAGTTTCTCAGCCCATTCTTCCGAGTTGGATTTGAACCCGGGAGCCGACACCCAGTCAATTTGCTGACGGATGGGACGAAAAGGAATAAGGCTGGGTTCTTGGGGAACAAAAGCCATGGGTCTTCGATAGGGAGGCACATGATGACTGCCTTCTTGCCACGCGCGGCCATCGAACTGAATGTCTCCTGCTTTTTCTCCGAGTCCCGCCAAAAGACGCAACAACGTGGTTTTCCCTGCTCCGGAGGGGCCAATGATTGCATTGAGTCCTCGGTTCCACTCGGCTTCTCCTCTTAAGAAGGGATGTCCGGCAGTTTTTAATGACAAACTCACAATATGCCTCCTTTCTTCCACGTCAGCCATGCAGGGATGGGTAAGCCGATAAGAACGAGCCATAACGCAAGAGCCAAAGCCTGGGGTAATCCTGATTCTTCAATTGTGATCCAAATTTGCACGGGCAGTGCCGTGGGATGATAGGCGACCACAACTGGTGACCCAAATGCCCCCACAATGCGTGCCCAGGCCATCCAGGTAGCGGTAAACAATCCCGGGCGGGAAGCTGGCCACAACACAAAGCGAAACGTCTGCCATGGTGTCTTATGCAGTGCCCAGGCCTCCTCTTCCCATTGCGTAGGGATCATAGCAAATGCGCTCCATGCGGTTAAGACGAAATAAGGCAGCGCCTCATAGACTTGGGCCAGAACCAGAGCCGGAAATGTGTTGGAGGCACTGTTGACCGTATTGAGCCAGGAACCTGTGAAGGTGGTTGGGGCCATGATAAAGGCTAAGACCAACCCGAGAACCAGTGGAGGCATGAGCAATGCCGTTACCAGCAAAACGGCGAACAATCGCTTTATGCGGCCTTGAGAATGTTGATTGCGCAGCCAGTAAGCTGTGGGCAGGCCAAGAGCGAAACACAGTCCCAAAGCTAGCACACCCGACGACAGGGTGGTCCATAAAGCGCGTAAGACGCCGGGGGCTGCAATCGAGGAAGTCAATGATTGGGAACCTTGCTCAATTAACACGACGAGTGGCAGCGCGGTTAGTATCAAGACAACAATACCCACCGTCTGGCTCGTTTTATACAGCATGGTTCAACTCCTTGCGTAAAACTTGAGGAAGGGCGTGAGTTTGGCCCACGACATAGGGGTGAAAAACGGTATAACCTTCCTGACGGAAGAGGGATTGTCCTTGGGTGGACAATAAAAATTGGATGAAACTCACGGCTCCGGAAGACGGAGGACGGCCAATGGCCGTAACATCAATCGCTAAAGGTGTTCCATGAACAATTTGGCCGTTCGACAGTTTAACATAGGCTTGGTGGTACCACCTCACATCTTTGGGGTTGGAAAAATTGAGTTTGGAGGGAAATACGATGTAATTCAAGTGGCGCTGTATGGCTTCGGATAAAAATGCACTAGAGGCATCTAAACCACCGGATTGAAGCAGCGAGAGAATTCCTTCCTCCGTGTAAATTTCAGACCCTGTGGTTGTGGGTCCTAAGATTTGTTTTGGCATACCCGTGGGCAAATGGTATAGTTTCTGGGCCAGGTCCATAGCCATGACAAAAGCTTGACCTTGAGGATCGGTATTTGGATTGGTGCGTCCTAACTTGAAGCCCGGTTTGGCTAAGATTTGAAAGAGGTCGCGAAAGGGCTTTTTTCCCCTTCGAATCAAGTTGAGTTCAGCGGCATATGGTGAGTGAGCGTTATATGCGAGAACCAAAGGACTTGAGGCCACAGCGATGGCCCACGGATCTGCGGACTTACCGGCAGCCTGAATGGGTCCTTGGCCAATACTTTCAAATACATCAGCCGGGATACTGTGGGAAGCAATTTCATGAGCCATGCCGTAAGAACCGCCACCTTGTCCTTGATAGCGAATATGTTTAGATTTTTCAAAAGCGGGTCCGAAATATTGATTATTCACTTGTTCCAGGGAACCGGCGAACACAACGTGCACGGTGGACTGGGAACTGTTATGGGTTGGCGAAGAGACGGGAGATCCGCAGGCGGCCAAAAGGCCACACAAACTTAGGAGCGCTACGGAAACTCGCAGGTTTTTGACTGTCACGGTTTAATCACTCTCCTGAAGGAATGTAAAAAAACATTTACATTATATGTCAAGATATATTAACAAACAAGAAAAATGGACGGGAAATCGTCCATTTTTCTTGACATTGGTCAGGAGAGTTCGACAGACTAACGATTGCGGCCAGCCATGTTTTGTTCGGCCATTTCAATCATCTTTCGCACCATGTGTCCTCCAACCGCGCCGCACTGGCGGGCAGGAACTTCTCCCCAGTAGCCGTCTTCCACACCTTGCAGACCCAGTTCGTGGGCAACTTCATATTTGAACTGATCCAGGGCTTTTTGAGCACCGGTTACGATTGCGCGATTTCCGGTATTGCTTCCTCGTGCCATTGTTTTCACCTCCTTGCTTGCGTGCTGTTGTTAGTATGACTCGACTTAAGTTTTTTAATCCGGAAACCTTTGGGAATTGCTTGATATAAAATGACAATGTTTAACAAACGGTCTATGGGCGCATCCGAGACCGGGGTGATGGTGCATGTTCGTCCGGTGTCTCAGAATCTATTTGATCGCTTCTGACTTTCCTGTCGCTTGTACGAATGGATTTGGGCAACATTTGTTTTTCGTTGATGAAAAACCCGCTTAACACGGCAGTTACGGCCGCCAGCACTGCTACCGCCCAAAATGTCATATAACGGTGAACCATCGCCACTGCGAAGAGAGGCGGTCCCATCGCGACCCCAAAGAACCTGACACTGCCATAAAGACTTGTGACAACGCCCCGTTCCCTTGAAGTCGTTGCGCTGGTGACTAGAGTATTGATTGAAGGAAGCACGCTGCCAGTGCCGATTCCTTGGAAGACCAGAATGCCCATGGCTATGTAGAGGTTAACGGTGACAAAAAATGGTTCAATAGCCATAGAGAGGGCTATAAGGCTCATCCCGAGGACCACTACAGGGCGGGACCATTGGGCCAGTCGTTTTTGCAAAACAGTTCCCGAAACATAAGATGTCAATGCTGAGGCCAGAACCGGGATAGCGATAATCAACCCGCGCGCAAATTCTCCGTACCCAAAGTTCTTTTCCAATATGTCAGCAAGGTAGCTTAACACTCCGAAGAGGATAAAGAGAACAACTGCACCACCCAGGAAAGTGGTGAGAATGGACCCGCTTTTGGTTGCCAATGTTGTTTTTAATCCTTGCCAATATTTATTCAAACCGCCTTGAGGTTTGGGATCAGGCTCTTTGATAAAGAACCATATGGCTAGAGCAACCGGGAATGACAATAGCCCATAAACGAAAAAAGGGGCGAACCAAATGATCAGGGCCAGAAGGGAGCCGCTGATTGGTGAGATGACTTTTCCCAATCCGTTGGCTGCTTCTAAAATGCCTAAGGCTTGCGCCCTTTTTTGAGATTGAAACATATCTCCGGCTACGGCCATCGCGAGCTGATAAGTGCCTCCGGCACCAATCCCTTGCAATAATCGAAAACCCATAATCCAATAGTAGGGATTGGGAACCAGCCATGAGGAAACTCCGGCTCCGAGTCCTGCTATACCGTATAGCAGCAATGCGGGAGTCATTATAACACGCCGGCCGATACGGTCTGATAATGCTCCGGCGAAGGGAATGATGATTCCAGCCGGAATAGAGAAAATGGTGATAATGAGGCCCACTTGAAACAAGCTAAGGTGCATGACCTTCATCATCTTGGGCAAAACCGGAATCAACATGGAGTTGCCCAGAACCATAATAAATGGAACGGTGGTCAAAATCCATAACTTCCAGCCGTGGGACAATTGGTCGGAAGAGTTGTTCGGGTGATGTCTGTGACCCTCTTGGGCATGTTGAGCCATGCCGTTCGCCTCCCTATCATGTCATCGACATTAACACCGTTAACATGTCCTGCTTTAGTCTCGGGCATGATTCCAATATTTGTGAAGAGATTGGCACCGGATGGTACGGCATCATCCAATATTTTTCTCTCACTTTGTTCGGTTTGTTCGAATATGGTGCCAAAGAAATCAAAGTACAACGAAATGGAGGCGCCTACGGTGAGCAAGAAAGATAAAGCTTGGTGTGATATCTTGGACTTTCCTCATCCTGATCGTACAGAAAAGCCAAGGCAGCGTGGATTGACCATGGTCATTGATAAGGGATTGGGTTTAACCGACAGTCGGGATTTAATGGAGTTGGCCAGTGATTATGTGGATCACGTCAAACTGACTTTTGGCACATCGGCATTTTATAAAACACGATTGTTGCGGCAAAAAATTGAGTTAATTAAATCTTATGGTGTGGACATATTTCCTGGTGGCACATTCTTAGAGTTGGCGTTATTACAAGGACGGGTGGTGGAATATCTGGAACGAGCTCGAGAACTGGGTTTTACCGGGATCGAGGTTTCCGACGGGACAATTGTTCTGGACCCGGAAACTCGGAGGCAGACCATTCAGTTAGCCCGTGCGTATGGATTTTCAATGATTTTAAGCGAAGTGGGGAAGAAGGACCGTCGTGATGCAATCACGGAGATGACACTGTCACAACAAGTGAATAGAGATTTGGAAGCCGGAGCCGACACCGTCATTGTCGAAGGCCGGGAAGGGGGATCAGGGACGGTAATTTATGACGACGAGGGTCAGGTGCTTGAGGAGGAGTTGCAGGAATTGGTTACTCATATTGCTGATCCAGGGCGCATTTTGTGGGAGGCGCCGCAAAAATCCCAACAACAGGAACTTATTTTGCGCTTTGGTCCCAACGTCAATCTCGGCAATGTGCAGCCTCAAGATGTTTTGGCACTGGAAGCTTTGCGAGTAGGCTTGCGGGGAGACACCTTGCGCCATTACTATCTAACTGTGTGTCAAGTTAAAACGCCTGGTCTTGGGCCGACATCGGTAAAACACGGCGTGGAAAGAGGTGTAAAAAATCCGCTCGGTTGATGTGGTATTTCGGTGGCAAGATGACATGCCTCCCTTGGAAAATTACGCAGTAGTGGTTGTGGATACCTTACGGGCCACAACGACAATGGCTACGATATTGGAACGGGGTGCCCAAGGAGTGCTGCCCGTTGCTGATGTTGACGAGGCTTTTTCATTGCGGGATAAAAATCCCCATGTTTTGTTGGGCGGGGAAAGGCATAATCGTCCCCTTCCCGGATTTGATGCAGGCAATTCCCCTTTTGACTATCCCGAATCTATGGTTCAAGATCGACTCGTAGTGCTAAGCACAACAAACGGGACGCAGGCTGTGGAGCGTGTCAGAGATGCTTCGTGGGTGGCATTGGGGGCATTGGTTAATGCCAGAGCCTGTTTCGAGCAGCAAATACGTGCGGCGGACACAGGACTAGTAGTGTGCGCCGGAACGGAAGGTCAAGTGGCCTTGGAGGATGTGCTTGCCGCAGGATCTATTGTTAGCTACTGGCCGACGGATCTTCGAGGCGATGGTGCGCATTTGGCCTGTGCCTTCTATAGGCGATGGCAAGATGATCTTGTGCAAGGAATTCGTCTCGCTTCTCATGCCAAAACACTGATTAATCAAGGTTTGGAGCAAGATGTGGATTTTGCGGCATCCCTCAACATATATTCTAGGGTTCCCGTTCGACAGTCCACAAATTGGTTTGCCTATTCTTAACGGGCACGAAGGTGCAAGACCGGTCCTTCACAGGAGGACCGGTCTTTTTTTGTGGCACGGTTCATAAACTGGCCGTGGGACAAGAAACAAGGGGGCCGTTATGTTTACCACGGAAAGTGTTGGTCTTCTCTTTATCTTAATTCTGGGAATTTGGGCTCGTTCCAATATTGTGGCGGCGTCGGCCGCTATTCTTTTAGGGATTCGATTTATGCGAATGACCTCCTTGTATCCTGTCTTAGAACGGAGAGCTGTGGAAATAGGTTTGCTCTTTTTGACTCTGGGCATGCTGGTGCCATTTGCGGTGGGTAAAGTCAATATGAAAGAAGTTTTCCACAGTTTTCTGACCATCCCGGGAATACTGGCCGTGATTGGGGGAGCAGTAGCCACGAATCTCAACGGGCGAGGGCTTCAATTATTGGCGGAGAATAGTCATTTGATGCTGGGATTAATTGTGGGCTCTATCCTGGGAATTGTGTTTTGGGGAGGCATACCGGTGGGCCCCTTAATGGCCGCCGGGACCACTTACTTGATGCTGCAGATAATTGATTGGATGCTTCGGCTGATACGCTAAATGAGACTTAAAGATTTGAGAAGGAGGACCGCAGGATATGTCAAATGACGTGTATTTGAAGGGAATGGTCTTAATTCGGTTAATTTCCGCGAGCATTGAATTGACGGGCGCCATTCTCATGTGGCGTTTCCAAAGATTGGATGTGGCTGTACGAATCAACGGGTTTTTAGGTCTGGCAGGCCCGATTGTTTTGACCAGCACCATGCTTTTAGGCATCGCCGGGATGACGGCCAGCAACGTTTCCTTTAATAAGATTGCTTGGATTGCAGCTGGTGTGGTCATGATTTTGTGGGGAACGACACGATGACAGGATTCTTTACCGTATCGATTCGGCGTTATTATCCGTATTGGAAACTGGTACTGGCTGTCTTACTATTCATAGTCGGAATGATAGAATGGCATCAAAGCGAGGCAGTCTCATTGCGGGGAGGAACAAATCCGCAGATTACGTGGTACGTAAAAACGACACACAAGGTGGTAGCGCTCACATTTGACGACGGCCCTTGGAAATCCTCTACTCCCAAAATTCTTCACATCCTGAAGACCCATCATGCCGTTGCCACGTTTTTTGTGATAGGGCAACAAGTTTTGCGCAATCCCCAAATTGTCCAACAAGAAATTCATGACAAAATGGAGGTCGGAAACCATACCTACAGTCATATCAATTTAGCCCGGCACAGTCTTTCTGAAGACGTGGCTGATTTGAAAAAGGCCAACGAGACGATTAAAAAAGTCACTGGAATCACCCCGACGCTGCTTCGCACACCATACGGAACCTACAACAAGGTCGTACTGCAAGCGGCTCAAATGACTCACTTGCATATAGTGATGTGGTCATGGACAGAAGATACCCGAGATTGGTCCAATCCCGGGGTGGAAACTATTGTGAGCCGTGTTCTCAGCCACATTCAACCTGGGGACATCGTGCTATTTCATGATGGAGGCTCAAACCGCCGGCAGACCATTGAGGCCTTGCCGATTATACTTAAGGACTTGACACTGCGAGGTTATCGCTTTGTTACTGTTTCGCAATTGATGAAGATGCAATGAAGGAAGGGTCAATGGTATACTGGCAGTGCAATCAGCAATCAGTTCTCGTAATGCAAAAAGGGGAGTGAAAGGATTCGTATTGTGGGGGGAGAACTGTCCGGGCGACGAATTACGGCACCTCTAGGACGATCTACCCGTCCAACTGGCGAACGAGTTCGCGAGGCGGCGTTTAATAGTCTCAAGGATCATTTATTTCAAGCCCGGGTGCTGGATCTCTATGCTGGAAGCGGAGCAATGGGATTGGAAAGCGTGTCATGGGGAGCCGAACAGTGTCTTTTTGTTGAACCCAATCGACACGCACAGGCGTCCATTCGGGCGAATATTGCTACACTTGCCGTCACGGCATCGGCCGAATTGTGGCCTATCACAGCGGAACAGGCGATAAGGGCTTTGTTGGAACAACAACGGATCTTTGATTTAATTATTTGTGATCCACCATGGCGTGAGGGATTGAGTCAGAGTGTTGGTCAAGCTCTGCCGGGATTATTGGGTCATGGCGGAATTTTGTTGGTTGAACACCCCGCAGGAAAAGATTTTGGCCCATTTAAAAACCTCACTTTGTGGAAGCAAAGAAAGTACGGCGGAACCATGTTAAGTTATTGGATGGCATGATACTCGCGCCAGATTCCTAAGGCTGGACTGGATGGGAAGGGGGAACGGTGATGGAAAGGATCGCAGTTTATCCAGGTTCTTTCGATCCGATTCACCTGGGGCACGTTGATGTTATCGAAAGGGCAGCAAAACTGTTTGATACGCTGATTGTGGCGGTCTTCGTGAATACTTCTAAAACCCCCCTGTTTTCGGAAAGTGAGCGGTTGCAAATGGTGCATGAATCCATTAAACATATCGCTAATGTGAGTGTCGAACAAAGCAATGACCTCTTGGTGCGCTACGCTCAAAAGCGTGGGGTCAACGCGATCGTGCGGGGACTGCGGGCGGTACTGGATTTTGATTACGAATTTCAAATTGCTTTGATGAACAAAAAGATGGCTCCTGATCTGGAAACGATATTTATTCTTACCGGAGAGAAATATTCTTATCTAAGCTCAACCTTGATCAAAGAACTGGCGTCTTACGGTGCTGAGTTAAAAAATTTGGTTCCTGATCAGGTCGAGTCCGCGCTACACGAAAAATTCTACAGAAATCGAGGATCAGTATGACCAATGAACCTATGACGTCGGAGTTAGGTGCTCTTTTGGATCGGTTTCGCGACCTCATCCGACAATCCAGGCATTTGCCCTGGACGGGAAGGGTGTTGATGGATGAGGCTGAACTCACCACATTGATTACCCAAATTCAACACGTTCTGCCTGAAGAAATTAAACAGGCTCGTTGGATTATCCAGGAGCGTGACCGGATTTTGCGCGAGGCAGGGGAACAGGCAGATATTCTCATTACCCATGCTCAAGGCCAAGTTGAAAAATTGTCCAACGAATCTCAGGTCTTACAGGAAGCCAGGCGAAAGGCTGATCAAATAATCGATCAGGCCCGCAATACGGCTCATGAGATTCATATCGGTGCGCGCTCCTATGCCGATGAAATTCTGGCTAGGCTGGTGGCGGAGTTGCACCAGACGGCAGAAAATTTGGAAGCCAACCGAGCGGAATTGCGCAAAGAATAATCGTGGCTGTCCGTCATTGCAAAAAGAATATGACCGCCGCCCGGCGTCCGTTAACGTGGTGAGCCGGAACAATTTTGGCGTGGCATGAGGGACATCGCTACAATAGTGAACATATCACACATTCAAGACAACCCAGTCTATTACGCCTATGCAGCCGATAGTTGAAGTGACTCATGTGCTCTCCAGCGTAACAAGATAACCGGCCTCCAGATCAATTCCTTGCAACCGAGGTTAGCTTAAAGGGGAGAAACAGAAAAGGTGAGACTTTATTGGTCTTTTGAAACGCCAAATGGAGTGTGACAGCTCAGTTATTCAAGAACATTGGGTAAACTGGTGATAGGAAAATTGCCGGTAATTTCGAGACAAGTACGTTGTAGGGATTGCGCGCGGAGCACATATTAAGAAGTGGAATGAACATCCTCAATCCACGAAGAGAAAAGAGTCGGTACGTATCCTTACGAAGATAGTGTTTCGGGGGTGAGGGCGTCAAAACGCATGAAGACACAAGGAATAGCATTGGCGCTATCAGCGGGTGGATCCCGGGGACTGGCTCATATCGGGGTATTAAAAGTCTTGGAACGGTACCAGATTCCTATATCCGGCATTGCCGGATCCAGCATGGGTGGAGTGATCGGAGCTCTTTATGCCAGCGGGTACTCAGGGGAAATGTTGGAGAATCTGGTAAAGAGAATAAGGCGTACCCACTGGATAGATTTTTCCGTGTCTCGGATGGGATTGTTAGCAGGAAAAAAACTTGAGGGACTCATTAACCTGTTTACGCAAGGAAAATCATTTGAAGACTGCCGTCCTCCTTTGCAAGTCGTTGCCGTGGACATTGAAAAAGGAACGGAGGTCGTTTTGAACTCTGGTCCCTTAGCGCGAGCTATCCGTGCAACTGCCTCAGTCCCGGGGATTTTCAGTCCGGTGGTCATGGACGGGCGAATATTAGTCGATGGCGGGGTTGTTAACCGGGTACCGGTTAATGTAGCCCGGACAATGCCTCATAATCTCGTGGTTGCGGTTGATGTTGGCGTGGATCTCTCACCTCAAGTGAATTCAATGTTTGATGTGCTGTTTCAGACATTTGATATTATGGTACGAGACTTACGGCGTTATCAACCCGTGGAGGCTGACGTTGTAATCGAACCACAAGTGGGCTTTATCCGTGATGCTCATTTTGGTCACGTGGAAGAATTGGTTCGGGCGGGGGAAGAGGCCTGCGAACAAGCTATCGGGCTGATTATGCAAAAGCTCAACAGCTAATTCAACGTGGTTGTCGACCGACAAAGGGCAAGGAGGCATTAAATGACCAAACGAAAATCCCTGAAGTGGATCATCTGGAGTTTTGTGATTTTGATTATTGCTGCCATTGTATTGTGGTTTATTCCTACGCCGTACATTGTGGTATATCCCGGTGTGACGGGAAATTTGGCGCAGATGGTCAGGGTAAAAGGCGGTAAACAACATAACAAAGGGCAGCTGTTTATGGTAGCAGTCGGTATAGCGCGGGTTAATGAACTGACGTATCTGGGGTCCCGTCTGGATCCTAATGTGGAACTGTTGAAAGCCAGTTATGCCATGGGTGGCTTAAATATGAAACAGTATATTCAGTTTAATGCCAATCTGATGTTAAACAGCAAATTGACCGCTGAAGTGGCAGGAGAAAAACTGGCCGGGCTTCACGCCTATGTCAAAACGGTACCCGGGGCACTGGTGTTGTCGGTTTTGAAAACCGGCAATGCTCGCGGCAAGCTGAAGCCAGGGGATCTAATCACCAAGGTCGGTTCATATCCTGTGAGTAGCCCGAAGCAGGTTCATGGGATTATGAAGAAGCACTTTAAATTCGGTGAAGTGGTGCCCTTTACCGTGAAATACCATCATCAGACGCAAGTTGTGCCCATTCGCACAACACATATTCCGCATGACAGCGCTCCAGCCATTGGGGTAATGATTACGAGTCTTACGACCCCAGTTGTTCCGCGACCGGTCACTATTAATAGTGGTAATATCGGCGGTCCCAGTGCGGGCATGATGTTTGCTCTAGCGATTTATTCCCAAATTACCGGAACCAACTTAGCCAAAGGACGCAATGTGGCGGGAACGGGAGAGGTTACTCCCTCAGGAAAAGTGTTGCCCATCGGTGGGGTTGCGCAGAAAGTTATTACTGTGCACCGGGCTGGCGCCACAATTTTTCTCTGCCCGAAAGCCAACTATGCTAAAGCTGAAGCCATGAATAAAAAGAAGGGATACGGGATGAAAATTTATCCCGTGACGAATCTCACTCAAGCCTTGCACGATCTTCAAAAATCGACGAATCAAAAGGCATAGACGTGGCTTCTTTATCCCATACTACTTGCGACAGAGAAATCTGTGGGAGGGATAGCTATGGGGATTCAAGGCACAGCGGATGGCCATGATAATGAGCAGTCTATACGCGAGGTGGTTCGGCAGGAACTCAGCCGTATGAAGACGGATGAGGATTCGGATTCTGTAGCATCAGAAGAGGAATCAATGCGTTCGTCGGGCGGATCAGACGGGAAAAAAAAGAACCTTAAAGCGTTGCGCCAACTTATTCATAAGGAAATTCTGGAAATGCAGGGAACGCAACAAGGAGCTCAGGAGAAATCCCATGATAGCTCGGATTCCAAAAAAAATTCTCAAAACAGCCAAAAGCACTCCAGCTCCCATGAGGAGTCGAAAGATTCCAAGGCGTCCGATGTAGGCGAGAGTTCCAAATCCAAAAGAGCGAAAGTGCACTCGAAAGGGTCTGAGACCAAGGAGCAATCTGTTGCCGAAGTTTTGACACATGCTCAGTATGAGTTGAGCCAAGAATTGGAAACTAATCTTAAGAAGTTGCGGAGTGTGATTCGACAGAGTCAGGAAATTGCCAGCAAAATCGAACAGGTGTTGGGTCACGGAACCAAAGGGAGCGGCAATAAAGAATGATGTTTGCCGTGCCGTTTGGGGGCTGTGCTCTTATATGCCCATGGGATATGGATATTGAAACCAAGACTTCGCAAACTATGGATTGCGCGATGAGGTTCAGGTGTTGGAAGCGAGTCGTTCTTAGATGCCTGGATTTATGACTATCAAACAAAAACACTGGCACAGAACTCGGGAAATTGTAGACGTGTTGGCTCGGCATGGGTTCGTTATGGTTCTGGACCGCCTAGGCCTCTCCCGGTATCTGCCCTGGTCCACACGCTTATTGGGAAAATTTCAACCAGACATGGACGCGAACTGGCCCGAGCGGCTAGTACTGGTGCTTGCCGCTTTGGGACCAACATACGTCAAATTGGGACAGTTGGCGTCAACGCGTCCGGATCTTCTCCCCGCATCGTTGATTCAAGCTTTGTCGCGCCTTCAAGACGATGTTCCGGCCTTCAGTTTTGATGCGGTGAAAAATATTCTGACCGCTGCTTGGTCCATGCCATTATCGAAGGTTCTGGAGGATTTGGAACCCCAACCGCTGGCTTCCGCTTCGATTGGACAAGTGCACCGCGGCGTGCTCAAAGATGGGCGCCGGGTGGTGCTCAAAGTTCGCAGACCTGGAATCGTGCAGCGCAGTGAAGCGGATTTCGCTATTCTGAGAAGTTTGTCCACTTTGGCAGAAAAACGCAGTGAATGGGCGAGGCAGTATGATTTAAGACATGTGGTGGAAGAACTCATTAACGCCCTTCACAACGAATTGGACTTTACGACAGAGGCACATTATACTGCTTTGGCCCACAAAACGTTTAAGAACCCCGCCTACCGGGTGCCCTTGCCAATTTTGGATTTGACACATCCGGATGTTTTGGTTCTTGACGAGATATCAGGGGTCAAAATATCCGATACCAATATGTTAAAAAATATGGGATTGGATGTAAGCAACATCGCGGAACGCTACATAGAGGCCATTTATAATCAAGTTTTTGTTGCGGGACTGTTTCACGCAGACCCTCATCCCGGTAATGTCCATGTGATGGAAAATGGAATGCTTGTATTTTTGGATTGGGGGCTTGTTGGTATGTTTTCACCTCCAATGCGAAAATGCTCTTTGGATTTAATTATCGCTCTTACTCGAGGACGCTCTGACAAGGTAGTTTCAGCCTTGTTGGCTATGGGCGTAGCTCCGCCTCATGTGGATACGGAACGGCTCTATTATGATGTGGAGTTGTTGCGACGGCGGTATTATGATGCCGACTTACAAAATTTTAATGTGGGCCAAGCCATTGCAGCACTGCTTCACCTAACGCAAAAGTACCATATTCGCCTCCCTAGCGAGTACACATTGCTGGCACGGACGGTTATTATTGCGGATGGCGTGGTGCGTCAATTGGACAGTCGTTTGTCTTTAGTGGAACTTGGACAAAAGCTGGCACCTCGACTCTTATGGGCTCGCTTCAGTCCCTCCCAGTGGGTTGAGAACATTGCCGATATTGGCGCAGATTGGTCTCATCTAATCTCTGACGGTCCCCGTGACATCAAGGCGGTGTTGAATACTCTCGGGCGCGGGGAATTCCGGATTGTGGTGGAAGATAGGCATATTGAGAGAATCCTAGCTCATTGGGAGAAACTGATAAACCGTGTAGCTCTAAGTTTATTACTTGGGGCCATTATGCTTGGGACAGCGTTCATTGTGTATAAAGATCATCTTACGCGAATCGGTGGTGTTCCTGTTGCGGACATCGGTTTCTTCTTAGTGGCAGCCCTTGCCGTATGGGCGTTTGTCGAATGGGTGGCCAAGAAGCATCTGTGAGACATGATACAATACAGTTAAGGAGGTCCTGGCCCAGTCCAAGCCAAGAAGTTGACAGACAATGTGGGTAATGGCTATAATTCATTGGAGTTTTGCGAGGTGGGCTGTATGCATATCCGTGTTTCCGATGTTAAAAAATGGGTAGGTCGCGAGGAAACGCAGCATCTCTCTGAAGAGTGGCCGGAGGTAGCGCAAGAGCGCTCCATGTATCCCATGCGGGGAGCAGCGGAAATGGATGTCACTGTGCGCAATGTCGGCCGGGCCTTGATTGTTGAGCTGGATGGTGTAGGGCATGTTGAGGCGGTCTGTTCACGTTGCCTCGAAACGTTTGATTTGCCCGTACCGTTTTCGGTAGCGGAAGAGTTTCGCGAAGAACCGGGAGCGAGTGATCCTCATGAGGATTTTTTTCGTTTTCAAGGTGACAAAGTTTTGCTGGACGAAATTGTGGCTGATGCCTTCGGCGCATCCATTCCTTATGCTCCGATTTGTGGTGAGGAGTGCCGTGGACTATGTCCCATATGCGGAACAAATCTAAATACGGGGACATGTCATTGTGAAATGTCGATGGATAATCGTTGGGCTCAGTTGAGTCGACTCAAGTTTCCGGAGGACAGTTCGTCATCGTAATCTGAGTATGAAAGTTATAGAGGAGGAAGAATATGGCTGTTCCCAAGAAAAAGATGTCGCGGTCTAGGACGCGCAAAAGGAGGTCGATGTGGCGGCTAACGGCTCCGCAATGGGTTGAGTGTCCACGTTGCCATCAGGACAGATTGCCTCATCATGTTTGCCCGCACTGTGGATATTATAATGGCCGCATCGTTGTGCAACACGATGTCTAATGGGAGATTCCATGGCTTTTGTGGTCATGGAATCTTTTTATTGCCATATTTATGACATAGTCATATGATTTGTTCATAAGTGGAGGTGCCGTATGGCTCGCTTAAACCGTGTCGAGCGGCAACGGAAACTAGCTGAATCTCTTCGGGAAAATCCTTTGCAGACGGATGAGGATCTGGCTCAACAGTTTGGAGTGAGTGTTCCCACGATACGGCTGGATCGGCTTCATCTCGGTATCCCGGAGCTGCGCCTTCGCTCAGAGGGCTTGGCGCGTCTGAGTGTCGTGCATACCCGCACTTTGAAACGCCAGGACATGGTGGGCGATTTAGTTGACTTGGTGATTGGCCAAAGCGGGCGTTCTTTACTGACTACGGATGAATCCATGGCCTTTGTGGGATCTGGTATTATTCAGTCGCATTTTATTTATGCTCAAGCTGATTCCCTGGCGTTGGCCGTTGTGGATGGAGACAGTGCAGTAACTGGGCTCGCGAATGCTAAATTCAAGCATGTAGTGGGGGCGGGACAGCAAATCGTGGCAGGGGCCGAGGTTATTCGCCGTCGGGGCAATCGGTGGGTTGTGCTGGTGATTAGCCGTGTTGGTGACAACACAGTCTTCCGGGGAAAGTTTGTCGTGCTGACCGACCCCTTTGACGGTCATAAATTGGGAGTGAAGAAGGATCGTAAAGAGGAGGCTTTACCGTGAAAATCGCGGTTGACGCGATGGGTGGAGATCACGCGCCATCCGCGCCTATTTTGGGGGCGTTGCAGGCGGTTGAGAACATTGAGGATTTGGAAATCGTCTTGGTGGGTGATCATGACGAAATCACGTCCATTTGGAAAGACCGTCCCCGTCACACCAGAGTGCATATTCATCATGCCCCTGAGGTGATTGGGATGGGGGAAGCCCCTGTACAGGCGGTACGCCGTAAACCAGACTCATCCATGGTGCAAGCTATGCGGCTTGCGCAATCCGGTAAGGCCGATGCGGTGATTTCTGCCGGGAACACAGGAGCTTTGATGACGGCCGGATTGTTTGTTGTGGGACGGATGAGCGGCATTGAACGGCCCGCGTTGTCGGCTTTGTTGCCGGTGATGAGAGGATGGGGTTTGCTTTTGTTGGATGTTGGAGCCAACTTGGATCCCAAAGCTTCCCAGCTTGTTCAATATGGCATCATGGGGGCTTATTATTGCCAGGAAGTGTATGGCATTGACAACCCCAGGGTTGGTCTTTTGAATGTAGGCGAAGAACCGCGCAAGGGCACCCCTTTGGTCAGGGAAACTTACGAGCGGTTGGAGAAATCGGGATTGAATTTTGTCGGAAATATTGAGGCGCGTGAGCTTTTACAAGGTCATGCCGATGTTGTTGTGACAGACGGATTTAGCGGGAATATCGCACTCAAGCTGACAGAGGGTGTGGCGCGGGATCTGATGGGAGAATTAAAGGGACTCCTGACGCAAAATTTTGCGACGAAACTTGCGGCGTACTTCCTAAAAGACGGACTGATGGCATTGAAACGACGGATGGATTATCAAGAATACGGAGGAGCCCCGTTGCTGGGACTCGAACAAATTGTTTATAAAGTACACGGTGCCAGCCAGAGTAAAGCGTTTAACAGCG
The DNA here is from genome assembly GCA_021841025.1 of Bacillota bacterium. Taxonomy (GTDB): domain Bacteria; phylum Bacillota; class Sulfobacillia; order Sulfobacillales; family Sulfobacillaceae; genus Sulfobacillus. Next base: position 116,648 of record JAKBWA010000064.1, on the reverse strand, counting down.
CTATTCGATTGGCTTACAATTATTGTCACAAGAACACCCAAAATCGGTTGCGAGAACGGGTGAGAGAGGAAGAAACGCACCTATGAAAACACGTGCCGTTGTAGCGGGTCTCGGCACCTACGTTCCCGAGGCTATCTTAACGAATCATGATTTGGAAAAAATCGTGGACACTTCGGACGAATGGATTGTGACCAGGACGGGCATCCGAGAGCGTCACATAGCCCGGGAGGACGAAACCACATCTTCCATGGCGACTGAAGCGTCCCGTTTCGCTTTGAAGGATGCACAAATCGAAGCTGAAGATCTGGACTTTATTGTCTGTGCTACGAATACCCCCGATACGATATTTCCCTCGACGGCTGCGAGAGTCCAACATCAATTGACGGATAAGCCAATTCCGGGAGTTGATCTTCAGGCTGGTTGCACCGGGTTAATATATGGTATGGAAATGGCTTCGGCGCTAATTCAAGCGGGGAGCTACCATAATATTTTGGTAATTGGCGCAGACAAATTAACGAGTATTACCGATTATGAAGACAGAACAACGGCGGTGCTATTTGGAGACGCCGCCGGGGCTTTTGTTCTTCAGAGGAAAGAAGACACAGATCACGGTGTCTTGAGTTCATATTTGCAGGCAGATGGCCGCGGTGGGAATTTGTTAATTCAACCGGGTGGCGGCTCTCTAATGCCGGCCAGCAAGGAAAGCGTAGAAAATCGCCAGCACTATTTGAAAATGAATGGCAATGAGACATTCCGCTTCGCTGTGAAAGCGTTGCCAGAGGCTGTCGAGGAAGGTTTAAAACGGGCGGGACTTACCGTTGGGGATATGAACCTGCTTGTTCCTCATCAGGCAAATTTGCGGATTATTGATGCGGCTGTTCGGCGCTTTGAATTAGATCCGGAAAGGGTCGTGGTGAATATCGATCGCTACGGGAATACCTCGGTCGCGACGATACCCTTGGCTCTTCAGGAAGCCAGGATGGAGGGACGGCTGCACGACGGCGACGTTGTCGTGTTGTGTGCGTTTGGCGCCGGCCTGAGCTGGGGATCTAATGTCATTCGATGGGGTAAGTAATCTGCGGGTGCCGGTAATTGCCTAGAAGAGGGGGGAAGATTGTGTCAGGATGGGCAGTTATGTTCCCCGGCCAAGGGTCTCAGTATGTGGGAATGGGTCGGCAACTATTTGACAACTATCCCGAAGCTCGATCAGTTTTTGAAGAGGCGGATGATGCCCTAGGCTACAAACTGTCTGAGATTATATTTGAAGGACCTGAGGGACGCCTGCGCGATACCGAAGTGCAACAGCCGGCCATATTGGTGGCGAGTGTGGCGGCATGGAGAACTTTCCGAAGCCGTTGTGCCGATTTGCCTATTACTGTCGGGTTCGGATTATCACTTGGAGAATATTCCGCATACGCGGCGTCAGGGGTGTTTAGCCTTTCGGATGCAGTTCGCGTAACGCGTATACGTGGGCGAGCTATGCAAGAAGCGGTTCCGAAAGGATTAGGCGGGATGTCCGCAATATTAGGACTAAAACGTCATGAAGTGGAGGCTTTGTGTCAGGAAGCGTCGACCATAGGATGGGTTCAGCCCGCCAATTATAACGCACCGGGACAAATCGTTGTATCAGGTTTTCTTTCTGGTCTCGAGGCTGTAGAAGAACGCGCTCGATCCATGGGAGCCAGGGTGGTGCGCCTGTCGGTTTCTGCACCTTTTCACTCCCGGCTCCTAATGCCAGCGGGTGCCGTTTTGTCCAAAGCCTTGGGCGACATCCGGCTAGGCAAAGCGGAATTTGGTGTTCTGGCGAATGTGGATGCTGAACTGTGTTACAACGAGTCCGAGATAATACCTCGTTTGATTAGCCAAGTCTCTCATCCCGTGCAATTTCAACAAAGTGTTGAACGCGCCAAGACGATGGAAATTCAAGGTTTTATCGAGTTTGGGCCTGGTCGGAGTCTAACGAGTTTGATAAAAAAGATTGATCGTAAGCAAAAAGTCTTTAATGTAGAAGATGAGAGCAGCTTAAATAAAGCTCTTGAACTCGTCCAGGCCCCAGGCTATAATAGCTAAGAATTATTGCCTGGAAGCCATATGACTGATAGGGAGTGGATTTGCGGGTGCCTTGGGATCAAAGAGTAGTACTGGTGACGGGAGCCTCTCGCGGTCTTGGCCGTGCCATCGCTCTAAAATTAGCCCAGCAAGGTATGATAGTTGCAGTAAATTACCGTGGCAATAGTAGTGCTGCCCAAGAGACCCAAGATATCATTCGGTCACAGGGAGGACGTTGTGGGCTTTATCCGGCAGATATTTCGAATCTGGATAACGCACAAAACTTGGTCAACTCCGTGACGCAAGACTGGGGTCATTTGGATATATTAGTGAACAATGCAGGAATAACCCGGGACACTTTGTTGTTGCGCATGCGAAGCCAGGACTGGGAAGAGGTTATTGCCACTAATCTTACTGGCGTTTTTGCTTGCACTCGCGCTGCGTTGCGCGGGATGTTGAAGCAAAGGTTTGGACGCATTGTTACAATCTCTTCGGTTGCGGGTATTCTTGGTAATGCAGGGCAGGCAAATTACGCGGCGGCAAAGGCGGGGGTGATAGGGTTTACCCGCTCAGTTGCGCGGGAGGTGGCATCCCGGCAGATTACTGTCAATGTGGTGGCCCCGGGGATTATCGATACCGGAATGTCTCAACAGATGAAACCGGAGGCCTATGAACAATTGGTCAGTCAGATCCCTTTAGGGCGCGCCGGGCGTCCCGAAGATGTGGCTGATGCGGTATGGTTTCTTGTTCAAGCGGATTACATTACAGGCCAGACCCTAGTGGTTGATGGCGGCCTGGTAATGGACTAATTTTGGAGGTGTTGTGAATCGTGGCAAACAAAGAACAGGTTTTTGACAAAGTTAAAGACATCATTGTGGATCAGCTAGGTGTGGATGAAGAAGAGGTTACCCCAGAAGCTTCATTCATTGATGACTTGGGAGCTGATTCACTCGATATTGTCGAGTTAATCATGGCATTGGAAGAAGAGTTTGGTCTCGAGATTCCGGATGATGAAGCTGAGAAAATCAGTACGGTCAGCGATGCCGTTGAATATATTCGGGAAAATGCCTAATTTATGGCCCTGGTTCCGAGGAGAGGGTTCCTGGGTACTAGGGGAGGGAGCAAGGAATGAAGCGCGAACGTGTGGTGGTTACAGGAATGGGAGTGATATCTCCGGTTGGGTCCGGTCTCTCTGCCTTTTGGGACGGCTTGACCAGCGGACATAGTGCTGTCGGACCTGTAACCCGATTCGATGTATCACAGTTTTCCACCCGAATTGCGGCTGAGGTCCACGATTTTGATCCGCTGAGGTATCTAGAAAAAAAAGACATGCGGCACATGGACCGTTTCGTACAATTAGCGATCGGAGCGGCGCAAGAAGCGTACAATGATGCTGGCTTGATAGAAGAGGAAGTGGACCCGGAGCGCGCTGGGGTGGCTGTGGGAACCGGGATTGGGGGTATGGAAACCCTTACGGAACAACATGAAACTTTGTTGACGAAAGGACCTAGCCGCGTCAGTCCGTTTTTCATCCCCAAAATGATTGGCAACATTGCTGGCGGGCAACTGGCTATCCGGTTCAATTTCCAGGGACCGAATGCCACTTTGGTTACGGCTTGTGCATCGTCGGGCAGTGCTCTCGGAGATGCCTACAGGACCATTCAGTTTGGTGAAGCCGACATCATGTTGGCCGGGGGAACCGAAGCCGTGTTGCTGCCCATATCCTTCGCAGGGTTCTGCGCTATGAAAGCCATGTCAACCCGCAATGATGACCCACAACATGCGAGCCGGCCCTTTGACCAGGAGCGTGATGGATTTGTCATGGGCGAAGGGGCGGGCTTCTTGGTTTTAGAATCGCTTAGCTTTGCCAAAAGCCGGGGGGCGCACATCTATGCAGAACTCATAGGGTATGGACGCTCGGCGGATGCGTATCATGTGGTTGAACCCCATCCGGAGGGACGGGGCGCAGCACAATCGATGCGGCGAGCGCTGGAGGATGCAGGCATTAGTCCGCGAGAGATAGATTATATTAATGCGCATGGTACATCGACGATGAAAGGAGATTTGGCGGAAACTCTAGCCATAAAAAGCGTGTTTGGAGAACATGCCTATCAGCTAGCGGTATCCTCTACGAAGTCCTCAACAGGTCATTTGTTGGGCGCGGCGGGGGCAGTCGAAATGATTGCCTCGCTCTTGGCAATTGTGCGGCAGCAAGTTCCCCCCACAGTCAATTTGGACCACGCAAGTCCGGACTGTGATTTAAATTATGTTCCGAATCGGCCTCAAAACCGTACAGTTCATGTGGTAATGTCTAATGCGTTCGGCTTTGGTGGACAGAACGCATCTCTTATCGCACGGGAGTATGTTCCATGAGCGCCAACAACCTTGAACAGTGGATAAAAGATCAGAATCTTCTTAAACAAGCTTTAACGCATTCGTCTTATGCCAACGAGGGATTTCGCAAGGAAGCTCATAATGAACGACTGGAATTTCTGGGCGATTCCGTGTTGCAGCTTGTAGTAACGGAGTGGCTCTACGCTCACAATGGTCAGTGGACCGAAGGTCAATTGAGTCAAGGAAGGGCAGCCATTGTTTGTGAAGCGACCTTGGCCGAGGCTGCTTTTAACCTGCATGTGGGAGAATCTTTGAGATTAGGGCGAGGTGAAGAGCGGAGCGGTGGACGTTCCAAGCATTCATTATTGGCTGATGCTATGGAGGCCATCATCGGGGCAATTTACTTGGACAGCGGTCTCGAACAAGCTCGGCGATTCATTTTGCATGTGTTGAACTTTGCTCTGATAAGCGTAGAACAACGTGAAACAGGAAGGGATCACAAGACAGCCCTTAATGAATGGTTGCGGCGACGTGGAGAAGAAGCCACATATGCAGTGGTGGGATCTTATGGCCCCGATCACGCCAAAAGTTTTGAGGTGGAGGTATCAGTGGGAGGAGTGGCCATAAGCCGCGCCATTGGTCATAGCAAGAAGGAAGCGGAACAGCAGAGCGCTCGATTAGCACTCAAACAATTCATAGAACAATCGTCAGCATCTGAACCGTCCCCTCCATCTTCCCACGAGTAGGGTGTGTGAGAGTAGAGATAAAGAAAGACGACGAAAGCATAACTTCTCGTCGTCTTTCTTTTTTACTGAGGAGTCGTGAGTCCGGCTCCCATCATCTGTAAGCTTGTCGCATTCACCATCCTAGGGCGATGCAGAAGACGGCGAAGATGAGGGACTAGGGGACGACCGGCGGGGTGAAGAAGTGGAAGACGGTGACGTGGAGACACTGGTTGATTTGGATGGCGAATTCGATGGTGAACGAGATGGCGAGGTCGACGGTGAGCTAGATGGTGAAGTGGACGGTGAACTAGATGGTGAAGTGGACGCTGACGGTTGCTGGTTCGGCGTGCAAGTTTTTGTGGGAGCCCAGAATTTAGAGTCCCAAGGAACCGGTACCCCAGAATGCCAATCTGATTCTTGACGCAAGAATGTGGATGTGACATAAGGGCCACAGCCTGGCTGCCATCGCTCATTCGGATGCGAGGCCACCACTTTTACGGGATAATGAGTGTTGCCAATTGTTGTTGGCTGAGTTCCCTTAATGAACCAAGCCCCCTGAACATCTGAGGATGGGGCGTAACGGCTCGCAATTTTGCCCGAAGTAATACTAACATTGGGCACGTAAACCATGTTGTTCGGTCGAGGAAAATGTTTTACAGGGAGATGTTCTGCACTATTGACCTGTTGCATGATCTGCTTCCAAATGGGGCCTGCCGCAACATCTCCGTAAGCAGGGCCATTCGGGGTAGATGGCTGCGGATATTCGCCTTTGCGGTTGCCTTCCCAGACCCCAACCATGAGTTGCGGGGTATATCCCATAAACCACGCGTCGGCCTCACCGTTGTTTGTCCCTGTTTTACCTGCTGCGGGCCGCCCTATACCGAGGTCATAACCGGTCGAATAGGAGCCTGGTCCAATGGAAGGAATGGGGTGTGGGTCCAAAACCCGTTCCATCATTTTATCCATAACATAGGCTACTTGTGGACTAAACTCTGTAGTTCCATGAGGCGTATCTTGAAACACGACGGCCCCATTGCTGTTCACAACCTTAGTGATCCAGATGGGCTTCATTCTGACACCATTATTCGGAAATGTGGAATAAGCCTGGGTCATCTGGTATACGTTGAACCCTTGCGGCAGCCCGCCAATGGCAATTCCTAATCCCGCATGGAGATCCGAAGGGCTTAAAGGCAAACCGAATTTGTTTTTGGCAAAATTGTAGCCGTAATTTAGACCGATGTCGTGCAGCAAGTGGACAGCAACGTCATTGTCCGAAATCGCCAGCGCATCCCGCAGGTCCATATAACCGCGATATAAATGGTTGTCGTTATGCGGCCACCATTGGCCATTAACCTTGAAAATCGGCACGTCCTGAAGCACAGACATTTGGGTGTAACCCTTGGCGATGGCCGGCGTGTATTCTAATAACGGTTTAATAGCGGATCCTGTTGACCGGTGAACACTAGAATTGGTGGCCAGGTTCTCTTGAAAAGGCTGGCTAAACTTTCTTCCGCCGATAGCGGCCAAGATGTATCCGTTGTGAGGATCTTCCACCACGGCAGCGGCCTGATAAGTGGGATTCGACGAATGGGAGACACCGAAGTTGTGATTCATATTGCTGTCTACGGCATTTTGAGCAATATTATAGACCTTCGGGTCCAAAGCTGTATAGATTTTTAGCCCGCCGCTGAAAATTTGTGTTCCGGTAAACCCTTTTTTGTACAGCATGCGAATCACATGATCCACATACCAGGGGTAGGGATAGATTTGACTATTGGCAGCATCAACAGCCACGGGGTGCAAATGAAGAGGAGCTTTATAAGCGGCCTGGGCTTGGGCGTTAGTAATATAGCCATATTTAGCCATAGCGCCCAGCACCAAGCGTTGACGCTGTTTCGCTAGTTTAAAGTTCACCAAAGGGTCATAAAGCGAAGGAGCCTGTGGCAAACCGGCCAGCATTGCAGCTTGCGGCAAGGTCAGCTGAGACGGTTTTTCGTTGAAGTAGGCTTTGGCCGCAGCGTAGACCCCGCTGGCTCCGTCGCCTAAATAGACCTGGTTGAGATACATATCCAGGATTTGTTGCTTGGAGTAGGTATGTGCCAACTCCAGGCCGATAAGAAATTCACGTGCCTTGCGGACCATGGTTTTCTGCGGGCTCAAGTACATGTCTTTGGCTAGTTGTTCGGTGATTGTGCTAGCGCCTTGAACGGGTGCCAAGTGAATGACATCCACCACGGCTGCTCTGATAATAGCGGTTAAATCAAAACCCGGATTCGTATAAAAACTGTGGTCTTCAATCGCAACAATGGCATGTTGCATATAAGGAGAGATTTGTGAAATGGGCACATTCACGCGGTTAGTGGACCCGTGAAGTCTGGCTACGGGTTGACCAAACCGGTCATAAATCACCGAATCTTGACCGCGAGATTGGGCTGACACGATAGATTGAATAGACGGCAACGATTGAAAAGCCTTATAGGCAACATAGCCGCTATACCCAAAGCCTGAGACCAAGAAGCCGGTAGCTCCTAAAAGAATAACGCGGCCCCAACGTATTTTCCGGCGGGAACCCCTGGGCGTTTTTTCCTTATTGTTACTACCTTTGCTGCCTTTGTCCTTTGCTTGGCCGGATGAGGATGCCATGTTTGGCATTCCTAACTTTCGGCGCTTTTTAGCGGAATCAGGCAATTTCCGTCCGCAAAATCGACAAAACGCCGAACCGGCCGTATTCTCCTGTCCACATTTAGGGCAACGCACGCTCTTATGTCATCTCCTTTGTTGCAAATTACCCCGATATTTCAGGGGGATCGCCGTGATTGGGCGGTTCTTTAGTGTAGACCGCGCCCAAACCAAGAACAATTCCAAAACCGATCCATGAGACTCCGTTTTGATGTCCAAAGAGACTCCATAAAAATCCGACGAGCGAAAAAGCGAAACTTCCTCCAAGCAGTACTTGGGAGATGGACCATCGGGCAGTCTGGCGTTTAACCCCGTCGAATCGTATAACGCTTAAAGTCGATCTAAGGTAACGCCGGACTGCTGATGTCTTTACTCTTTCAATCCAGTTCTTTTTCCCTGGAGATTTAGGTGCTGTAGAATGAATTGCTGCAGCTTCCTCCAGAACAGGATCGGCCGAACTGGTATCTAGCAATAAGCTTTGGCCGCAACTGGGACAAAATACACTATCAACCGGAATTTGATCCCCACAATGACGGCAATACACCATCTCATCCCTCGCCTTTATCGTCCTTTGTCAACGCTACTATAACATGCCGGTGGCGTCGAACGGAATTCAGGCAATATCTCCAGGCACTGACCCCGGAACTTGCAGACCATTGTAACATAACCATGACAGCTTGACCCTGGCGCAGATTGGAGATAGTGGAGGGACATGGCAATTATGTGTGTATCAATGCTATGCGTCTTTAAAACAAGTTGCGAAGAATCTGCACAATGCGGTATTTTTCGGATTCGACATTCACCGATTCGTAAGTATCGGGATGGATGTAGCATATGTCAGATCCTGACGCCACGCGGAGTAACACTGTCGGTAACTTAGGAGAGCCGACCAATATCCATTTGGCGGGGTCGTTGTCCTGTAAGGGACTAAGCAGAAGCAGATCGCCACTTTGAACCGGACCTTGCACGGGTCCATGATAGCGCCATGCCAGACGGCCTAGAACGTTTGCGGCAAGACTTCCCGAAAGAGTTTCCTTAGTGACAATAGGCTTGCCATCTTGACTGAAACCGCCCACAAGAGGCAAGCGCCCATAATGAGAATGATTTTCACGAGCTGCATGGGCAGGCAACCGAAAACGTCCCCCGACAACAGCGCGTTTAAATGCCTGTAATCCTTGATAATGAGCCTTAGAGAGCCAATAATATATCGTCTTTTCTTCCGAATAACCTAATTTTTGGGATAACTCTGCGGCGGTGATGAATGGGTCTTCAAGTATTAGATAAGCCATGCGATTTAACACTTCCATGTGTCCAAAATCTCCTCCTGGCAACGCATTAGCGCCGCTTATTTATTGTATTTTTTCGGGGGTCTATGTGTCGGCTGCCGGAGTGTGGCAGTCGTTTTCACCCCGTACCGTCCCTAATATACAAGAAAATGGTGCTGTTGAGGGTAAGAAACGGTGGTGGAAATTTCAGGAATCATCTGGTTTTGAGTAACATACAGTGTGTAAATGGGCGGTATCGCCAGATTACCAGAACGAGGGCCCGAAAGACTGTATGATACAATGTCACCGCAAGTCAGAAATGGGTACTCTACGCATGCGAAATGGTGGGCTAAATGTTCCTAAAAAATATTGTGCTGTATGGTTTTAAATCCTTTTTGCAAGATACCCGTGTCGCATTGAATCCGGGTATCAGTGTGATTGTGGGGCCTAATGGCGGCGGGAAGAGCAATGTGATCGACGCTATTCGGTGGGCCTTGGGCGAACAACGGGTTAAGGAACTGCGTGCTGAGCGGTGGGAGGACTTATTGCATACCGACTCTAACAACCACCGGGCTAAGATGGCCGAAGTGAGTCTATTGTTTGATAATCATGACAAAGAAATGGAAGACTGGCCCGAATCGCTGCAAATTACACGTCGCTATTATCTTTCGGGTGATTCTGAATATCTTTTAAACGGGCGTGTGGTTCGTTTAAAAGATATTGTGGACTTGTTTCTTGACAGCGGCATTGGCCGGTTCAATTACGCCATTATTGGGCAAGGGCGAGTCGAAGCGGCCTTGTTAATGAAGCCAAAAGAACGATTGGAACAGTTGGAAGAAGCGGCAGGTGTTTCGAGATACAAAGTGAAACGACGGGAGACATTGCAGCATTTGACTGATGTGCAGCGCAATCTGGACCGCATAGGTGATCTTATCGCGGATGTTCGTAACCAAAAGGAAGAGATAGCGGAAGACGCTCATGTCGAAAAGACCTATTTAGACATAAAACACCGATATCATGATCTGCAAACGCGTTACCAATTGACCCAATATCTGCAAGCCATGCAAGATCAAGCCATGTGGCAGGAGACCTTGGCAAGAATGAATCGCCGGCGAGCTGATTTAGAGGTCGAGTTACAAACTCTCAGAAGTGAACGTGATCAGAAAGTTTTGCTTCAGGGCCAGATGAAAGAGAGGCTGGATTCAGCAAAGAACACGGTTGAAACCAAGCGACAATCCATGGCTGTGATCGACACCTATATTGCCCGGTTAGAAGCGGAACAAGAAGGTTTGGAACGGGAAATAGAGGGTCTCGAGGAGCAGAGTTCAAAAATTACCTGCCAGTTACAAGATGTTAGTGAGAAATTAGCAAATCTCACCGATACTGAGGATAATGCAGATCTCGATACGGTGCAAAAGGCCTCTGGCAGCGAACCAGAGCTGAAGTCGATGCGTACTGCACTCGACGTCAAGGCACGCATTTTGGACGAACAAATTCAGGATCGGCAGCGCCAGGAAGCCATTATCAAGAGTTTAGCAGAAGAAACACGGCAGTTAGAGAGGCGCCGGGACCGTTTAGAAGGGGCACTGAATCTGGCGGGTCATGATGATTTACTGGCGACCGTAACAAACTGGGAGTCCGAAGAATCCCGCTTGCGAACCCTGTATACGTCAACCGAGGCATCTTATGAGGATGTGAAGCAGACACATAGGGCCGTGAAACAAGAATTGGCGCTTGTCAACAAGGACATAAATGAAGCGCAGCAAGATTTGTGGCGGATCGAGGCTCAGATAAAGGCTCTGCGATCGGTGGAGTCAGAGGAAGAGACTATGCCTTTTAGCGTGCGAGCGGTTTTGGAGATGGGGAAGGAGGGGCAAATTGCTGGGATCTTAGGTACTGTAGGATCTCTTATTACGATTCCTCCACGACTGCACAGGGCGATCGACGTGGCATTGAGGGCTCAGCGGTACTTTGTCATTACCGATACCGAAATTCATGCAAGACATGTTGTGGATTGGCTTAAACGTCAAAGAGCCGGACGCGTCACGCTTTTGCCCCTAGATCAAATTCGGCCGGCTCTTGTACCTGATCGCGACCGTTACTTGGCCAATCAGCCCGGAGCCATTGGATGGGCACTGGATCAGATTACTTTTGATCCAGAACTTTTTCCTGCCATGAGTTATGTGTTGGGACGTGTTTTGGTGATTGAGTCTTTGGAAGCGGGAAACGCTCTGGGGCGTCTTCATCAATTTCGGTACCGAATGGTGAGCGTAGACGGCCAGGTGATTTTGAGCGGAGGGGCAATCTCCGGCGGAAGTGAAAGCCGGGTGAGAGAAAAAAGTGGTAAATTTGGGGCACTTTCTGACCGGATCACCCAGTTAAAAGAGGTGCTGAGACAAAGACAAAGTCGTCAAGAGCAATTAAAAGGTGAATTAACGGGACTAGAGGCAAAAGAAGGACAATTGCGGCAATCTCTAGGACACTATCAAGAGCGGTTGAGCCAGTTGAAGCGAATTCTGCAAGACGGGGAAATCAACACACAGGCGGTTAGGGACATGATGTCCGCATTAGAAAGCGCTGGAACTCGCTTGAAACAAGCTACCCAGACTTTGGACACAACTCTCGCAACAATTCAGGAAACTGAACAGGAACTGCAACAACTCAAAGAGGCCTATCAGTCACGCCACGAGCAATATCTTCATTCTCGGCAAGTTCACTCCCACCGTTTGGAATTGTTGGCGTACTATAAAGAAGAGAGTCGGCAATTGACGGTCCAAAAAGAGACTATACAACAGCGCTTGAACGACTTGCGGCATTCTATGGATAAGGTTCTCAGTCAATTGGCGGTACGGCGCCAAGAACGGGCCAGGATGAATCAACAGATTGACCAGAAGGGCAAAGAAGTTCATGACGTCCAACAGCAATTGCACCAAATTGAAGATGCGTTGAAAACAAACGAGGCCAAAACCCAGAGCATCATGGCAGAAGACCGAAAAACGGCAGGCCGGATCAATTATTTGGAACAGCAATTGGTAAGGACAGGAGCAAAGTGGGAAGGCTATGAGCCTGCCCAGACCGAGCCATTGGAGAATGACCAATTGCCAGAAGCAAAGAAGATGTTGGACGAATGGCAAAATACCATGGAGAGTTTAGGGGAGGTTCATCCAGGTGTCTATGCCTTGTTTACACAACTTGAGAAACGTCTAGAATACCTTGAGGCAGAGCGGCACGATGTGGAACTGTCGGCTGACGAGTTGCGGGGAACATTGCGGCAAATTGACCAAGAGGTGGATCTTCGGATCACTAAAACTGCTCAACAAGTTGAAACGGCGTTTAATCAAGCCTGTTCAGCCTTGTTGGGAGGAGAAGGCGGTTTTCGGTGGATTGAGGGAGAGGAACGGGGTGTGGAGTTGCGGATTACGCCTCCAGGCAAGAAACCCGGAACTCTGTCGCTCTTATCGGGAGGAGAAAAAGCTCTCGGAGGGATTTCCTGGCTCTTCGCTTTATTGAGTGTGAAGTCGTCTCCTTTTGTTGTGCTCGATGAGGCGGAGGCTGCTCTAGATGAGGCCAATGCGCATAAGGTTGCGGAGTACATTCGGGAACATCGTGGCAAGACTCAATATGTTATTGTGACGCATCATAAATCAACAATGGCTATTGCCGATGCTCTGTGGGGGGTTGCAGGCGATGGAAAAGGACGGAGTCGTCTGGTTTCCGTTCAAATTGAACAAATGCCTGAGGTTAGAGAAGGATAGGTGATGACGAAAAATGGCTGGTTTTTGGAACCGACTCAAAGAAGGTATGACCCGAACCCGCGACAATCTTGGTGGAAAGATTAAAACCCTGGTTCAAGGGCGCCAATGGGACGATTCGTTGTGGGACAACTTAGAAGAAATTCTTTATGAGGCAGATCTGGGATTTGACACCGTCGACTATTTGTTGGGTCAGTTGCGTGAGGAGGTCCGAGCTAGCAATCCTCTGCGAGGAGACGATGTCATGGTTTTACTGAAGAAAATCATGGTGAATGTCTTCCCCCCAACCTCGGATCCGATGTTGCTTGATCCTCAAAGACCCAGCATATGGCTGATGGTTGGGGTTAATGGTACGGGCAAAACGACCACAGCTGGAAAATTTGCCTATTTAATGAAACGCCAAGGATATCAAGTCATATTGGGTGCTGCTGACACTTTTCGGGCCGCAGCGGTAGAACAATTGCAACTATGGGGACATCGCGCGGGTGTCGAAGTCGTGAGCCAGGGAACGGGGGCCGATTCGGCGGCTGTGGCCTATGACACTGTACGTGCAGCCATTGCTCGAAGCCGCGACCTGGCTATTATCGACACGGCAGGCCGACTGCACAACAAATCGAATTTGATGAATGAATTAGAAAAAGTTGTCCGTGTGATACAACGAGAACGCGCTGATGCTCCTCACGCGGTGTGGTTAGTTATCGACGCGACAACCGGGCAGAACGGTCTGGCTCAAGCAGAAGTGTTTTTAAGAGTTGTTCATGTGACGGGAATTGTTCTAACCAAACTGGACGGCACGGCTAAGGGCGGGATCGCTTTGTCCATTCAAAGGCAGCTGGGTTTGCCGATCCGGTTTATTGGAGTGGGAGAAAAGGTCGAAGATTTAATGCCCTTTGATGCGGAAAGTTACGTGCAGGCAATTTTAGGAGATTGACGGAGTTTTTTCATTTTTCGTATACTTATAGTATCCTTGATAACGCCGAATTCTTGTCAAAGGAGCGGAGGACCCGTGAGTCGTGGGGTGAATTGCTTTGCAACGGGCATGCTCGCAGCCCGAACCCGTCAGCTAACTTCGTAGGCGTAAGGGGGCTCAAGGTGTGTTTTTTTTATTTGATTCCTTCCCCCGGGAAAGCCGGGTTTTTTCCTGGTATGTGGAGGGGGATTTGTCATGATGAAGCGGGTACTGCAGATTTCTCTGCGGGCGGATCCTCTTAGTCCTCTAGATGGCGGGGACACTGGGGGTCAGCAAGTGATTGTTCGACAAATGGGACGCAATTTGCAACATCTAGGCTACGCGGTAGATGTGATGACATTGCGAAAACACGCGGATTTGCCGGAACGGTATTCCTTTGGGCATTTAGGCCAAGTCATTCGTCTAAGAGGGTGGGAGGAGAAACTAGCTTTCGACGAAGACTGGTATACTAATCGAGAAGCCATTGCTGATCAGGCTTTGAATTGGATCCGTGAACAGCAAAGGGAATATCACATTATTCACAGCCATTTCTGGATTGCGGGAATGGTAGCCTCCTATATCGCATCAGAGCTGAAAATTCCTTGGGTACACTCGCCTTATAAGATGGGACGATGGATTGTAAGACCGGGTGAAGAGGTCTCCGAGGTGCGTGTGGAAACCGAAGATCGACTGCTGGATCAGGCTCAAGGCGTAATTGTCCCATATTTAAAGGAAAGTGAAATGATACATCAGACGGCACCCGAAGTGCCGATTTACGTGGTTCCTCCGGGTGTGGATATTACGAACTTTTTTGTCCGTGATGCAGGACCATTGATGCGGGGTCTTCGTCTCATCAAACCACCAATTCTCTATGTGGGACGTCTTAATCGCGGTCGTGGCATTCAAGAATTACTCGAAGTGATGAGCCGCTCATCGATTCCCTCAGATTTGGTTCTGGTCATCATCGGAGGAAGTCCGGGAGAAGTAGTAGAGGGGATGCCCACGGATCCCGGGTTGCGGGAACTGGCCCGACAATTAGGGTCTTCAGTAAAATTTTTGGGACCCATGCCTCATCACGCGGTAGCTATGTATATGGGGTCCTCAGTGGTATTAGTTTCTCCTAATCAAGGGCCTACGCTGGGGATGGCTGTGGCAGAAGCGATGGCTTCCGGCAGCGCCGTGGTCGGAACAAATGTTCCCGGCGTTGAAGACTGGATTAAGCCCAACTTAACAGGAATTGTCGTTGATCGTTCACGCGTTGACCAAGTGTGGCAAAACGCGTTAGAGTTATGGCAAAATTCCAATCGTGCCAGGCAAATGGGAATAAGCGGCCAAGAAGTGATTCAGAGGCATCATACCGTGAATCACATGGCGCAGCGTTTACATGCAGTGTATGAGGAGGTGGCATCCAGTGGCCGCCATCAGACGGGTGTTGGCTACTGACATTGATGGAACCTTAATTGGTCACGGCGGAGAACAGGAAGTGCGTGACTATTTGCTGGAGCATCCGGAACTGGGAGTGATTTATCTTACAGGCCGGACGCTTAATAATGCGTGTTCTCTGATTAACCGCTATGGATTTCCTCGTCCTCTGGCCATTGCAACTGATGTGGGAGCCGACATATTTTGGGGACCGAATTTGGACGCTGATGAATTCTGGGCCTTTGAACAGCGCCGTTATTGGTCTCCCAGGCGCCTTCGCACGGCATTGGCTAGTATTCCTGGAGTAATCTATCGTGGGCGCAGTTCTCATTGGCGTGTGGCTTTTGAATTAGAGGACTCGACTTTAGTGTCCGTGGTGAAATCGTATCTAGCCAGCAATCATCTGCCGGCCCGTATCTTGTGGCACCCGGATGAAATGCGGTTGGATATTCTCCCTTGTACGGCATTGAAAAGTCGAGCACTGCACTATATTCTGCGCCAAGTCGGAGTCAAAACACAGAATTGTTTCGTAGCCGGCAATGCCGAAAATGACGGAGACATGTTGTCCAATCACTATCCCGGGGTTCTTGTCGCAAACGGTGATGCATCTGTTCGAAACTGTTTACCCGAATGGATTATGCGTTCAAGTTATCCCGGCGCATTAGGGGTATTGGACGGTTTGCAGCAATGGCTAAATCAACGTCAGTAACTGACAATCTTCCCTATAAAGGAGTATAAGAACCGGCGGTGTATGAGGTTCTAAAAGACCGCCGGTAAACCAATAGGGCTTTATTCCATAGGAGACGAGGGGTTCCCTTTAAGACGACAGGTTGTGTGTTGTCAACGGTATACCTGATATAGATTTAAGAATTCGTGAAAGCAAATACGGGTGTAAGTGTTGATACTAAACACTTGCACAATGTGGCCTAGTACGTGATGGGATCAGCCTGGTGGCAAGAACAAGTGAGATTTAGCCTCTGCGACAGCGTGCGACAAGAAATGCTGCACGCTTTTGTGTAAGCATTAAAAGCCCCATAAACAGGGACCATTACTTTTTAGCTTCGTACTATGTAAAGAACCGGCAACTAATTCCGTTGACGAAATATTGCGGCTGCAGCTGCCATGACCAAGGCGCGTGTCGCTTAGTATGCTAAGACGGAGAAAATTCGTGAGTCGTCCACATAGCTTATATTTGACAGAGCCACATGCTTTCACTATGATGAGGATTGTCTGTTAAGTGCAATTGCTTAACAGCATGCCGGAGGGACATGTGGAACGTTTGAATCGTGAGCGAGCTAACCTTTTGTACGATTTCTATGGAGGCATGCTTACCGACCACCAGAGAGATGTCTGGCGCCTATATTACCTGGAAGACTGGTCGCTGATGGAAATTGCTGAGGCCAAACATGTGAGCCGGGCAGCTATTCACGACGTGTTAGAACGGAGCCAGAAACTTTTCGAGGAGTGGGAAAGTAAGTTATCCTTGATCGTGCAAATGAATTATCGCCAACAGCAACTCAAAGTCCTATGGGATCTTGTTCATGAAGCCCCTGAGGGATCGTGGCGATTGCAAGCCGAAAAGATCATCGAAGACCTAGCAGCAGAGGAGGGGCCTTGAGATGTTTGATAATCTGACGGAGAAGCTGCAAGTCACCTTTAAGCGAATGCGCAACAAAGGAAGACTGACTGAAGACGATGTACGCCAAGGGCTTCGCGATGTGCGTATGGCGCTTCTAGAGGCCGATGTGAACTTCAAAGTCGTGCGCGATTTCTTGCGTCGGGTGGAAGAAGAAGCGATAGGCCAAGACATCCTGCAAAGCCTGACGCCGGTTCAGGGAGTGGTTCGCATTGTGCGTGATCACTTGACTGAGTTAATGGGTGAACAGGTTGAACGGATTAAGATGGCGTCAAATCCTCCTACTGTTATCTATCTTGTTGGTCTTCAAGGTTCTGGCAAAACCACATCGGCAGCGAAGCTTGCCCGAATGTTTAAGCAGCAAGGGCGGCAGCCTCTTCTTGTTGCAGCAGATATTTACCGGCCCGCCGCAGTAGACCAATTGCAGGCCCTGGGCCAGCAAATCCAGGTACCAGTTGTTTATGAAGACGGCTTCTCTCCCGTACAATTGGTTCAGGAAGGGTGGCGGCGAAGCCGTCAGATGGCGCGAGATGTTATCCTGGTGGATACCGCTGGACGTTTGCATATTGACAATGATCTGATGGGCGAATTAGTTCAAATGCAACAAGAAGTGGCAGCGCACGAAACCCTTTTAGTCGTCGACGCGATGACAGGGCAGGATGCAGTACGGGTAGCCGAAGCTTTCAAGGATCTCCTTCCGGTAACAGGGGTTATTCTCACCAAACTTGATGGGGATGCGCGGGGCGGAGCGGCCCTGTCGATTCGTGCGGTCACAGGCTTGCCCATAAAGTTGATTGCGACCGGAGAAAAGGTTGAAGCCTTAGAGCCCTTTCAACCGGATCGGATGGCCTCTCGTATTTTGGGAATGGGCGATGTTTTGACCCTGATTGAAAAAGCCGAAGAGTCTCTGGACAAGGACGAAATAGAGTCTCATGCCAAGCGGATTGGCACCAAAGACTTCAACTTCGAAGACTTTCAAGCGATGCTGCAGCAGGTAAAAAAACTAGGTCCGCTATCCAAGGTCATGGAGCTTCTCCCGGGCGGCATGGGTCCTTTTAATCTGAACAAGTATAAGGGGCAAGTTGACGACAAAGGGCTTGAGCGCGTAGAAGCTATCATAAATTCCATGACAGCCTCTGAGCGCCGCAAACCCGAAATTATCGATGGAAGCCGCCGGCGCAGAATTGCGTCGGGAAGTGGTACGTCGGTTCAGGAAGTTAACCGTTTAGTCAAACAATTTTATGAGATGCGGAAGCTCATGAAACAAATGAAGGGCACGGGACGCAAGAGAAAATTTCCCAAAATGCCATTCAAAGACTTGAAGGATTTTCCTGACCTCAAATAGATTCGGAAGACTACTTAACTAATGAAAGGAGGGACAGTGTGGTTAAGATTCGTTTACGGCGTATGGGAGCTAAGAAGCGTCCATTTTACCGAGTTGTGGTGGCCGACGCAAGGTCTCCACGGGATGGAAAATTTCTAGAAGAAATCGGATATTACGATCCTACAAAAAATCCTGCAGTAGTAAAAATTGACGAAGAAAAAGCGATCCGATGGATCCAAAACGGAGCCCAGCCAACGGATACGGCAAGATCATTGCTTCGTCAAACTGGAGTTTTGAGGAAAATTCATGAGCTCAAACAAGCCAACAAGAAGTCTGACAAAAATGCGTAATACCGATTGGTCCGACTTTGTGGCGGTGGGTGAGATCACGGCTCCGCACGGGATACAGGGGGCTTTTCGGGTTTATCCCACTACGGATTTTCCCAAACGTCTTTTACGTAGAAAGACCGTATGGGTAGGTTCCCTTTCCGGCCCACAAAAGGTGATCATGGCGCAATCTCATCCTCCTCTCGTCATCTTGAAGCTCGAGCAAATCAGCACCCGAGAAGAGGCCGAAACCTTGCGCGGAGAGATCTTGTATGTGCCTAAAAAATCCCTTCCTCCGTTGGGTTCCCAGGAGTATTACTGGTTTCAGTTGCAGGGATTGCGGGTGCAAGATCATGGTACCCAGGAGATTATTGGCACTATTGACAAAATCATTCGCACGGGGGCGAATCATGATGTATTTGAGGTTATTCGCCCAGGAAAGCCTGGATTGTTAATACCAGCGCTTAAATCTGTGGTGCTTGAGGTGAGGCTTGAGGAGGGAATCATGGTGGTTCAATTGCCAGAAGGATTGGATGACCCCGAATAATGGTTGTGCAGATAGTGAGCTTGTTTCCTGAAATGTTTAGGGGACCGTTTCAAGCAAGCATGATTAAGAAAGCGCAGTCACAAGGTTTGGTGGACATCCGCCTGATCGCACTAAGGGACTTCGGTATTGGACCGCATAACATGACAGACGATTACCCCTTTGGGGGCGGAATAGGAATGCTTATGCGCCCTGACGTCGTCGTTCCAGCAGTGGAATGGGGCCAGGCCCATCACCACAGGCCAGCTCAGGTGATATTGACTACTCCACAAGGTCGAAAGTTTGATCAAAGGCTAGCCGAACAGCTCAGCCGTCTGGATCATGTGATTATTGTGGCTGGCCACTATGAAGGCGTTGATGAGCGGGTGATCAACTTGCTTAAACCAATGGAAATTTCGGTAGGGGATGTGATTCTTACTGGTGGCGAACTTGCTGCGATGATGATTGTTGATGCCGTAACCAGGCTGATTCCTGGAGTTCTTGGAGCTGAAGATGGCCCTGCGGAGGAATCGTTTGGAAAAGGAGGAGGACTGGAAGGACCACAATACACTCGCCCACAAATCTACCGTGGTCTTGAGGTTCCTTCGGTTCTGCTTTCAGGTGATCATGCTCGAATCATACAATGGCGACACGATCAAGCATTGGAACGCACCCGCAATCGTCGGCCGGACTTGCTCGGCAACTGACAATTTGCGGGGGATATATGAGGGTGTTATAATTTCATTTGGCTCGAAAAGGGGGGGAAATTGTTGGATTTTATTCGATTATTAGAAGAGGATCAAATGCGCAAAGACATTCCGCCATTTCGCCCCGGCGATACGGTTCGTGTAGCAGTGAAAATTCGGGAAGGAAACCGGGAGCGTGTGCAGAATTTCGAAGGTGTGGTCATCGCGATTAAAGGCACCGGCCTCTCCAAAACTTTCACGGTGCGCAGAGTTACTTACGGAGTTGGAGTTGAAAGAATTTTTCTTCTGCATTCTCCGCGCCTTGAATCGATTCAGGTGGTGCGGCGGGGAAAGGTTAGGAGAGCTAAGCTGTATTACTTAAGAAAACTTCGGGGTAAGGCAGCCCGCATCAAAGAACGGCGTTGATTTAGCTAGCGAAGGCACCTTGGAGGTTGTGGTGTCTTCGCTATGTTTATGTGGTTGAGGAGGCTGCCAGCATGCCTAAACGGCGCAAGAGATACCGGGAACTTGTTGAGACACTTATCGTAGTTGTGTTGGCCGTGATTTTGGCGTTTTTGATTCGTATGTTTGTGTTTGAGTCCTATCAAGTACAGGGTATTTCGATGGAACCAACGCTTCATACGGGGGAAAGGGTTCTTGTTAATAAGTTAATCTATGATTTCGAAACTCCGAAAACGGGTCAGATTATAGTGTTTCGTTCGCCAGTCATAAAGACTCAAGACTGGATTAAGCGAGTTATTGGCGTGCCGGGCGATACGATTAGCGTGAAGAACAACGTCGTGTACATCAACGGTAAGCGATATCATGAACCTTTTTTAAAATACCGGGCTTCCATGAATGTTCCTCCTACCAAAGTTCCCCCTGGGTACTTATGGGTTGAAGGAGATAACCGTCCCAAAAGTTTTGATAGTCGCTATTTTGGGTTGCTATCCATGAAACGAGTCAAAGGAGAAGCATTCCTGGTATGGTGGCCATTATCCGATTTTCACTTTCTGCATTAATGTAGGGATATTCTCATAGGACCTGAATGGGAACGAGGATTTGAGAGGAAATTGAATGAGTAAAAAGCAATCGTGGTATCCCGGCCACATGGTGGCTACTCAACGGACGATTCGTGAGTTGGCTAGTTACTTAACGGCCTTTATCGAGGTGATTGATGCACGCGCTCCTTTGATTTCTCGCCATCAGCCCCTTGAACAATGGGTGGGAAGAACGCCCCGCATTGTGGTGTTGAATAAATCTGATTTGGCTAATGTGCGCGCTACCAAACAATGGGTTGAGTGTATCGAACGACAAGGAGAAGGAACAGTAGCTGTGGCCGTAACATCGAGAAATACGGGTGTCAAGAAGCAATTGGAGAAGGCGATCCGAAGGTTTTTAAATCCTCCTTACCGTTTGGCAGTAGTTGGGGTACCTAACGTCGGTAAATCTACGCTGCTCAACCGGATGGTCGGATCGAACCGCGTTCTCACGGGGGCCAAACCCGGAATTACGCGCGGCCCCCAATGGATTCGACTGCCGGGAGGGTGGGAATGGTTGGATTTGCCAGGAGTTGTCACGCCGAGGCACTCGCGGGACTGGCGGTTAAAAGCTTTAGGCATTGTTCCCAGTCTCGCCGAGGAGCGATTCGACTTGGTTGAGAAGATTTGGCCCTTGGTTATGGAGCCAGCGCAACTTCCTTCTAGTTGGCTCCAATGGGGGAAAGACCGGGGGTTTCTTAGAACCGGAGGAGTGGTTGACGAACAGCGCACCTTGGATGCCATCGTGCTGGGCTTTCAAAATGGAAAATTTGGGCGCGTGACTCTTGAGTGGCCTGAGGATTGTTGAATGTCATGAGTCAACAGGAATTGTGGGATCGGAAAATACTGTGGGAGCAAAAGTTTTGGGGAAAGGGGTGGAGTGTTGCTGGTATTGATGAAGTCGGGAGAGGGCCATTGGCTGGTCCCGTCGTGGCGGCGGCCGTAGTGCTAGATCCTGAATTGCAAATTTTGGGCATCGACGATTCCAAGCGGTTGAGTGCTTCGAATCGAGAACATCTTTATAAACAAATATGTTTTCACGCTCGATCTATTGGGGTAGGCATTGTGGGGCCCAGGACGATTGAACAAATCAATATCCTGGAGGCAAGCCGTTTAGCGATGATAAGGGCGTTGACCTATCTTAGAGAGAGCCCCCGGGTTGTGCTGACAGATGCTATGGCAATAGGAGGTCCTTGGGATGAATATCCTCTGATACATGGGGATCAGATATCCGTGAGTATTGGGGCTGCTTCAATTGTGGCTAAGGTTGTCCGGGACCGGTATATGGCTGTACTTGCGCATCAGTATCCTGAATATGGTTTTGAGAAGCATAAAGGATATCCTACACCGTATCACCGGACTATGATTTGGCAGTATGGGCCGTGTGAGGCACACCGCCGCACCTTTCTGAGTAAAATCCTGGCAAGAGGCAGAACGCTGGATGAGAAAACCTTGTAATTTGCATCATAGGCTTTTCCCTGATACAGTCATGCTAATATGTTGCAATATGTGGATGCCAAAGGGTGAATAATCCCAACGGCAAAATCTCCTAAGAGAACAGTATAGTTTGATATAATGGAAAAATGTTTGGACCGAGGGGAGGGGGTTGTCATGCCTAGAGCCAAGCCTTTGATTATTGTCGAATCACCGGCTAAAGCGAAAACGATTGGCCGATTTCTGGGGTCGCGTTTTGCGGTGAAAGCTTCTATGGGTCATGTCCGAGACCTTCCCAAGAGCCAATTTGGTGTGGATATATCTCGGGATTTTGAACCACGTTACATTACAATTCGAGGAAAAGGCCCTCTCCTCAAAGAACTTAAGGACGCGGCCAAGAAGAGTGATCGCATTTATCTTGCCACGGACCCTGATCGCGAGGGTGAGGCGATTTCCTGGCACCTTGCTGAGGCGTTAAACATTGCCCCCAGAGATGTCAAGCGAATTGAATTTCATGAAATCACTAAAGAGGCGGTTAGCGGTGCCCTGAAATCCGCCCGCCCCATTAATATGGCTTTAGTTAATGCGCAACAAGCCAGGCGCGTGTTGGACCGGGTAGTGGGTTACCAATTGTCACCGTTGTTGTGGAGAAAAGTCAGGCCAGGTCTGTCGGCCGGGCGGGTGCAAAGTGCGGCTCTTAAATTGTTGGTTGATCGGGAAGACGAAGTTCAACGGTTTGTGCCTGAACAATATTTTACCGTTGACATGACAGTTCGAACTAAGGACCAGGAGTTTGTTTCGCATTACATAGCTCCGCTAGGACATAAGGGGCGTGTGTCACACTCTGAGGCCAACCAGATCGTGACCGAAGTGCAGGTCGGGCAAAACGCGCTGGTGCGTGACGTTAAAGTTCGCGAAAAACGGCGGTTTCCCGCTCTTCCATTCACAACTTCCACGTTGCAGCAAGAAGCATCAAGGAAACTGGGATTTTCGGTGAAGCGCACCATGAGTTTAGCCCAGCAATTATATGAAGGACTCGAAGTTGCCAATGAAGGAACTGTTGGGCTTATTACCTATATCCGTACGGACTCCACGCGCATTGCGGAAAGCGCTGTAGAAAGTGCTAAACAGTTTGTGAGTGAACGCTATGGCCCCGAATATCTTCCGGGTAATCATCCCAAACGCCAACCTAAATCCAAACCAGGGGTCCAAGATGCGCATGAAGCGATTCGCCCAACGAGTGTGACGCGACATCCAGAAACGTTAAAAAAGAGCCTTAACCGAGATCAGTTGCGTCTCTACCGTTTGATTTGGGATCGCTTTATTGCAAGCCAAATGACGGCCTTGATTTATGATGCGACCACAGTAGACCTAGAAGTCGAAGATCGTAATGCCGTGTTTCGCGCAACCGGTTCGCGAATTAAGTTTCATGGGTTTACTATTGTATATAAGGAATCTTTTGATGATGCCGACCCGAATCGAAATGACGAAAGCGAGACACATCCTTTACCTCAAGTTGCTCCGGGAATGAGCGTTGCCATTCAGAACGTTCAGTCCTCCGAGCACTTTACAGAGCCTCCTCCCCGGTTTACTGAGGCAAGCTTGGTGAAGACATTGGAAGAGTTGGGTATTGGTCGCCCTTCTACCTATGCTCCTATTGTGGAAACACTGATTCAGCGAGGTTATGTGCATCGTGAACAAAAAAAGCTAGTACCGACCGATTTGGGGCGGGTGGTAGTGGATTTGTTAAATCAATACTTTCCGGAAATCGTAGATACGCGCTTTACTGCTGACGTTGAAACTCAATTAGACCAAGTCGCCATGAACGCTTTGCCTTGGCAGGAGGTTCTTTTTGGGTTCTATGGCCGATTTGCGGACGAGTTGCACCGAGCTGACGAGGCTATTGAGAAAGTAGAATTGCCTCAGGAGACGACCGACGAAATCTGCGAGAAATGCGGGTTGCCTATGACTGTTAAGTACGGTCGTTTTGGTAAGTTCCTTGCGTGTTCAGGATATCCTGAATGTGATTTTACCAAGCCTTACGTGGAAAAAACAGGCGCACTATGTCCAAAGTGTGGCAAAAATCTTGTAGTGCGCCGTTCTCGCAAGGGCCGAGTATTTTACGGTTGTCAGGGTTATCCTGAATGTGATTTTGTGACGTGGAACAGACCCAGTGACAAGCAATGTCCCCGTTGCGGTTCCTCTATGGCATTCAAGCGTCGCGGCAACCATGAAAGTCTCATGTGTTTGCGGGAAGGATGCGGTTATGAAGAAGAACAGGCTCAGTGAGCTCACGGTGGTGGGAGCTGGCCTGGCTGGATCAGAGACGGCCTGGCAATTGGCTCAAAAAGGCATCACGGTCAACTTGTATGAAATGCGGCCTAAGACTTTAACACCGGCTCATGTTAGCGGGAATTTCGGTGAATTGGTCTGTTCGAATTCCTTAGGCTCTACTTTAGGTTTAGCTCCAGCAGCTCTCTTGAAGGATGAAATGCGGCTATTCGATTCCCTCATTCTTAAAGCGGCTGAATCAGCCAGAGTTCCTGCAGGATCGGCATTAGCTGTTGATCGAAACATATTTAGCGAGGAAATTACCAAGACGTTAGTGGCGCATCCCTTGATTAGTATCCACCGTGAAATGGTGTCCGAAGTCCCTGAGACTCCCACTGTTATAGCGACGGGGCCTTTGACGCATGACTTGTTGACAGAAGCCATTCAGCGTTTGGTGGGGGACCAAATGCTGTCTTTCTTTGATGCGGCAGCACCGATTGTCTTAAAAGAAAGCGTGGATATGAATCATGCTTTTTGGGGATCTCGTGAAGGAAATCAAGATTATTTAAATTGTCCTTTAACCGGCGATGAGTACCGTATATTCCATGATGCCTTGGTTCATGCGGAGCACCATGTGAGACACGATTTTGAGTCCTCAGCTTTTTTTGAAGGGTGTCTGCCAATTGAGGAGCTGGCAAGGCGTGGATTTAAAACACCACTCTATGGTCCGATGAAACCCATTGGACTGGAAAATCCTTTTGAGTATGGTCGTAGACCTTATGCGGTTGTGCAGTTGCGACAGGATAACGCGGCGGGGTCGTTATTAAGCTTGGTCGGGTTTCAAACGAACTTACGGTGGGGTGAACAAAAGCGGGTATTTGGATTAATTCCGGCCCTTCATGAAGCGGAATTTGTCAGATACGGAGTAATGCACCGTAACACTTACCTAAAGTCTCCATCTATACTAAAGCCTACTCTTAATGCCATAGCTCGGGAAAATTTATGGTTTGCGGGCCAAATGACAGGTGTGGAAGGATATGTGGAATCGGCGGCGACCGGCATCATGGTTGCACAATATATTGCCCAGTGGCTGACGGGGCGAAAGATTGAAGAATTTCCGCGTGATACTATGATGGGAGCCTTAGCCCATTATATAACGCATACTGATACCAAGCACTTTCAGCCCATGAATGCGAACTTCGGACTATTGAATTTGCCAGAGGAAATCGAGAAGATTCATGACAAAAAGGCCCGCAGGCAATGGCTGCGGAACCGTGCCGTAGAATCCTTAAAGGATTACAGAAGCAGAATTCAAACCGAGGTCAGTCATGAAGCCGGCTAGTGAGTGGGTCGAGTATTACCTCAGCACCTTGCTCCACGTCGAGCAGGCGTCTCGTAACACCACACGTGCCTATGCCCATGATTTGAAGCAACTTGAGGAGTTTGCCGGGCCCTACGATGTAATGACCTCGAAGGACATACGGCGATGGTCGGCATTATTAATGAAGCAAGGTCTGTCTCCACGGACAGTGGCTCGAAAACTTGCCGTAGTGCGTTCATTCTATCGTTTTGTGTATAAACAAAGATGGCGTGCCGATAATCCCGCAAGCCGTTTATTGGCGCCACGCTTCCGGCCTTTATTGCCGCGTACGCTGACAATGGATGAAGCGCATGATTTAATGGAAAGTGCTAACAAAACGTCAAAGCGGCTGGGATTAAGAAATTGGGCATTGTTGGAAATTATGTACGGTGCAGGGTTGAGAAGCGAGGAGGCTGTCTCCTTGGATCTCAGGGATGTTGATATGGCAACCTGTTTTGTCCGTGTCCGGGGAAAAGGAGGCAAAGAACGGGTTGTGCCTTTCGGACGTAAGGCACAAGCGGCGCTTGAAGGCTACATAGTGCATTTGCGATCTCGGTTGGTATCGCGTCAGACTGAAGCCTTATTTCTCAATTACCGGGGAACGAGACTGAGTACAAGAAGTGTGCGACGCATCGTCAAAATTGTTTTGGTTCGGGCGGCTCTGAAGCGTAACGTTAGTCCGCACTGGCTGCGGCATTCCTTTGCCACACATATGTTGATGAATGGTGCGGACTTGC
Organism: Bacillota bacterium; assembly: GCA_021841025.1. GTDB lineage: Bacteria > Bacillota > Sulfobacillia > Sulfobacillales > Sulfobacillaceae > Sulfobacillus. The sequence goes on along the minus strand of JAKBWA010000064.1, from coordinate 90,136 downwards.
GAGTTATTCAAGAGCTCCTAGGACACAGTTTGCTCAGAACTACGCAGCTTTACACACTGGTATCTCAGGAACACATTGCACGCGTTTATCAGAATTCTCATCCTCGAGCCTGATCAGCAACAAAACACCGGAAATTCGATATGATGAAGGTAGCACGACTAAAGGAGCGATGGGTTTGGAACGAATAGAATTTCACGGGACAACAATTCTGGGCATTGTTCGCAATGGCCAAGCCGTAATTGGTGGTGACGGGCAGGTTACATTTGGGCAAAATACCGTTATGAAGCATACGGCAACAAAAGTGCGGCGATTGTATCATAGTCAGGTACTAGCCGGATTCGCAGGTTCTGTAGCGGATGCCTTGACTTTATTCGAATTGTTTGAGGGAAAGTTAGAAGAACATCACGGTAACTTGCAACGGGCTGCCGTAGCCCTTTCCCGTCAATGGCGCACCGACCGCATGCTGGGCAAATTGGAGGCCTTATTGCTAGTAGCGGATACTGAGCATTTGTTTATCGTTTCCGGAACCGGTGAAGTCATTGAACCTGATGACTACATTGCCGCGATAGGGTCCGGTGGAAGTTATGCACTGGCGGCTGCCCGAGCGTTTTCGTCGCTGGAGGATCAAAATATGCCGATACGCGACTTGGTCAAACGATCGCTCGACATCGCGGCAGACATTTGTATTTACACAAACCATCATCTTACAATTGAAACCTTAGGCTGACGTTTGGTTAGGAGGAGGTTTTTCATGGACGACGCATTGATGACACCTAAGAAAATTGTAGAAGAACTAGATAGGTACATTGTGGGACAGGACGATGCTAAGCGTGCTGTCGCCGTGGCGTTGAGGCACAGGTGGCGACGGAGCAAGTTAGATCCCGAATTGCAAGAGGACATCACACCTAAAAACATTTTAATGATTGGCCCAACTGGAGTGGGGAAGACAGAGATTGCCCGCCGTTTAGCTCGACTGTTGCGAGTGCCTTTTATCAAGGTTGAAGCAACCAAATTTACCGAAGTAGGATATGTTGGCAGGGACGTAGATGCCATGGTGCGAGATCTCGTCGAAACCAGCGTGCGGATGGTCAAGGAAGAGCGAAGTCAAGCGGTTCAAGACCGGGCAGAACGAATTGCGGAAGATCGTTTAGTCGATACCCTGGTGCCATTTCCTGAAGAGGCCTCTGCGACAGTAAATCCCTTTGAAGCGCTATTTGGTGGAGCCAATCGGCAAAGCAGCAAACCCAGTTCGAGTGTCAGTATCGAAGAGAGGCACAGAATTGAGGAAGAACGGAGAAAGGTGCGCGAGAAGCTGCGCCTGAAAGCAATAGAGAATGAGGTTGTGGAGATTGAAGTGGAAGATCAGAGTTCTCCCTTGCCATTTATGGGCAATTTGCCCGGCAGTGAGGAAAATCAAATGAACCTAGGCGAGATGTTTTCCGGATTATTGCCAAAGCGTACCAAGCGTCGGAAAATGACAGTGGCCGAAGCCAGGAAAACTTTAACCCAGGAAGAGGCACAAAAGTTAATTGACACGGATGCGGCTCATGCAGATGCTTTATGGCGAGCCGAACAGCAAGGGATTATTTTCATTGATGAGTTTGACAAGATCGCGTCGAGCGGTCATGAAGGCAAGGGCCCCGATGTATCCCGTGAAGGCGTTCAGCGTGATATCCTGCCCATTGTGGAGGGATCCACGGTTAATACCAAATATGGGCCGGTCAAAACCGATCACATCTTATTCATTGCAGCGGGAGCCTTTCATGTTTCCAAGCCCAGTGATTTGATTCCAGAATTACAAGGAAGATTTCCCTTGCGTGTTGAGTTCAACGCGCTCAACGAAGATGACTTTTATAAGATTTTAACCGAACCTCGGCACTCCTTGATCAAGCAGTACAAAGCTTTACTGGGTGCAGAAGGAGTGACAGTTGAGTTTGACGACGGAGCATTATGGGAAATGGCACGTTTTGCTTTCCAAGTTAACCGGGATACGGAAAATATTGGGGCTCGGCGCCTAGCGACCATACTAGAAAAAGTTCTGGAGGAGCTAAACTTTTCAGCACCCGATTTGGTAGGGCAAACGATCCCGATTACCGCCGCATATGTCCAACAACGTCTGGCGAAAGTCGCCGAGAATATTGACATCAATCGGTATATACTCTGAATTTTTTTTTTCGTTACCACATTAGAACATTGTCTGTGGTATAATCAAATGGTGAAAATTGTGACGACAGGATTCCTGTCGTCTTAGGGAGGTGCATGTCGTGGAAGAATTGCTCGAAAAAACACGACGTATTAATCGATTGCTGCAAAGGACCGCGGGGCATCCGGTGAACTTTGAAGAAATGGCTAAGATTCTGAGTGAGCTTATCCAAGCCAATGTTTACGTGGTTAGCCGCCGAGGCAAAGTTCTCGGTTACAGCCTTTTAGACGGCTTTGAATGTGACATTATGATTGGAGAAGTACTCAAAGAAGAAACTTTTCCAGCGACATACAACGGTGGATTGTTGAAAGTGGATGAAACGTTCCCCAACGTTTCTCAAGAGTCGCGTAAATGCGTATTTTTCCGTGACAAGCCGTGTTTGTATGAAAACAAAATCACTACCGTGGTTCCCGTGAATGGTGGAGGAGATCGATTAGGCACTTTGGTTATCTCACGATTTGGACGGGAATTTAATGACGAGGATTTAGTATTGGCAGAATATGGGGCAACAGTGGTTGCTATGGAAATTTTGCGATCTAAGTCCGACGAACTGGAAATTGAGGCTCGGAAGAAAGCCGCGGTAAAGGTGGCTATTGATACGTTATCTTACTCGGAGTTGGAAGCAGTCCAGCATATTTTTGATGAGTTGGGTGGCGAAGAAGGGCTTCTGGTGGCTTCAAAGATTGCGGATCGGGTTGGGATTACCCGGTCGGTTATTGTGAATGCTCTGCGCAAGTTCGAGTCGGCGGGGGTAATTGAATCTCGGTCATTGGGAATGAAGGGTACGCACATTCGTGTCTTAAATGATCGTCTCCTCGGGGAATTAAAAAAGCTTCGACGATAATCTGGATGACGTTCTTCGTACTGTATGGGCATGAAAGTGGGGCACAGGCCCGGCAGAAAATTTCTGCCGGGCCTGTGCCCCACGTACTGCAGGTTCTGGTTTAAAGAATTAAGAATCTGCTATTTCAGCGGCAAAGGAGCACGGTAGGCGCGCATGGCCTGTTGATGAGATATCATATGGTCCTGAACCATGCTGTTGAGTACCTGTAACTGCCGCATCTTTGCTAATTTGTAGTTGACCAGAGGGTCATAAACTGATGGAAGTTGTGGCAATCCTGCTAACATAGCAGACTCGGGCAAATTGAGATGTTGAGCGGAAACGCCAAAGTACGACCGGGCAGCTTGCCCGACTCCATAAGCATTATCCCCAAGATAGACTTCATTAATAAACATTGTAAGGATTTGTTGCTTGGAATACAGCGCTGTTGTCATGAGGGACAACAAAACCCCTGATACTTTGCGAGGAATAGTCTTTGCTGGGGACAGTACCAAATCTCGAACCAGTTCTTGAGTAATAGTACTCCCGCCCTGAGTGAACTGACCGGTTTGCAAATCGATCCATGCTGCTCTGGCTATTCCCTGGAAAGAAATCCCCCAGTTCGTATAGAAGCTACGGTCCTCGGTTGCGATGAGGGCTTTAGGGAACCAAGGGCTCACTTGATTTAGGCGAGTCCATTTGACACGTTCATGAGAGGATACCGCGCGAGCTAATTGGGGGAGGTGTTGAAGCGACTGCCAGTTGGCCGCATAAAAGGCGCCCAGTCCGATGATCCCAAAAATTCCTGCGGCAAGAGCCCCCTTTGCAACGGTGCGTTTGAAATGTTGCAGACGTCTTCCTTGCGATGACACTTCGCTTTCAGGTCTTTCAGGAATCATGACACTCCCTCCTCCACTACAGTTCATTCTCAAAATCGGTATTTTATTATGTTGATAGTATGGATCTTTTGAATGAGAGGTTTATGAGAGATTTGTCAAGATATTTTTTCAGTTTTTCAATAACCTTTTTGTAGAGGACCACTCACTATTGGTGTTTTATAGGCCATTATTCGGAAACGTGGCTAACTCAACAAGAGTGGGATAGGAATCCGCCAAGAGGATAGGTTATTTTAACCGTTAAACTGCTCTTTCAGATGCTTGATTACTCACTTTCGGTGACATTGTGGCATTATGATGCCACTTAAAGATGCCACGGTATCAAACTGCGGCGTAAGGACTAGAATCGGAGACGATTTAATATTGTCAGCCCATGAGAATACATCTCATGGGCTTTACGTGGGGTGCCTGTCAACTGTCCGTGTTTACGGATGTGCAGACAACAGAATCACGTTATAGCCTGCAGATAAAAAGACCAAAATTCCCATAATGATGTGCAGTGCTTTCTTTGGCCGTTCAGTGACATTTGCCTTTTGAAAGATCTTCTGGGTTTCACGGTCTGTGATGAGACCAAGAAGCATGGTTACCAGGCTTAAAACCACTGTAGCAATAGCTACGGTAAAAGGGGTCATATGATGGCTCCTTTCTATATTAACGTGTGCGATTCTCGCCATGATGAGTGGTGTGTTGCAAAATAATGCCCGTGCCGGAAAAACTCCGACGGGAACTAGTCATAAGATACTATATGGAATGAATTTTTGCAATTAACAGTTATCTTTTTCTTTGGGTTTTCTGAGCGTCTGTTGGCGCCCGTTGTCTGGTTTCGTGAGAAGCACAGTAAACTTCAGACCTTACAATCCCATTATGAGTGTAAATGACACAATGATTGTGCTTCGAATGTGTAGAAAGATGGGCTATGTTGCCTACGGGTCGAAACAGATAAAATATATGAAGAAGATTGGGAGTTAGTTTATTTTAGGATTCGGACTAGAATAAATGGCGCATATTGTCATGGTAATCCCAGGATGCACCTCTGACCTGGGCCATGTTTTTTTTCGCCACAAGTCAAAATGGTAAAAGATAAGATCCGATCCAGCAGGAAGATTCGAACAAGGAGGAAGTTATGGCCAAATTCAAGGCATTTTGGGAGGATAACCTGATCTTTGGATTGGCTACTGTGATAGCGGGGCTGTTCAATTATCTTTACCATGTGGTGTTAGCACATGTTTTAGGGCCCCGGGAGTATGGGGATTTGGCGACCTTTTTGAACGTGACGGGTTTTTTAGTGATACCTGCTGGGATGATCACTCTGATCTATACGCGGATCGGGAAGTACCAAGGACAAAACGTTCGGGTCCAAGCCATAGCTTTGTGGACTGGCGGCGCGGCACTGTGGCTAATGATTTGGCTATTAGGACCAAAACTGGCTGGGATTTTTCACGTTAACGACACTTTATTAATTATTTATACGGCAGAAGTGGTGCCCAGTCTGGCCTTGGCTGCCAATGTCGGGATGTTGCAACGCAGTCGGTGGTATCTTTGGGTTGGCCTCTTAGCGGTCTTGAATACGGGATTTCGGGTCGTAGCGGCAGCAGGAGCTCTTTGGAGTAGTTACCACCTTTTGGCTGTAGGAATTTTGGAGGCGATAGCGGCCTGGGTCACGTGGTTTGTCAGCCGTACTATGGTATCGCACGTTCCCTTGAAGGGAGAAGAAGCGTCTGCCGGTGTAATCATGGGTACCGCCGTGGTTGGCATTATTAATGTGTTGTTTGCCTTGGTGGATGGCCTGGCCGCCAAATATGCCTTGTCTCCTTTAACCGCGGGAAAATATACGGGACTGGCAACTATTGGACATAGTCTGCAATTTGTGTCGGGCAGCCTGGGAACGGTCATGCTGACTGCCATCTTGTCTGACCCTAGATATCGGTATCGATATGTCGCCATGACAGTGGCAGTTTATAGTCTTCTCGCCGGCGTTGGTGAATGGCTATTTACAGTCCATGCCTCGGGTTTGGTCATGATGGTTTTGGGGAAAGAATTTTTTGGCATCGCACCCTGGTTGGGTCTATATGGCTGGGGTATGATATCCCTTGGATTACTCAATATTGCCATGTTATATTCAGTGGCCCAGGGGCGCTGGGAAATTGTTGTAACAGTCGGGTGTGGATTGCTGTACTGGGTTTGGGTCTTGATTCACGATCATTCTTTGGGACGCTTTGTGATATCGACGACGCATATCATGTTCGGTATTATGTGTATAACGCTCGTGACGTCTGGGCTTGCGCAGTTGTGGGGAGCGTATGTGAAAGTGCGTACACAGACATAGAAGGTGATTGTATTCCTTGTACGGGAGATGACGAGGGTGTTAACTGTTGGTGAAGCATTACATGGTGCAGCAATACGGTTTCGAAACAAAAAGGCCTTGATCTTTGGCGACCAGTCGTGGACCTTTCAGGAGCTGGATAAACGCACCAATCAGATTGCTCGTGCCTTGTTGGACCGAGGATTGAAAAAGGGACAACGAGTTGGTCTTTTGCTGCCTAACGGGCTTGACATGGCTGAAGCCTATTTTGGATTAGCCAAAGCAGGTTTGGTGGGCGTGCCGATTAATTTACGCTGGTCTGAAGAAGAGATTCGGTATGCGCTCATGGATAGTCAAATCAGTGTGATTATAGCGGAAAAGGACCTGCGCCCGGCTTTGCAGCCCTATGAAAGTCTCCTTCCTGTTTTCTATACACATCTTAGCGCCGATGAAGACCACAATTGGGATGACATCGTATCCCCAATGGATGACTCTCCTCTTTCTGTCGCCATAGAAGAAAACGATCCCTGGGTGATCGTCTACACATCAGGAACCACTGGCAAACCCAAGGGTGCAGTACGGAGTCACGTTAGCAATCTCATGATTGCACTGACTTTAGTAGCAGATTTGGGGATTTCTTCAGATGATATCGGACTCGCTGTTTTGCCAATGTTTCATGTCAATTCATTGTGGGTTGTCACGTTATCTGTCATTATCGGCGCGACTTGCGTGATTTATCCCTACCGCAGCATCCATCCTCAGCACATTGTCGACGAAATGAATCAACATCAGGTAACTTACAGTATGTTTGTTCCTTCTCTTTTAACCTTCCTGGCGGATGCGGTGGAGGCGGGGAAGCTTGATGCTAAAACCCTTAGAGTGATGCTTACGGCTTCAGCGCCTCTGGACAGCACCTTGCGTGATCGCATTCTTAACGGATTTCCTGGCGTTCGTTTATATGATATTTACGGGTCGACGGAGTATGGAGCATGTACCGTCATTCGCCATAGTGCTGGCGGACCATTGGGTTCAGTTGGGTACCCTCTCGTGGGACAAAGTGTGAGGATTTTGAATGATCAGCATCAAGACGTTCCTCCCGGTGAGATCGGTGAAGTGTTTGCAAAAGGCCCTACGCTGATGAGTGGGTACTTTAACAACCCTTCTGCTACGCAAGAAAGCTTTACTGAAGATGGGTATCTAACTGTTGGTGATATGGGCTACATGACTGCTGACGGGTTATTGTATCTCGTAGATCGTAAGCAGGATATGATCATCATGGCCGGCGAAAACGTTTATCCGGTTGAAGTAGAGTCTGTGCTGCTACGCAGCCCAGATGTCGGTCAAGCCACGGTCTTTGGCGTAGCCGACCCTAGACGGGGGGAGAGGGTAGTAGCCCTGGTCGTGCCGCGTTCAGGCCGCACAATCGATGTGGCACGCCTCAGTGAACTGGCGAAGTCATCATTAGCCGACTATAAAAGGCCTCATATCATAGAGGTGGTCGATTCCCTCCCTCTTGGTCCGTCTGGGAAAGTAGTGCGGCGACTGGCCAGGGATCAGTGGACTGAGAAACATCCACAAGACTCACCTGGAGATGAAAAATAATTGTGCAAAAGGCAAAAACCCGGGACAAAATCCCAGGTTTACGCCTCAGCCCGATCGAGAGCTTGAACGATATCGGCAATAAGGTCTTCGTCGGCTTCGAGGCCTACTGAGATGCGAATGATATCGGGAGTAATATTGCGCTCACGCCTTTCGTCTATAGTTAAAGCTGCGTGGCAGTGTAGTTCGGGTAGCGACAAAATCGTTTCGGTGCCTCCAAATCCCGCGCCTACTCTAGCCAACTGCAGATGGTGCGCCACATCGGGTACCCAGGTTGCGTCTTTAACACGAATGGTTAGCATTTGTCCAAAACCCCGCATTGTTTGTTGGGCAATTTCATGTCCCGGGTGAGTGCTGAGCCCTGGATAGTATACATGCTCTACGCGCGGGTGATCTTGCAGTACACGGGCTAGTTTTTGGGCTGTGCGCTGTGCTTGATCCATGCGGATGGGTAAGGTGTGAAGACCACGCAAGCTCATATAAGAATCATCCGGAGATAATACGGCTCCACAAGCATTCTGAATGAAGTATAGTTGCTGACCCAGATCAGAGTCCTTGGCCACGGCGATTCCGGCCGTGATGTCGGAATGCCCGCCAATCATTTTGGTGGCAGAATGAATCACTAAATCCGCTCCCTGGGTCAGCGGATTTTGTAAGTAGGGAGTAATAAATGTGTTGTCCACCATAACCCATAAATCATTCGCGTGGGCCCATTGGCTGACCTTCGGGATGTCGGTGACATGTAAAAATGGGTTGCTGAAGTTTTCAATCAGAATAGCACGGGTTTGCGGTTTCAGAGCGTGCGCCAGCGCATGGTAATCTTCTGTGTCCACATAGCTGATCTGAATGCCGAAGCGACTGAAAATGCCCCGTAACACCCTTTGTGTACCTCCTTGGCAATCCCTGGTGACGATAAGGTGATCACCTTGAGACAGCAACATCAATGCGGCTGTCAAGGCGGCCATGCCGGACGAGAAGGCGAGACCAACGGTTCCCTGTTCCAACTCCGCCATAGCGGCTTCAAAGGCGTGGCGGGTAGGGTTTCCTGAGCGTGCATAATCGTATGGGGGAGGATTCCAGGGATCTGCTTGATGATAGGTAGTCGCCCGAAAAATCGGCGGAGTTATGGCTTGGGTTCCCTTGTCCAATTCATAACCTGTATGCACAAATTGTGTGCGTTTTTCAGTAATTGTGGCTCACTCCCTAAATGAATTCAAGTCGCTTTCGATGGTGCCAGTCTACGAACGCAGCGCATCAGACAAGTCGTTAAGAAGATCATCAATGTGTTCGATTCCCACGGATAAACGCATGAGTCCTGGGATAATGCCAAGGTGACGCCGCATAGGTTCCGGAAGTTCTCGGTGCGTTTCGTTGTAAGGGTGGGTAATAAGCGATTCCACACCCCCCAGGCTTACCGCTGGCAAGATCACCTTTAATTTGTCCATCAGGGCAATATACGTGTCCGGTTCCTTCAGCAAAAATGATAACATAGCCCCGTATCCTGACGCTTGACTCATGTGACGTGTTTTGATGCTGTCTTCAGCTAACTCGGGATAATAAACAGCTTGAACCCGGTCATGTGCGTACAAAAACCGAGCAATGCTCCGAGCATTGCTTTCCTGGCGATCCATGCGGATTGCAAGAGTTTTTAATCCTCGAAGAAGAAGCCAAGTATCCCATGGGCCTAATACACTTCCGGTAGCATTGGTGAGATCGTATAAACGGCGATACTGGTTTATCGTTTTACAGACAATGGCGCCAGCGAGCACATCGTTGTGGCCTGCCAGATATTTTGTTGCGCTGTAAACGGCATAATCAGCTCCTAATTCTAACGGGCGCTGACGAACGGCAGTCATGAACGTGTTATCTACTGCTAATTCGGCCTGGTGGGAATGAACCAGGTCGGCTAGTTCTCTCAAAGGACTGACGTGTAATAAAGGATTGCTGGGAGTTTCCACGATGACTAGACGTGTATTGGGTCCTAAATGTTCCTCGACTTGATTGAGATCGCGCGTGTTGACCATGCTTGCGGAGACCCCGAATTTGGAAAAAACATCAACCATAATGCGGTAAGTACCGCCGTATGCGTCTTCAGTGATCAAGACGTGATCACCTTGTTGTAGCGTTTGGACCAGAACCGTGAGAGCTGCCATACCGCTCGTGTATAATAATGCCCCAGCCCCATTTTCCAGCCGATTAAGGGCTTCTTGAGCTGCGTGGCGGGTAGGGTTATCCGTTCGACTGTAATCGTAAGGGCCCAGTTCTGAGCCAGGATGTTGATAAGTTACGGTTTGATAGACGGGTGTGCTAATCGCTCCATAGACAGGATCATATCCTACCCCAGCATGCGCTGTAAGACTTTCCAGATGCCAGTTGGGAAATTCATGTGAGGACATAATATCGCCCTTTCCATCTCAAATTGGTGGTGGCGGAGATTTTGAAGGTTCTGGATCAAAGGAAACCGCCTCTCCTTTTTCTTTGACGCACTTTGAGGTATCGTACCATAGGTCTGGATACTTGGCTTAAACTCCCAGGATAGGAGACTTGACATGGGTGTCGCCTTTAGACCGTGACCATGAATGCTAATGCCTCACGGAAATGATCTTCCTTTCTCCAGCAAATATCGGCGAAACATTTTTTGGAGCGGGATATCTGCATTGTGGGATTGCGGAGCTGTTGAATGGTGGGCCAAACAGGAATGATTCAGTTGTGGTATTTTTGGGATTCTCACTCGCGTGAGACAGCAACAAACCGTTGCTTAGTTTGTTTTGGCTGCACAAACGAATTGGTTGACGGCGAGATATGATACGGCTGACGCGTGGCCCCAATAGTGCCTGGTGAGTTGTCAAGGATCTTGGGAACACAGCCGTTTTAATCGCGGAGGATTGTTTTGGCACAATGATGCGCCACTTGGGGGCCTCTACTATAGGGAAATTTAAGGCTCTATCCCCAGCACGTCCGGATTGAGTGCCAGAGTGGATGGAGCAGCAAGTTAAGAGGAGATTTGGGGCTCGCCTCCATTCAATGTGTTTCGTTAGAGTCTGATCCAAAGATGCTGCAATCGGTTTTCGTTGACCACTGAAAATACGCACCAACATATTCGCTCTCCTCGCATAGTCTCTTACCAAATCATATGGAACGGGCATCCTGTTGGTATTATGTGTTAGTGCTCATATTCAATAAATAGGCTCTCTTATGCTAGTGGGTTATGAACGCTTAACACCGGGGATTGGAATATTCCCCCAATACGCATCCTCTGTCTCCTAAGAGTACAACCCTCCAGGACCAGCCCTAAGAGTAAGGAGGATTGATGAGACAGATTAGCTTGCTAATTCACTCTATGATGTAAGAAATCGATCGAGCATGTTTCGCACTTTTTCATTTTGATCGCTTTCTTGCATTAGATGGTGTAGGACATCCTCGATCCAGTCATCGAAATTCATGGATTCAGTTTTGAGTACGACATCATGCACCACTTTTTGTCGCAATGTCTCCAGCCGTCCAGCCTTATTCTTAATCATATAACGGATATCCTCAAAATCGATTGTAATCGAATTTACCGAATTGCCCCGGGAAAATAGACCGGAGTGGCGCATCACATGTACTCGGTCTGGAAGTCCTGCTTCCAATTTTTTGGCTAAAACCGATAAGAGAAGCGGAACGTCATGCCGAATGTCACGTATACCCGCCGCTAAAATTTCAAATGACATGCCTTCGCTCTCTGCCATTCATCACGCCTTCTTTCTTTATGAAAAGCCATTCATGCTCACATGACGAGTGGAATTGCCCAACAGTGGGCACACTAGCCTGGTTGAGAGACCTCTACATATCATGATTATTGTCCCGAAAGATGGCTCTAACTGCAAGCTCTTGACAACGGAAAGGATGATTTCCCTCTTGAATAAATTCCGACAAGTGTTGTATTACAAACATAGGGGAGGTGATGAACATGAATAACCGTCCAATTTATGGCTACCGAATAGCAGACGGAGTTCACGGATCCTTAATGGCACGGACCCTTGGGTTTTTGGCGTTATTATTAGCAATTCTTATGATCGCGAGTGTGTTCGGCGTGGCGCTGGGGCCGGGTGCATTGTGGATAGGATTTATTGCGGCAATTGTGGGCACAATCTTTGTGGGCCGCAACCAAACCCATGCTGGCTTAGCGCTGTTCTGGGGTATTGTTGTGGCGGTAGGAATGGGTATAGCCATTGGCCCAGTACTATGGTATGCCATCTTGGATCAAAATCATCTTTTCTTGGCTGTTATGGGCAGTATTTTACTTGCCATGCTGCTTTCCGCAGCTGTGGTTGCCTGGGTTCCATGGGATTTTACAAAGTTGGGACCGATTTTGTTTTTAGGTCTGTTAATGCTGATTATTACAAGTTTATTGTCGTTTTTCTTGCCCGGTGCATTTGGGATCATGGCCTCCAGGGCATACAATCTCATTGGAGTCTTGATCTTTACTGGGTACATGATGGTTGACTTCGCCATTATGCGCTACCGCGGCCGAGTCATGGCCGGGAATGGGGTTGCTATTGTTTTGGCGGTCTCATTGCTGGTAGATATTATCAATCTCTTCCTCTTCCTCATGCGCCTAGGACGCCGATGACAGATTAGGGCGACACAAGGAGAACAATAAATATTCCTTGTGCCGTCTTCCTCGTATCAGAAGACCCAAGGGCCGTCAGTGGAAAATGTTTGTCCACAAATGATGCACGAAATGAGCTGTGTGGGTCAAAACATAAGAAAGAAATGTTGCGAGGATTGTGCGAGTTGTTGTCCAGGTTTCCAACTCATGTTGAAGATTCCCTAATTCTATAATGACAATGCGGAGTTGCCAGATCACTAAAATGGCTGCAATGATGACATACAGGACTAAGCGATAAAAGAAGGGTCGGCGCCGAGAACCCCTCGCTTTTTTCTGAGAGTTGTCCGAATGCCGATCGCGCGAAACCGATGGCCCAGGAAACATGGTTCAACACCTCCTGAGTTTCATGCTACCACGAATGGAAATAAGTGGCAATTATATTTTTGGAATTGTCCCCTTGACCATATTCGCAGGCCATGATATTTTGCTAATCAATTCTATAGGAATACTTCTTATCCAGAGTGGTAGAGGGACTGGCCCGATGAAGCCCGGCAACCCCTGCAAGGTGGGTGCCAATTCCGGAAGAATACATTAAGTATTCTTTAAGATGAGAAGAGCGTGCGCCTCTTCTCGAGTAGGCGTTTTTTTATGGTTGTGGGGCTTGATGCGCTTGGGCTGACCTTTAAGAAGACGGCTATGCGTAACGACCTTTCAATGGTGCTAATTTTGCGCAAGACAGGAGAGATACCAGAAAAATGAAGACGACAGTGATGGGCTCATACCCCAAAATCCTAGCTGGATCAGGCCCGAGTGTCAGATCTGCGATTCAACGGTTTGAAAAAGGATTAATAACGCCAACCCAACTATTTGAAACCTATAGCGAAGTGACACGTCGCGTTTTGGATCAGGCATTCTCCGCGAATTTGGACCGTACGACTGATGGTCAAATCCGGTGGTATGATTTATTTGATCCTGTTGTGCGTGATCTCGACAATGTGCATAGTGCCGGGCTCATTCGTTTGTTTGACAACAATTTTTATGTGAGACACCCATTGATTACAGGGCGCTTGCAGTACCAGGGAGGAACCTTAGCGGCTTGGAGCCGGGAAGCGGCGTCGTACTCACGTGTACCCTTAAAAGTGGCTTTGCCCGGACTATTCACCTTTCTCGATCTGCAGGAGGACACCAGTTACGGAAATACCGATAATTTGCTGGCGGATTTAATTGACGTCATGCGTCTTGCGGTAAGGCACTTGGCGAGCACAGGCGTCGTAGAAGTGCAGTGGGATGAGCCTTCTTTAGCCTACTCATCCTCGTCCTGGTCTGCTTCTCGAGTGCAAGAAGCATACAAGACTTTAATGGACCCCGAAGTGGAAATAGAACACAGTATTGCGCTTTACTGGGGTAAATCATCGTTATGGTTAGACACGCTTTCGCAATTACCGTTATCGCGAATTTCTTGTGATGCTGTGAGTGAACCCCGGGTTCTGGACATTTTAGCGGTAGATAAATTGAACGTTGCCGTGGGCTTGGGTGTCATTGATGCTCGCAACGTTCGAATGGAAGCGCCTGAGGAGCTTATTCGAATAGTGGAGCCAGTCCTTCGCCAACAAGGCGATGAGAGGACATGGATTCATCCGAGTTGTGGACTGGAATTTTTGCCACCGGACCGGGCTGAGCAAAAAATTCATTTGCTCCGGAACATTAAGTTACGAATTAACGCATAAGAGGCAGAGAAAGGGCGGACAGTTGTCATGGCTAAACATTTATTGACCACGAGTGTGGGGAGTTTTCCTAAACCCAATACACTTATCACCGCGCGTTCGCAATTCCGGCGCGCTCAAATTTCAGCACAGCAATTACGTGAAGCGGAACAAGAGGCAACACGTCAGGTTATTGCCTTGCAAGAAGCGTTGGACATCGATATTTTTGTTCATGGGGAAATGGAACGTGGCGATATGGTGGCCTACTTTGCTGAAAACTGGCAAGGATTTTCACAATCCCTGCCAGTACGCTCTTATGGCAATCGTTATTACAAGAAACCGATAGTGGAAAACGTTGTATCGTTAGGTAATTCAGTGGGATTAACCGTGGATGCCTGGAAAAGGGCTTCCGAGTTGACATCTCATCCTGTCAAAGGCATGCTTACTGGTCCTTACACCATTTGTGACTGGTCTTTTAACGCCTACTATCCTGATCGTCGCTCTCTGGTGATGGATCTGGCGCAGTTGGTTCATGAAGAAGCCATGGCCTTAGCCCGCGCCGGAGCTCAGTATATTCAAATCGACGAACCCGCAATTTCTACTAGGCCCGATGAACTGGAGCTGGCCATCGAGGCGATGGCGGTGGTGACTCACAATCTTCCGGCCAAAACTATCAGTCATATTTGTTATGGTGACTTTGAGACGATTTTACCCGGTCTCTATGATTTGCCAGTTGACCAGCTCGATCTCGAGGCGGCCAATCAGCATTTTGCATTGTTGGATTTGCTAGCTCGCTATCCTTGGCCAAAGTCTAAGGAATTGGCGCTTGGAGTGGTCGACGTCCATTCCCACCGAGTTGAGTCGGTTGATGAGGTAAAAGCCGGGATTCGTAGAGCACTGGAAATTGTACCCATAGAGAATTTGTTAATTGACCCGGATTGCGG
Organism: Bacillota bacterium; assembly: GCA_021841025.1. Lineage (GTDB taxonomy): Bacteria > Bacillota > Sulfobacillia > Sulfobacillales > Sulfobacillaceae > Sulfobacillus. The sequence continues at coordinate 75,078 of JAKBWA010000064.1, read as the reverse complement.
CTTGAAGACCCGAACATGGGAAGAAGCCGAAGAAAAGTTGCGCGTCATGCAAAAGGCTGTGGAGGAAATCCGCCAAGAGGACGGTTTACGGTGAAAAGCTTAACCGAGATATTGCAGGAAGATGGCTGGATTTTGGGAGATGGTGCGGTCGGTACGGCATTGATGGATGAGGGGATCAGTTCGGTTGCTCTGCCTTTGGTTCCCATGCGTCAGCCGGATTTGTTGTTGAATCTGCACCTGAAATATCTTGAAGCAGGTGCCCGGTTGATTGAAACCCATACATTCGCTGCTAATGGGCACAAGCTCTCTTCATTAGGAATTGACACGGATGTTGTGGAACTTAACCGCCGGGCCGCGCAAATTGCGCGGCATGCCCGTGATATCTTTGGTCAAGATGCCTGGATCATTGGAGTGATAGGCCCTTTGGCTCAACCAGTGGATTCTCAGGTTGTGCCATCGGTGAACTACGACAAAGCTCTCGATTATTTTCGCCCCGCCGTGGCAGGATTACTGGCGGGCGGTGTCGATGGATTTATTGTAGAAACCATGTCCGATCTGGGCAGCGTACGCGCAGCCGTACAAACCATCCGCCAAGAAAGTAATCTGCCTGTCTTTGTTTCCTTTGCTTTTTCACCGCAAGGGGCAACTTTTTATGGAGTGACTCCCGAACAGGCTATAGAAGCTATGGCATCTTTGCCGGGCGGGCCGCCCGCGCTGGCGGGCGCCAATTGCGGCAGTGGCCCGGCTCCTCTTTTGGATGCTATCATCCGTATGGCTCCTAAGGCGAAAGAATTGGGAATTCCCTTATCAGCGTATCCCAACGCTGGCCAGCCTGGGTTTGTGAATGGGCATGTGCACTATCCTGCCAGCCCGCGCTATGTCGCTACGATTGCTTCGGCTCTTAGCGCGGCGGGATGCCGCGTTATGGGAGGATGTTGCGGAACGAATTGGCAACACATCCGAGCGCTCGAGGCCGCCTTGCGTCATACTCCCGCTACTTTGTTGATGCCGCCGTTAAATGAAATGACGGATAGTGGAGTGGGAGATGCTGGACATGGAGAATCGCAAGAACAGGGAATTTCTCAATTCTTCCATAAACGTTTTATTGTCAGTGTTGAATTGGATCCGCCTAGGGGCGTGAATCCTCATCGTTTGTTGGAAGCAGCCAATGTTCTCATCGATCAGGGTGTAGATGCCATTAATATCGGCGATAGCCCCATGGCTAGAGTCAGAATGAGCGCTCTCGCAACAGCGCGCCTCATTTCCGAACGCGTGCCGATTCAAAGCATACTGCACTTTACAACCCGAGATCGTAACATTATGGGTTTGCAAAGTGATTTGCTCGGAGCCCACGCCTTAGGTATTCGTAATGTGCTAGCACTCACTGGAGACCCTCCAGGACTGGGAGATTATGCTCACGCGTCAGCTGTCTATGACATTAATTCCATAGGCTTAGTGAAAGTATTGCACGCCTTTAACCGAGGCGAGGATGCCTTAGGCCAAAAAATTGGCGGGCACACCAATTTTGATATCGGTGTGGGTGTGAATCCCAATGCGGTGGACCGCCAGCAGGAAATCTTGCGATTGCGCGAAAAACTGGAAGCCGGAGCTCATTTTGTCATGTCCCAGCCCATATACCAAGCGGAACAGCTTGAACGGTTTTTGCAGGAAGTAGGGCCATTGCCCGTGCCCTTGCTTCTGGGGGTTATGCCTTTGGTGTCTTATCGCCAGGCTACGTATTTGCACAATGAAGTGCCCGGTATCGTGATTGGAGACAAGATTCTGCGGCAGTTCGAACACGTGCAGGACGGAACAGCCTTAGGCGTTGATCTGGCGCTTGAACTGATAGAGCGCCTTATGCCGTCTATTCAGGGGGTATATTTGGTTCCGTCGTTTAATCGCATTGAACCACTGACATCGATTATCCATTATCTTCGGGAGAAAGACTGGCCTCAGCGAAAAAACACGCAGCACGACTGACATCGGTGATAAGGTCCCGCACTTGTTGGGGCGAATTGATCCGGTAGAGAGCTTGAGTCGGACGATTATGATTGCCCACGTGAATGGTAACTGCCGGGTTGACCGCTCCAAATGCGTCTTCATCGGTTCGGTCGTCGCCCATGATGACGGGTAGGGTCGGCTTTGGAAGCTGTGGTGAGATTTGGTTATACAACCGTTGAACTGCATCAGCTTTGGTGGGACCAGGATCTGGACGAATTTCCCAGCACAATTTTGCAGGGTGGATTGTGATGCTCTCCACAGAAGACAGGCGGGTTCTCAGTATCGTGCTGAGCAGTGCGTGCTGTGAAGAGTTGACATGGCGATAGTGTACACTCAGTGAGTACTGTTTGTCTTCTATGAATAGCCCGGGGAATTGTTCAGGAAGCGAAGCCAGGGTATCTAGGACTCGGGGACGTACGGCAAGAAACCGCCGGGACGAGTAATGCAACCATGTTTTGTTGTTGCAATAATACTCGGCCCCGTGGTTTCCACTCTTGCTAAACAGAGGGTTGGGGAAGAGCTGATCGATATCGGCTAGCGATCGCCCGCTGATCAAAGCGATCCGATGACGTGGGCTTTCTGCCAGTCGGTTCAATGACACTATCAGGTCGTCTGGAACTGTGACGGCTAAAGGAGAGGGAGCAATATCCAAAAGCGTTCCATCAATATCCAAAAACCAGACCCAGCTTCGGGCGTGAAACTGTCGTGATAGAGAATATAACCTTGCCAAAGTGAAATAATGTTCAGACATAAGATTGTGCAGCCGCCTTCAGTGTGATAAAAATGTCAGCCATCCAGTCATATATGGTATGCTTTTGCAGATGTTCACGCATCCGGGCTATACGAAGAGCCCGTTCATCAGCGGAAATGGACAACGCTTCATGCAAAGTGTTTGCAAATCCTTCCGGATCCAGAGGATTAATGGGGAAGGCCTCATTTTCCAATTCGTGTGCAGCTCCCGTGGTTTCACTTAATAGCAACACGCCCCGTTTGTCGACTTGGGCGGCTACAAATTCCTTAGAAACAAGGTTCATGCCATCTACCAAGGAACTGACCACGGCAAAATCTGCCGCACGAAATAGGCCCATGAGCCGGGGACGATCAATGTTATGACGCAGCGTAATAATAGGAATCCAGGTTGAACTCTGGAATTGCCCGTTTACTTCTTGTGTCTTTTTGGCAACTCTTTCATAGAGCCTGCGGTATTCCGCCACTTCGGTCCGAGACGGTACGACAACTTGCACGTACGTGACCCGCTCCCGGTATTGAGGATACAGGGTGTAAAATTCCTTGATAGCCTCAAGGCGTGGAAGGAGACCTTTGGTGTAGTCTGCCCGGTCAACAGAAATTCCGAGAATTTGGTCTCGCCGTTCAATATGGCGTCTAATTCCCCGGACCCAGCGGGATATTCGGGGGCTTTGCACCAGTTCTTGAATGTTGTCAAAGTCAACAGAAATGGGAAAAGATTTCACGTGCACGATGCGGTTCTGCCAATGAATCGTTTTGTTCTCTGGATCGACAGAAACCTTCAAGGTGCGCTCTACGGTATTCATAAAATTGTCCACATCAACGTCACTTTGAAATCCGAGAACATCTGCTCCTAAAAGTCCTCGCAATATTTCTGGATGTTGTGGGCATAACCGAAAGATGGTATAAGGAGGCCACGGGATATGCCAGAAGTGCGCAATAGCTACGTCGGGTCGTGTCCTGCGCACGAAAGCAGGAAACAACGCCAGTTGATAGTCATGAGAAAAAATCCAGGCTCTTTCCGGGGTCACGGAGCTGGCACGTTTTGCAAATTTTTGGTTGACAATACGGTAAACCTGCCAAGCGCGCCGTGAAAATTGAGCACGTTCAATCAGCATATGGCTTAGTGGCCAAAGTCCCTGATTGGAATATTTGGCATAATAACCCTGAATCTCATCTTGATTCAAGAAAATACGGTGCAAAGTGTACCGCGGGTTGTCCGGAGGCACCTGGCGCTTTCCCCCGGAAGAGGACTCAATGTCAGCATTTCCGCTGCCCCATGCTATCCATTGACCGCCAATATCCTGCAAAAGCGGATCCAGAGCAGATACCACTCCGCCCGCCTTTTGCACGGTTCGAATTCCATGATCGGAACGCTCATCAATGTATGGCTCCCGATTCGTAACCACAACAAGAGGAGCCTCGATCAGTTGCTTAATAGACATGATCGTCACCTCTCTTATGTCATATTGTACCATAACCGCGCTGATTTCAGCATGCGTGCCGTTCTTGCCAATTTAGGTTTCGGAAGATTGGAAGGCGTGACGATCTTTTATGAGACGTCTTAACAAATCGCGGATTTCGGGAAAGCGAAAGATTGTGAGTAAAACTGCATAAACAAGAGAAGACAGGGCGATTGTCACGAGAAGAGCAAACGCTAAAGGCAGAAAGCCTTTGATATAATCGAGCGAAAACCATTGTCGGAGCATATAAACGATAAGAGCTGTAATCCCGGCAGTGACGGTGATCTTTACGACAAAAGGACGCAATATGAGATCTCGGTTGTGACGGGGCCGAAGTGCCTTGACTGACAGTAGAGTGGTGTTGACCCAAGCGGACAGAGCCGTGGCCAAAGCCAGTCCATCGGCTTGTAAAAGATGCACCAATATCAAGTCACCGATGATATTAAAGGCGATGGTGATAATGCTAAAACGGGCAGGGCTTTTGGTGTCTTGGGTGGCAAAAAACAACTTTTGCAGATAAAAGGACAGGCCGAATCCCGGAAGGCCAATGGACCAAAACAATAAAGTGCTGGCCGTAATGTGCGTGGAATAGTTGGAAAAGGCACCGTGCTGATAAATCAAGCGCATGATAGGAATGGCCAGAATCATGAACCACAGCGTGATAGGCACAATGATTACGACCACGAGCCGAAATCCCTTCATCGCCAGTTGTTTGTATGTGGCAACATCGTGCCGGCTCTGGTGCTGAGATAATCGCGTGTAAACGGGAGTGGTCAACGACGAAATCAATAAACCTACGGGAATTTGTACTAACACATAGGAGTAGTTAAGGGCAGAGATGCTTCCCGTGACCAGTGAAGAGGCCAAAATACGGTCAACTATAATCCCCACGGTTCCGACCGACGTGGTGAGAAGGAAGGGTCCTGCCATACGAAGCATTTTTCCCAAATAAGGGTGGGAAAAGTGCCAACGGAAATGCAAGTGCAGCCCGGTACGCTTGAGTACGGGCAAGGTGACGAATAACTGGGCCAGCACGGAGAAAAGAAATCCCATCGCGACGCCGCGAATGCTAAAAAAGTGTCCAAGAACAATAATGCTGCCGATGCGGACGATATTGATCGCGACAGGAGATAAGGCAGGATACAAAAACTCTTCCCGCTCCTGTAGAATTCCTACAACCAGACCTGAGAGCCCCCAAAACAAAATTGTCGGGATCATGATGCGGGTCATAGAAATTGTTAACGCCAATTTATGGCCGTGAAAGCCAGGGGCTATTAGATGCATAAGCCATGGTGCTAGCACTTCTCCAAATCCAATTAGCAATATGGACAAGAGCACAATCACGGTAAACAGCTCATTGATGAAGTTCTGGACCGATCGTTTGGACAAATCCCGATCGGCTTGAGTCATTAAAGGAATGACAGTCACGGAGATAGCGCTGTTAATGGTACTGAAGAGGAGGTTTGGCAATACGGAAGCCATCAGCCATGCATCGGTGAGCGCTGAGGTGCTGAAGTATGCCGCCATAACCACTTCACGAAAGAATCCGGTAAAACGGCTAATAAGGGTGGCGGCAAAGATAATCCCGGCTGAAAACCCGATGCTGCGGCTTCTTGGTGACGACGCATGTTGAGAACGATGATTATTCAGCTGCCATCCCGCCTTCCAAATCAGGGACAATGATGTCCAAAACACTATTTTAGTATACCAACAACTAGAAGAGCTAGGATTATGTCGAGGGAATCTATCTTGGCGCAATTCTATTTGCTGGGTTAGTAGACGGAAGAAGTGGGTAGCCTATAATAATAATAAGTTAGAGAAAAAACCATCAGGCGTGAAATGAGGGCGTGGGTATGGCCGAAAACGAATCCTCAAAATGGGCAAGCAGACTGGCAATGGGACGAGATGCTGTGGTTGTCATTCTCGGCACCGGGGTGGTGTTGATCACGCTATGGTGGAGTTTAAGCCGTCTGGGCAATGTTGTGCTAGTCTTGATGATGGCTGCAATGTTCGAAATTACCCTAAGTCCCTTGGTAGAGCGACTGGCCTTATACTGGAAGCGGCCTTGGGCCGTGTTGGTGGTAATGCTGGGAACCGTGGTGGTCGTCGTAGTGGGTGGAGGCTTCTTATTTACGGTTATTGCAGGACAATTGGCTGTTTTGGTGGCTAAGCTTCCCAACAATATTCACACTTTGACTCACAGTACTCCAGGACTCATGGCTTGGTTGAAACACTTGGGTGTGCAAGTGAATATTTTGGAGGTGGAAAATCGTCTCTTTAGCAGCATTGGTCAAGTTTCCACGTTTCTGGTCAAGCAGACAGTGACCCTTGTGACTCATCTGATTGATAGTGTGGTCGATGGAGCTATTACAATCTTTATCACGGTGTATCTGCTATTGGACGCCAATCGCATTCAAGGAGCAATGTTGCGGCTAATTCCGCATCAACACCGGGAAGGATTGCTGGCCGTAGAGCATACACTGTCGCGGGTTATCGGCGGCTATGTCCGGGGCCAGATCATGCTATCGTTAATTGTGGGCACGGCTTTTGGGTTTGGAACCTGGTTAATTGGACTGCCTTTCCCCCTGGTTATTGGTGTTTTTGCCGCGATCATGGAATTAATTCCACTTTTGGGTCCAGTTCTTGGCGCCATTTTACCTATAGTTTTGGCGCTGTTTAATCATCCATTGATTCAAGTGCCCGAAGTACTGGTGCTTTTAGCAGCTGCACATTTGCTTGAGTCGCAAATTTTAGGTCCGAGAATTATTCGGAGCCAAGTTGGGGTGCACCCCGTGATATCTGTGATTGCTCTAATGATAGGGGCTTCAGTCCGAGGAATTGTGGGAGCCTTGTTTGCCGTACCTATTGCCGGAATCATCGTAGCGGCGTGGGTAGCGGGTGTTAGAGTATGGCGAGAACGAGTCGTCTTACCATCGCAACCTACCCCTCCAATGGATTAGGGATTAGGGAATAATATTTGACAGGAAATATTTCTCCCCTTAGCACTTGGATAGCTTATTAGGGCATTTCCCGTTATAATAGGTAGAGATACCAACCTATGATGTAAGGTTTTGAGGGGAGTGTGGCGTCATGTTGTGTCCGTTATGTCAAGAAGGATCGTTGCATGAATGGAAGGATGGTGGTGGTCAGATCCATATTGGGTGCTCTAATTATCCGAAATGCCGGTTTCATGCGACGTCATGGGACGATGTGCCCAACAAGTTAGCGAGGTTTCAACATCCTTTCCTCGTAGGGACACAAAAATAAGGGCGGTAAATTCCCGTCCTTACGTGTCCTATTTGCGATTTTACTACGCATATGGCTCCTAGAAACGAAGCCATTTAGTATGAGAATCCGATCCCTCAGCCAATTCTCTGGCACCTCCTCAATCCTTCTGGTGCGTCCCACATTAAAACCGTACCATTTGCCTGAGTTATTGTCAAGAATCCCGTAATAATCGAAAAATGTTCGCCAATCTGCTGAAGCGTCTTTTCAAAGCTGCCATGGCAATCACGGAGTGTGATGTGCAGATGATTGGTAACGTGCGAACTCATGCAATTTTCTGCCTGATCTTTCAAAGTTGGTCCCTGGAATTCATAACGAAAGTGTACCGGGTCTTTCCGAATTTGAGGAATGTTCCTTGCCAAGCCCCAGGCTGACAAGCGGGTGGCCCGAATTCATTATGTATGCCACTGGTCTTATGAGAGATGGAAGAGGCGGGCAGATGATATAATATAAAAATGTGTTTGTCAGTTCGAGGCACCACATTCCTTCTAAGTCCATGTTTTCTATGACAATACGAAACTCATGCATTCAATCTGTTTGAAAGGAATACCTTCCAATTATGCGAGTGGGGATAAGTGGTGTAAGTGGAGGCATCGGCCAAGCCGTCTGCAAGCTTTTTGCAGAGCAAGGTTTGGAGGTTGTCGGTTTTGCACGTCATCCAAATTCGGAACAGCGTCGGCTGGACATGCGGATGGAAGAAAAAGAAATAGCGAGGCGGATCCAAAGGGCTTCTCCGGAAGGCTACGATGTGTGGATTAATTTAGCCGGAGCAGATGTGTTGAATTCAACAATGCGTCATGAAGAGTATATGATTAGGCTTCAAGAACTATGGGAAGTTGACGTAAAAGGCTCGATCAAGTGCTGTCGGGCTGTGATTCCTTTTCTTAGAAATCATGGCATAATTGTTAACGTGGCATGGGATGAGGCTCTAACGGGGGCCAGCGGGGATTCGGCATCGTTATATGGAACAGCTAAAGCTGCGATTATTGGTTACAGCGCGAGTTTAGCGAAATCACTGGATTTACGCGCACGGGTTTATGTGCTGTCACCAGGGTGGGTAGCCACCAGATGGGCGAACTCGTTAAGCGCAGAACAACGAGAACGCTTAATCCGTTTGAGTCAAAGAAAGAGGTGGATTGACGCGGATGAGGTAGCCATGGCTTTGTGGCGACTAATCCAAGATGGTCCTCCGTCAGGTTCTGTAATTCCTGTAAAATAGAAAGATGTGTAGAGAAGGGAGTTAGGAATTGGAGGTTCCACGTATAGTCATTACAGCCCCTGGCAGTGATGAGGGCAAAACGATAGTGGCAGTAGGCCTTATGGCCATTTTCCATCAGCGTGGTTATCAAGTTCAGGGATTCAAAGTGGGGCCGGATTATATTGATCCGAGTTATTACTTGCTTGCTACGGGTCGCAATGGGAGAAATCTAGATCTCTGGATGCAAGGAAGTTCCAGCGAAACGGTTCTAGCGTTCGCCAAAGCAATGGCCGGAGCCGATGTGGCCATTGTTGAAGGAGTCATGGGGTATTTTGACGGCTATGATCCTTTATCGAATGACGCCAGCACCTATCATGTTGCGCAAGTGTTGCGCGCCCCTGTAATTTTAGTTGTCGATGGGCAACATAGCGCGAGAAGTCTAGCTGCCGTGGTCTTGGGATTTCGCCGGTTTACAGAGCCCGATCTACTGGCCGGTGTTGTTATTACGAAAATCCGCTCCGCTCGGCATTACCGTCTTCTCAAAACGGCTATTGAAAGTGAAACCGCCCTTTCTTGTTACGGATTTATACCCTATCATCAAGATTTAGAGGTAGCACACCGGCAGTTGGGTATTCTGCCGGCGGTCGAGAATCATGGCAGCCGAGGGATGATAGAACGGCTTAGTAAGGAATTTTTGACTCAACTGGATATAGATGGAATCTGGCAAGTTATGACGAGTGCGTCAGCGTTGCCTATTCCGAAAAAATCGCCCTCGCCTCGTATTTCACCGCGCCATTGTGTCATTGCTGTGGCCAGGGATAAAGCCTTCAATTTTTATTATCCCGAGAACTTAGAGTTGTTGGAAGAATTGGGTGTGCGCCTAGCGTATTTTAGTCCCTTGGCAGGAGAAGATATCCCGAAAAATGCCCAGGCCTTGTATCTGGGGGGTGGATTCCCGGAAGAGTTCGCAGACTCGTTAAGCTCTCAACGGGATTTGTTGGAGAGTTATCGTGACAGCATTGCCGGGGGCTTGCCGACATTGGCCGAATGCGGAGGGTATATGTTTTTGGCAAAAGAGCTGATTGATCATCACGGCGATGGCTATCCAATGGTAGGGATTGTTCCTCATACGGTAATCATGCATAATCGACTGCAGGCCGTGGGATATCGAACCGCGACGATGATATCGGACGTTCTGTTTCCGGCGGGTGCTACATTCCGAGGCCATGAATTCCATTATTCTCAGCATAATCAAGGTGAAGGGGCTCAATGCGCTGCCTATTTGTTGGAGGGCAAGCAGGGTAAACATTATGACGGTTATAGCGGGCCAAATGTCCTAGCCGGCTATGCCCATTTATATCTCCCGTCGAATATACCAGCTATTCGCCATTGGTTGGAATCTTTTTAACCTTTGTTTTTGCTTAACGCATATCCAGGTGTCGGCCATAATTTGGAACGAGGTGAAACGGAATAAATCGCTACATAACCATTCACGGGCATTTCTACCAACCTCCACGAGAAAATCCGTGGCTTGACAGTGTTGAACGAGAAGAGTCCGCTGGACCCTATCATGATTGGAATCAACGGATTACAGACGAGTGTTACGCTCCGAATGCTCAGGCTCAAATCTTGGACAAGCAGGGGCGTCTTTGTCGGATATCCAATAATTATTCCCGCATCAGCTTTAATTTTGGCCCTACCCTGCTGACGTGGCTTGAGCGTTATGATCCCAAGACGTATTTGGCGATATTGGAGGGAGACAAACTAAGTCAAACCCGGTTTGGGGGTCATGGGTCGGCCATCGCGCAAGTGTATAATCATATCATCATGCCCTTGGCACCAGCGCGAGATAAAGAAGTGGAAATTATATGGGGCATAAAGGATTTTGTGCAGCGATTTAACCGGTATCCGGAAGGAATGTGGCTGGGTGAAACCGCTGTCGATTACGAAACGCTGTGGCTGTTAGCAAAGCACGGTATAAGGTTTACAATTTTGAGTCCTGATCAGGCATTTCGAGTGCAAAGCCCAAAGGGCGAATGGATCACTGTTGAAGGCGGCACAGTTTCACCGCATCGTCCCTATCTCGTTGAATTGCCGGGAGGGCAGACTATCACGGTGTTTTTCTATCATGCAGCGCTGTCACGAGCAGTGGCTTTTGAAGGCCTGCTTAATGATGGCGGATATTTTGCCAATCGGCTCGTCGAGGGCTTTGAGCGCAATGACGAGGACAACCAGCTCGTTCATATTGCTACAGACGGGGAGTCGTACGGTCATCATCACCGTTTTGGCGAAATGGCTTTGGCTTATGCACTGGAGGTTATTTCCGATTTTAGTGGCGTGCGTTTGACCAATTATGGCGAGTACCTATCCCTAAATCCGCCTGTGTGGAAGGCTGAAATCATTGAGAATACCTCGTGGAGTTGTGCGCATGGCATCGAACGATGGCGCAGTGACTGCGGATGTCAGACGGGGCTGCATCCGACATGGAATCAGAGGTGGCGCAAATGGTTAAGGCAGGGGATGGACTATATAAGGGACACCAGTGTTCCTATCTTTGATAATTTGGCATCTCGCTTGCTAAAAGATCCCGTTCAAGCTTGTCACGATTACATCGACGTGATTTTTGACCGAAGTCCGTCTCGACTCAATGCCTTTATAGCGGACCATCAAACTCGGAGCTTAGATCTGAACGAGACGATTCAGGTTTTTCAATTAATGGAGTTGTATCGTCATTTGTTGTTGATGTATACGAGTTGTGGTTGGTTTTTTGACGATATTGGCGGCTTAGAGGCGATTCAAGTCATGAAGTATGCGGCTCGTGCTATGCAATTAGGGGAAAAACTGTTTAATGTGTCAATGGAAGTATCCTTCTTAGCTCTGCTTGAGCGCGCCAAAAGCAATCAGAGGAACCTCAGTGGTCGTGACATTTTCGACAATGCGGTCAAGGGACATATGATTACTCTTTCACGTGTAGCGTTACATTACAGCGTAATGCATCTTCTGATGGATGACCATCAGAACAATACGACCAGCATTTATTGTTACGATGTTTATGCCCGGAAGGAAGTGTTATGGAAATCGGGGCCGGTTAAGATGGGTATGGGACAAGTTGAGATTGTTTCCCAGAACACACTGGAACGAGCGACATATGATTATGCCGTGCTTCATTTAGGGGATCACAATGTGATTGCCGGGACAAGAGTTTCTCGGGATGACGATCTCTATCGGAGCGTGTTGCAACGTTTCTCTAGTGCCTTTCACGCGGCGGAGTTTCCTGAAGTCATTCGCCTATTAGATCAGATCTTTCCAGGGCATACGAATTCATTGCGCCATTTGTTTCGGGACGAACAGGATCGGGTGATTGCGCAACTTGTGAGTAATTCACTGAACGAAGCCGTAACATACAACCGGCACATATATGAACACACTATATCTTTCATGCGATTTTTGAAGGACATGGGCCAAGGTATTCCGGATGTCCTATGGAACGCTGCAGCCGTGTCTATTCGCGATCAATTTCAAAGGCAATTGAACAGCGATAACGTTAATTTCGCGGAAATTCAGCGGTTATTGGCAGAAGCCCAGGAGTGGGGATTACTTGATGATTGGGATGATTTGTCCTATCATTACGAGATGTTTATAAAAAGATTAACGGAAATGGTTAGCCAGCAACCAAATTGTGTAGAATATCTGGACCGTTTGACCCAAGCCATAAAAATCTCACAGGACGCATCACTAGGTACTGACCTCCAGAAAGCTCGGCTGACTGTATTCGGGCTGTCGGACGCAAATTTTGAGAACCCTGACGAATCAAGACGGTGGCAAGAGTATGTCACGCAATTGGACGAATTGCTCGCCATTCACCGGCGCTGACGGTGGACTACGGCGCAATAGCGTCGGTACCAGAATGTGTGGCTATAAGGAGCGAAAGGGATGACCCTGGACGGGCGTAGGCGCGTATATATATTTGAGGTAACACCCTGTGTCGACGGTGGAAGGTATCCCGTTAAACGGATTATAGGGGACCAGATGATTGTGGAAGCGGATTTGGTGGCTGATGGCCATGATGTGGTTGGGGGACGGTTGGGGTACAGGCGAGCTCCCGCCACACCATGGTCATATGTTCCGCTCAAGGCAATAGGCAATGATAGATATCGCGCCCAATTCGATGTCAACGAACTCGGATTATATGAATATATCATCGAGGGATGGGTTGATGAGTTTCGTAGCTGGCGCCTGCGCTACGACAAGAAATTGTCATTGGGTCAGGACATCAATGATGAATTGCAAATTGGACGAGATATTATTGCAAAGCGCTTGTCTTTTTATCAGCAACTTGCGCCGGTGACGCTTTCTCAGACCATTATTGAACTCGAAAGCTGGCTCAAACAATTTGACCAAGCAAGAGATGATGACCGCTTGTCAATGGCGGGCTCTTCACGGTTAGAGGAAATTATGAGAGATTTGCCCGATGTGTCTCATGCTCGGCGTTCGTCGATTTTTACAGTTCGGGTTGACCCCCAGCGCGCAGGGTTCGGCGCCTGGTATGAGTTTTTCCCCCGCTCGTGTCCGACACGCCTGGGTAGCCACGGAACCCTAAGAGAATGCGAAGAATTTCTTGGTTATGTGGCTGATCTAGGTTTTGATGTTATTTATCTGCCTCCGATTCATCCTATTGGGTTGACGCACCGCAAAGGCGCTAATAACCAGAGTGTGGCGTCTTCAGGTGATCCCGGAAGCCCTTGGGCTATCGGCGGTCCAGAAGGTGGGCATATGTCCATTCACCCGCGACTGGGAACGCTGGAAGATTTTGACCATTTCCTTCAACGCGTGAGGTCATTAAACATGGACTTAGCACTCGATTTAACATTTCAGTGTTCACCGGATCATCCTTGGGTGGGGGAGCATCCGGAATGGTTTCGCCATTTCCCCGATGGAAGTATCCAATATGCGGAGAATCCGCCCAAAAAATACGAAGATGTCTTTCCTTTGAATTTTGAGTGTGAGGATTGGCGCTCTTTGTGGCAAGCGTTGCTCGAAAGCGTGATATTCTGGGCAGAGCGGGGCGTGCGAATTTTTCGCGTGGACAATCCGCATACTAAGCCGCTGCCGTTCTGGGAGTGGTTTATTGCCCAAATGAAGAAACGTTTTCCTGATGTGATCTTTCTCTCGGAAGCGTTTACCAGGCCCAAGTTAATGGAGGCCTTGTCTAAAGTGGGATTTACGCAGTCTTACACATATTTTGCATGGCGGAACACGCAGCAAGAACTGCGGGAGTATGTATCGGAATTGGTTTTTGGGGAAAAGAAAGAATACTTCCGCCCCAATTTTTGGCCGAATACTCCAGACATCTTAACATCATATCTGCAAAGTGGCCTACCTCAGGCCTTTATAGTGAGGTTCATCTTGGCGGCCACGCTGTCACCGAATTATGGTATCTATGGACCGGCTTTCGAACTTTTAGAGCACGAGCCTCTTTTTCCGGGCAGCGAAGAATATAATCATTCGGAGAAATATGAGATACGCTCTTGGGATTTACACCGGGTCCCTAATATTCAGGACGTCATTCGCAAAGTCAATACCATCCGGCACCAGGAAAGCGCTTTACGGCACGGAGGGGTTTTAACTTTTCATGCTATAGATAATCCTCAAATCCTGGTCTATAGCAAACGAGATAAGGGTTACCATTCAATTTTGATCATAGTGGTAAATCTTGATTCAGTTTTCACACAATCAGGCTGGACGGCTTTGGACATGCAGGCTCTGGGTCTGGCAGAAGGCGCTCATTTTGTGGTTCAAGACTTATTAACGGGAGCACGTTACCATTGGGAAGGTCCTTATAATTATGTAGAGCTTCACCCTGACCGGTATAATGCTCACTTATTGCGAATTGAAGAGGGGATATAAGTTGCGCAGCGGCCAACGTGTAGAAGAGCGTCCTGACTGGTACAAGGACGCCGTTATTTACGAACTGCATGTTCGAACTTTTTATGATAGCAACCAGGACGGAATTGGCGATTTTGCGGGACTCACCGAGAAGCTCGAATATCTTTCTGAACTCGGGGTAACAGCTCTGTGGCTTCTTCCGTTTTACCCGTCGCCGCGGAAGGATGACGGCTATGATATTTCTGATTATATGAATATTAATCCCGATTACGGAACACTGCGTGATTTTCGACGCTTTCTTCGGAGGGCCCATGAGTTGGGGTTGAAAGTGATTACGGAACTGGTCATAAACCACACGTCTGATCAGCATCCCTGGTTTCAACGAGCCCGGCGTTCCCCTGCAAACAGCAAGTACCGCAATTATTACGTGTGGAATGACACGCCCGACAAATATGCTGATGCGCGGATAATTTTTCCCGATTTTGAACGATCCAACTGGACCTATGACGATGAAGCGGAAGCCTATTATTGGCACCGATTTTACTCGCACCAGCCTGACTTGAACTTTGATAATCCTGCGGTCAAGAAAGAAGTCTTTAAGATCTTGGATTTCTGGATGGACATGGGTGTAGATGGTCTCAGACTGGACGCTATTCCCTATTTGTTCGAGCGCGAGGGCACAAACTGCGAAAATTTGCCTGAGACACATACGTTTTTAAAGGAATTGCGGGCCCATATTGATGCGAAATATTCGAACCGAATGTTGTTGGCGGAGGCCAACCAATGGCCGGAGGACGCCTCTTTATATTTTGGCAATGGCGACGAATGTCATATGGCCTTTCACTTTCCTCTTATGCCGCGCATGTTTATGGCACTGTACATGGAGGATCGTTACCCTATTATTGATATTCTCGAACGTACGCCGCCTGTTCCACCTTGTTCGCAGTGGGCCATTTTTTTGCGTAACCACGACGAACTGACTTTAGAAATGGTCACAGATGAAGAACGGGACTATATGTACCGTGTTTATGGCAAAGAGCGGCAATTTCGGATTAACGTTGGGATCCGTCGGCGATTGGCCCCGCTACTGGATAATAATCGGCGACGAATGGAACTTATGAATGCCTTGTTAATGACCCTGCCGGGAACTCCTGTTCTATATTACGGCAATGAACTTGGAATGGGTGACAATGTGTACTTGGGAGACCGAGACGGTGTTAGAACCCCTTTTCAGTGGAGTCCTGACCGCAATGCCGGATTCTCTCGCGCAAATCCTCAGCGTCTTTGCCTTCCCGTGATTGTGGATCCGGAATATCACTATGAATCTGTTAATGTCGAGGCCCAACAAAACAATCCGTCAAGCTTTCTGTGGTGGACCCGGCGTATAATTGCGTTGCGCAAGTCATCCCGAGCCTTTGGGCGGGGGACCTTGCGTTTTCTGAACTCTGACAATCCTAAAGTCTTAGTTTTTGTGCGTGAGTACGAAGGCGACCGGTTTCTCATTGTGGCCAACTTGTCTCGCTTTGTTCAGCCAGTCACTATCGACAGTCGAGACCTTATGGGACAGGCCGTAATTGAATTGTTTTCCCACAGTAATTTTCCTGCCATTACTCAACCGTCCACGCTCTATACCCTGGGACCTCATGATTTTTATTTGTTTCGATTGCAGGATATGGATGCGGTGGAAGAAATGGTCCCGTCATTACCAGTGGAAAAAGTGGAAATTGATGATTTTGTTCAGTTGCCCGACGTGCTTGAAGCCCTAGAACAACCCTTGATTAGCTATTTGCCTTATCAGCGCTGGTTTGCGGGTAAGGGACGGAGAATTTTGGGCGTGGAACACGAGAGTTGGATTCCGGTATGGGACCAAGGAGGGTTTTGGATTCTGCGGGTGCGTTATCAGGGTGGAACTGAAGAACGTTACGTGGTGCCTGTCGAGTGTAAGCTATCGGAGGAAGATTCCGTTCTGGGCAAATTTATGATGAACGAAGAAGAATGGATGGTCGTAGAAGCCACAGAAAGCCGAACCTTTTGGCGCCATGTGGCTCAAAACTGGATTGTTGTGGACCGTGTGTCAGGACGGCAGATTGAACGGCGTACGACGGCAGGATGGCGGGGGCAGAATCGCTTCGCCTCGGCCCATATTGAGCCGTTGCCCTTGAAAGTCGAACAAAGCAATACATCAGTCGTATATGGTGACCGTTGGATTCTTAAACTCTTTCGCCGTCTGGAAGACGGGATCAATCCCGATTGGGAAATTGGACAATACATGACGGAACACCGTGGTCAAAACGTTACTCCGCAGACCTTGTTAGGTTTTAATTACCGTCACCTTAACATGGAGGCGCAAGTCGCTATTCTTCAGGAGTATGTCTCCAATGAAGGAGATGGGTGGAATTACACCTTAGACCACCTGGGGCGATATTTTGAGACAACAGCTGCTCAAGATTTAGTGGTCCATCCGGCTTCAAACCGGAACTGGTGGAGTAGCCCTTCGGCACCCGACGATAGCCGTATATTGGAAGCTATGGGCGAGTATAGTTCTCAAGCGGCGTTATTGGGTCGTAAAACCGCGGAGATGCACATGTTGTTGGTAGCCGATGCGAATCATCCTGATTTTCGTCCCGAACCTTTTTCTGCCCTTGACCAAAGGGCCATGTATCAGTCCATGCGTCAAAATGCAGATAAGGCATTGATGGATTTGGAACGTGCGTTGCCCTTGTTGCAGCATGGTGATACGATTGTTCAAATTGCTCAAGGGATTTTGGCCCAAAGAGGCCAAATTGAAAAGATTTTCGAACAGGCCGTTAGGAAGACGGTTCAAGGATCCAAAATCCGGTGTCACGGCGACTACCATTTGGGTCAATTACTCTTTACCGGCAGAGATTTTCTGGTTATTGACTTTGAAGGGGAGCCGTTGGTTCCAATTAGCCGCCGCCGCATCAAACGCTCACCTCTTAAAGACGTGGCGGGTATGATTCGCTCCTTCCACTATGCAGCCTTTACCCAGGCCTTTCATCACCGCAATTTTGGAATTCAAGGAGAAAAACTGGAACGCTGGGCAAAAATCTGGGTTGAAGTTGTTATTGGCCGGTTTTTGGAAGCTTATCAAATGAACATGGATCCGAAGCTGATTCCTGAAAAAGATTCGCGATGGCTATCGGCATTCCTAATGGAAAAAGCTTTGTATGAACTCCAGTACGAACTGCATCATCGTCCCGACTGGGTCCATGTTCCCTTGCAAGGCATCATGAATCTGTTGGACCCTGAGACGTGATTGTTGACACGATTTCAAAGGAACGAGAGAAATACCGCAAAAAGGCAAAGACCATGGATCTGGGGCTGGAGACGGTGACCAAACCCGAGGGAGGGACGGAGAAATAATGCGGAAGACCTTGGATGAGGAAACGCTGTATTTGTTTAACGAAGGTACACTAAGCCAAATGTATCGGCACTTCGGCGCCCAATACATTGATATGGATACCAAAACTGTGCGCTTTGTGCTGTGGGCGCCCGCGGCTACTCGGGTATCGGTTATCGGTGATTTTAACGGCTGGGATCGTTCCCGAAACCCCATGGTGCCACTCGGGAGCTCGGGAGTTCATGTCACCACGGTGGATCACTTGGAACCCGGAACACTGTACAAGTATTATATTGAAAATTCCCGACAGGGATTCGCCAAAGAAAAAGCCGATCCCGTGTCCTTTGCTATGGAAATTCCCCCGAAGACTGCGTCGGTAATCACTGAGTGGAATTACGTGTGGCAAGATAGTGAGTGGCTTAAACATCGGATGGAATTTGATGCCAAAGTGGCGCCTTTAAGCATTTATGAGCTGCATCTGGGATCATGGCGAAAACATGAGGATGGCATGTCTTTAAGCTACAGGGAACTTGCAGACGAATTAGTGACTTACGTGAAACAACGGCATTTTACACACATCGAGCTGCTCCCAGTGATGGAACACCCTTATTACGGGTCTTGGGGTTATCAAACCACTTCGTATTTTGCACCGTCGTCTCGATATGGAACCCCCCATGACTTGATGTACTTTATCGACCGATGCCATCAAGAAGGGCTAGGAGTTATTTTGGATTGGGTTCCGTCGCATTTTGCCACCGATGATTTTGGCTTGGCAGAATTTGATGGCACCCACCTTTACGAGCATTCCGATCCCAGGCAAGGGGTTCATCCTCAGTGGCACAGCTATCTTTTCAACTATGCACGCAATGAGGTTCGCAGTTTTCTTTTGTCGAGCGCTTCATTTTGGCTAGATTATTTTCACGCCGACGGGTTGCGGGTTGATGCGGTGAGTTCCATGCTTTACCTCGATTTCGGACGGGAGCCGGGCCAATGGATTGCGAACCGGTACGGGGGCCACGAAAATCTGGATGCCATTAGCTTTTTACAGCAAGTCAATCACGTTGTGCACAAAACATTTCCCGGGGCCATCATGATTGCGGAGGAATCCACTGCCTGGCCGGGTGTGACTGGCCAAGCAGAGGAGGGTGGACTGGGGTTTGATTTTAAGTGGGACATGGGTTGGATGCACGATACGCTGGATTATATGAGTAAGGATCCCATCTATCGGCGCTACCATCATGATCTGTTGACTTTTCGTCCCATGTACGCGCTCAGTGAGCGGTTTATTCTGCCCTTGTCACATGATGAAGTGGTACACGGCAAAGGATCCTTGCTCAACAAGATGTCCGGCGACACATGGCAGAAATTTGCCAACTTGCGCTTACTCTTAGCCTATATGTATGCCGTTCCCGCAAAAAAGCTTTTGTTTATGGGAGCAGAGCTTGCTCAATGGCGTGAGTGGTCGCACGATCGCCAACTCGACTGGGAGTTGCTGGAGGATCCATGGCATTTTGGGGTATTTCGGTTAGTAGAGGATTTAAACAGTCTCTATGGCGAAAACCCTGCATTATTTGCTAGGGATTATGATCCTCAAGGGTTTGAATGGTGCGATTGGGCTGATCGGGATGCTAGCGTACTGAGTTTCTTTCGGAAAGGTCATCAAGAGGAACTCCTTTTTGTCTTTAATTTTACTCCTGTTCCACGGTATGACTATCAATTAGGCGTATTTAGCTCGGCCTTTTGGCAGGAGATTCTTAATACAGACAGTGCTTGGTATGGAGGAAGCAATCAAGGAAATGTGGGAGGCGTGCATAGCCAAAACAAGCCCTGGCAGGGAAGGCCTTGGTCATTGAATTTGACCCTGCCCCCCCTGGCGGCACTGTTTTTGAAAAGAAGTTATCGCTGAAAAGGGTTGAAGCTTTCAGGAGGGGTGATCCTAATGTGCCGTGCAAACTCCGGGTAATCGGATTGTATCGCTTCATACATCTGCCAAGCGAGATGGCGATAGCTAAAATGTCCTTGTGAACGGCTGCGCAATTCTATGATGTATGCCGCTTCCGGCAGATCCATACTCATAAGAAAACGCCGCTTGTGGGCTAATGGGAGCAAATAGGGTACCAGCTGCGTAGGCAGGTCTAGGGATGATAAGCGGCTATAGTGGTTAGTCAAACTGGTGACAAAATTTCCCTCGGCTCGTGCTTGAATTAATGGCTCTGGAATGGCAAATAACAGGTTCGGATTGATTTGCTGAGAAATTTTCTGAACTCTCCGATGACGGTTGAAATCGCGAAAAGCACCAATATCTACAACCATATCGAACTGCAGGGGTGCCTGGCGCATTAAACGGGGCCACTCATCGTGCGTTCCCCGTTCGGAGAAAGCCAGGGATAAAAGCTCCTGCTTTTCAGCGTTTGACAGATCTTGGACATAGGCCAAACAAGAACGATAAGATACGTGACCATAGGCATAGAGCAACTGGGCTACTTGAGAATCCAGAAGTGGAGGTTGAAAGGTCAATTCCACATTGGTTGAAGGTAAGGAAGGGATTTTTTGAGCCAGTGGCTCAAAAATATTCCGTAAAGCCAGACGGTAGGAATCCGCTTCCGTGTACTTGACTAAAGTGGGCATTAGCGGTTGCTTATTTCCTGACTGGGATAAATCGATGGCCGGACGTTTGGCAATACTTTCTTTCAACTCGTGGGCGATCTCTTGAAGTTCTGGAAGAAAAGACGCCATAAGACGCCTGATTTGCTGTTCGAGAACCCGTGCGCTGGTAATCTGTCCTAAACTCGTCAAAGTATTGAGCGGCAAGCAGTAACGGGCTATATCAAAAGCCCGGGCTCGCATCGTTCGCGCGTACCTCTTTTCTGGTATCGTGGCAGGTTTTGGGTACTGGTCCGTGAGCATGGCCAGGCTTTGCTCCTGGATGTGACGATACAAGTCAAACAATTCTTGAGTTATCAGATCATAAGCTGGATGAACTGCTTGGGGACAGTAATAGGAGGACCTATCAAAATTTTGATAGCGGGTCGACCGTTCCTGCCCGTCCCATAAAGGTTCGTCAACGATGTCCATGGCAGCTAGAATAGAAATGTCTTCGATGGCTACAGCGATATGAGCCAAGTCGGCAATGGACGCGTGGCCATAGTCGAAGTAAAAAGTTTGGAGAAATTTTTCCGCCTGATCGCCAGACAGTTCACGGAGGTTGTCCTCTAGTGATTGTTTGGACCGAGAATATTTTGCCATGCCGTAAGCAAGAATTTCAGGTGGAACGTTGGTCACCGCATAAATGTGTGGCATTGCTCTCTCCCTTAACAGGTCTTAAGAGTTTAGAGGCGGGACGTTTTTTCCCATGGGGAATTTTGTCCTACCCTCTTCCTACTGGAACCTATTTTAATAAAGCTCTGTGATATCTTATCATAGATTTTGTATCGCATGACTTAGCATCATGATCAGGATATAAGACATAGAAGAGTTTGAGTTCGTCTCCTGCAAGCAGGGACAATGTGGCAAAAAGTATCTTAGTGGTGGGAACACGGGGAGATCAGGAAAGAAGCCAGGTAAGTATTCTAGGGCGGGAGCGTTTGAGGGTTCTTGTTACCAGCAACTTGGGAACAACGGACCAATTTGGTGAGCGAGTGGCCCCTGAGGACAAAATAAACTCAAGGGATCTCTGGGACGCAATTGAGGTAGCGTCGAGATCCCAAGACTTGAAACCCATGAGATATGTTTAACGATAGCGCAACCCAATAAGCATGATCGCTGCAGAACGACCTGCACTGGACAGCTGTCCGAGTTCGGAGAGCTGACAGTCACCATCTTGATGAAGAGCGTGAGCGATTCGCAATAAAGTGCGCTGCTCGGGATTATACTGGGTCGCTTGTTCGTGTATCGCTTCCCAATCGACAAACCGGTTATCGAGGTCTACCCATCGCATCAATTGGGATCTTTGAGTATCTGAAAACATGGGCAAGGAAAAAGCCTCGATAACCGCGTTCCACTGAGGGGTCTGCTTAACCCAGATATGAGGACCGATAAGATACTGGTAAGTAGTCATAAACTTCCTCCCCTAGGAACAGTTCTATATTTTAATATTAACGCAAGATGTGTCGAAAGTGAAAAGAAAAGATTGGAAATTTGGATTTTACGTCAAATAGGAGAGAAATCTAGAAATAATCGTGTGGTATGATTTATTTTTCGTATTCACTCAAAGGTAACTTAACTGGGAAGGAAGGAAGGAAGGGATGGAAAGGAGAAATGCGCCATCGTGAACGTAATCGCCATACTGAGATTCCGGACAATCGTTTTGGCTGGCAGAAATGGTTTGCCATTATTACGGCGGTGATTTTTCTGTCATTGATGTTTGGAGGATTCCTGTCGCTATTTATCCGTTAACATTCTAGGATGCAAAAAAAATGCTAAAGGTGGTATGCTAAGCGTGATGAAGTTTGCCCTATTAACGCACCTGATTCGATGACGGTCGGGCCTAAGTTTGAAGGGAGGCGAGACGAATGGCTGGTGAATTCGATCATTTGTCGCAACTGGCACTGGATGAAGCTCGTCAAAGCGGGTATGACGAAGGCCATGCAGATGGACTACAAGAGGGGTTGGAGACTGGTCTACAAGAGGGCACGCTTCTTGCTCTGCGTGCTGCTTTGTTGCGCATGACGAATCATCGTTTCGGATCGACGGATAATTCCTTTCGACTCCGAGTGGCATCGGAAAACAGGGCGGAACAACTCTATGCGTGGATGGATAAGATTATTAGCGCATCCGGCATAGATGAGATTCAGGATCTGTTTACCCCGTAAAGACGAGAATTTAGGCGAGACGAGGATTCGAGGACTAAATGAACAAAAGGATTAATGAGGGACGGTAGTGTGTCGCTGTGGGCAGCAATGCTAAAATTTCGCAGGATACTGAGTCCCTTTATTGTTACCTGGTGAAATGTGTGTCGCTCTTCGGGCGTTATAACAAGAGGGGACAGAACACTTACGCCGAACCCCTCTTTGACCATGGATTTGATGGCTTGCGTGGTTGAGAGAACTAAACGGATGTTAAGCTGTTGAATATCCACATTTACGACTTTCAAGGCGTCTTCCAAGGTTGAGCGTGTTCCCGATCCGGGTTCACGAATCACTAAGGGTTCTGCCATAAAGTCATCAAGTTCTACCGACTGGCGGTCAAACCAGGCATGGTGCTTTCCTACAATGACTTGCAAGCAATCCGAAAAAAAAGGCTGAATAGTAATTTGAGGATGTTGTAGAGTGCTTTCAATCAGGCCAATGTCACATTCCTTATGGAGAACATGCTCAAAGACAGCTCGCGAATTGGACATCATGACCGATACATCGCTGTCGGGGTGTAGTCGGCAGTAAGTTGGGAGAATCTCCGGCAAAATATATTCAGCAATGGTAAAACTGGCACCAATCGTAAATCGTTGGGGGCGAGCATTATGAGTACGAATCACCGCATCC
This sequence comes from Bacillota bacterium, assembly GCA_021841025.1. Lineage (GTDB taxonomy): Bacteria > Bacillota > Sulfobacillia > Sulfobacillales > Sulfobacillaceae > Sulfobacillus. The sequence goes on along the minus strand of JAKBWA010000064.1, from coordinate 51,660 downwards.
TTCGATTCGTGGGCCATTCGCAAGAGGTCATTAACATAGCGGTACAAAACCTCTCCCGCAGGTGTTAAATGAACGCCTTGAGACGTCCGTACGAACAATGGGCTATGGTAATATTGTTCGAGTTGTTGTATGTGTTGCGTTACTGCGGATTGTGACAGATTAAGCGAACGCGAAGCCTGCGACAGTGTCCCGACTTCGGCAACAGTTTTAAATGTCGTCCACAGTTGCTCGTTCATAATAGACTCCTTGAATTAGTCGCTGGTGGTCAGTTCATGCGGGTACCGTGACAAAAAATTTGTAGTTAATATTATACTGCATCTTAAGAGGGACTGGCTATGACCAGATGCTTCATATCAAGCCCATATCTGAGTATTGGGCAACGATATGAAGGCAGTAGGGGCAACGGGGGCGTGATAAATGGCGCGGTTAATCCGGGTATCAACCGGGCCTAAGGGCTCGGCAGTGGAGAAGGCGGTTGAACAGAGACTTAGATATTTAATGGCGAATTGGACCCTGAAGCAAACCAAACGGTCGTGGTTTCCTCCTAATCCTTTTACCATAGCGATTGGTGAGACAGTGCGCGGCGCACGCCTTGTGATTAGTCCCCTAGGAGATCCCTGGACAGAATGGCCTAACCCGATAGGTTTGGGATGGGGTATAATTCCAGATGGCGACGATGTCTTGCGAATGCCCGTAAATGGTCCTACGAGTGAAGGGTTGGATGAAAACGTATTTGCCATAACCCAAAAGTTGCGCTTATCGGAAAGGCCGCGGATCTTGTATATGGGGCCATATCGCGACGGGTCGGGATTATCGGTGTTTTTTTCGGCGCTAAAAAATGTATTAGCCCTCCAGGGAGAAGGCATCTTACTGGGGGGGGTGGCACATCGGGATAGATTGGCACCGGTTGTGGCAAATTTGGGATTGGCTCAAAAGATCATCTTTGTGCCGGCTTTATCCCCCGAAGAGCTCTCCGGATTATACCGTTCAGCCGATCTCTTGGTATATTCTGAGAGGGATCCGGGCTTGTGTTATCAGTTGGTGGATGTTTTTGCCCATGGCCTTCCAGTCATATTGCGTGATACCCAAGAAGCGCGCAACACCTGGGGCTATCCGACTTTGCTCGTCGAAGGGGATGATCCTGGGGCATGGGGAGAAGCTATGCAAGAAGTGATCGATAATACCCGTTTCCGTGAGGTTCTTATCCGTCGAGGGTTAGAGTTTAGTAAACCTCATGAAAGGGAACGGGCAGCACAAATGTGGCGGCGGTTTTTGGAGCGCGTCAGCGGTGAAGAAGTGCAAGCGGGCCCAGGAGGAGATTGTAAATAATGGCCTCTTTGCTTTGGCTGGAGGAGTTGGTCGTTCCCGTAGTCATCGAGAGCCGTGGTCCAGAAGATCAGACGTTCGCAAACAAATTTAAGCACCACAGCATGATTGTCTGGAGGAGAAGCCATGATACAAGCTTTAGCGGATTATGGCCGTGGTTTCCTCAAAATATCGACATGTATGGGATCGGAAGAGAATCAGAAAATGTTCATACTTGGTTTGTGGGTCATCCCGTGGGCCAGGAAGAGATCAGTTGGCGTGACTTAATTCTAGCTGTGGGACGACAGCAAAAAATCTTAACACCTGTAGCCCAACAAATGATTCAAGAAATTGTCAACCCTCTCACGATCGCAGTCCTGACGACTCCTGGATGACCCAAATGTGCTCAGGCGGTTCGTCTGACAGGAGCCATGAGTCTACGCAATCCTTTGATATCTGTCTATGCTATCGATTTGAACCAAGCTAAAGAACTCGTAGATAAGTTGTCTATCACGAGTGTTCCAACACTGGCGGTGAAAAACGATCTATTAACACCGTCTGCGAATGAATGGGTATTAGCTCAAGTCATTCAGCGATACGGACTAGATGACGAACATCCCCAATAACCTTTCGCTCCGGCTCAACGTAATGTGCCATCTCTTCTACTCAGTTAGAAGCCTCTAGAGGGTCAAGCAACGGCACTCCTGCTCTGCACGGTTGTTATGGGAACTCTTTGGGGACTTCGACATAACACGTGATAGTCTTCCGTGGATGCTCCCTTCCCATCTCCGGCATAATAGACTGTGATCAGGCGAGTATATTTTCACAAAATTGCGCTTATGAAACGCGCACGTGTCCCAGACTCGTCAAATTTGCGGCTAATTGGTCAAGGTGGAGATGTTCTGGGACAGCTAGGGTCCCCCATGCGCAGAAATGAGATGGTCTCGAGTTTTGCCGTCCACGAATAAGAAAAATACATCCGGATGAGCGCGTTCCATTTGTCAAAAGATCTATTCGGTGATTCGGGTTTGGTTTGCCCAACTGAGCGTGAGGTATGTCGGGAGCATTTATCTTCTCCACCGGAACATACCCGTTTTTAAACATCGTGTTGAGTTATTAGGCTGTGTTTTCTTTACATGGTGTCCCCGACGAAATTGTTCTCTAGGTGTTTAGAGATCTTCGGAAGTTCAGATTTCGTCTAGGGTAAAAATACATAAAATTCCAACAACTAGTCAGACGCCAGAAGCCAAAAGGTTCCGGCCTCGGGGGAGTTCTTCGTCGATCGACATAAGGGAGCTTTCATGTTGGTCAGGGTCAGAAGATCATTTTTACGTAACTGATGAGATTGCATGGATTTGAGCACTTTCCAATGCCGTCTGCAAGGGGAATTGGTTTTCTCGGAACCTGTCGCAAAGAACACTAGCTGATAGGGAATTGCAGACCGCAAACGCCCACACGAGGCAGGGCATAGCATTCAATAAAATAATACCCGCATTAAATATTTTTGAAGTTATATATTATAAGTACGATATCGGAGTAAAATATAAGGAAAGAACAATAGGGGATGTTTAGAGGATGCTACATGTTACGGCCATACAACAAGTACTGGCCGTTATTTCCGGCCTGATAGTGGGGTTTAGTCTGGGGCTGATCGGTGGTGGCGGTTCTATTTTGGCTGTTCCGCTCTTATTGTATTTAGTCGGCATTCACGATCCTCACCTCGTCATCGGCTCTACGGCTTTGGCTGTTGCTGTCAATGCCTATCTCAATTTAATTCCGCATTGGCGTAGCGGCAACGTCCAGTGGGCCGCAGCGATAGCGTTTGCTGTCCCGGGGGCGATTGGAGCTTTCGTAGGGTCTTCGATAGGCAAGATCGTTAACGGAAAGGATCTGTTATTCCTCTTTGCGATTTTGATGCTGGTGGTTGCGCTTTTGATGTTGCGACCAAAGAAGTCAGGAGGAAATTTGCATTTCCATTGGCACCGTAAGATGTTTTGGCGTGTGATTCCGACAGGATTTCTGGTTGGCGCAGTATCCGGATTTTTCGGCATTGGCGGAGGATTTTTGATTGTGCCGGGTTTGATCATATCCACCGGCATGCCCATGATATACGCGATCGGCACTTCACTATTTTCCGTTGGCACATTTGGGGTAACTACGGCCATTAACTATGCACTTTCAGGATTAGTGTTGTGGTTGGTGGTAGGAGAATATATTATCGGAGGTGTAGTTGGAGGTATTTTGGGAACCAGGTTAGCCAATCAGTTGAGCAAGCATAAACGAACCTTGAATTTTGTATTTTCAGGGGTGGTTATCTTTGTTGGTATATATATGTTAACCCTTAATGCCTAGGGATATGAAGTAATCAAAGGTTGATCTATTTCTTGCTAACACGCCACAATCTGTCGGATTGTGGCGTGTTACAATTAGAGAGAATTGTGTCTGATATTTAAAATACTGGGGTGAAGAAGTGGCTCTTGTTATTTGTGCCTTGATTGGAGTGCTGATGGGTATTGCCGTTTGGGTGAACCCTCGGTTATTTATCACAATACTGTTAATTGCCGCGGTGAGCGTGGAGATCATCCATCACTGGTATGCTGGGATTGGCCAATATTTCCCGTGGGTACTGGTGTTTTTCTCGGGTGTCTTGCGAATGGGACTGAAGGGATGGAAAGAATGGTGGCGATTCATTCAGGATCATTTTAGTTGGATGTCTGTCTTTGTTTTGTATTTTACCGGCATGGTTGTTTCGACATTTATGGGAATTGATCTTTCTACCTCAATCCGTTATGTGTTAGGAGTTCCAGCGGTATTGCTTGTCTCAGTGGTGATTATTCCCTGGGCTATCCACAATAGGCTTACCAGTTTCGCCGCTATACTGCGGGTGATTGCACTAACAGGAGTCGTTGTGGCAATTGCTGGGGGAGTGGCGGCTATTGTCTACCACAAGGGGTTTCCTGTGCCGGTAGGCCATCACATTTTGTTGGCATGGCAATGGCCTTTTGCCAACAAGAACACTTTTGGCATGCTACTGACATTTGCCTTGCCGTCGTCCTTCTATCTTGCGCTGGATCCCCATGAGGACCAAACGGTGCGTTTTGGGTGGTTTTTCGCGAGCATTTTGTTGTTAATTGGGGTAGCGCTGAGCTATTCACGTTCATCATGGATTGCGAGTCTCATTGGCCTCATTATGTTCGTGACTTTTTATTTTGGAAAGCGTGGATTTTTTAGCATATTGGGTGTTGGTCTGGTTCTTCTAGGGGCATTGATCGCTAAGACGGGCATTCATAAATGGGAACTTCTTTGGAAGAAGGGGCTTGATGGCCGGATTCTCTTGTGGAAAGCGGGTCTTAAGGCTATGCAACATCACTGGATATGGGGCGTGGGACCTGGAAACTCTCCGCTGGCTTTAAAGCCCTTTGTGCCTCATATATACGTAGGGTTGACACCGGCGGACTCCATCTTGCGATCGGCTGTAGAACTGGGACTGGTTGGCTTGCTATTGTGGCTGGTTTTCATCGGTGTGGGCATGATTGGGCTTTTGACCCGACGGCCTTGGAAAAAGAGTAATTGGGAAGACAACGCGTTGTTTTCTGTTATGCTCGCAAGCCTAGCGCAGCAAATGGTGGAATCCATTTTGATTGGCGGAGTCTCCTTTGGCGACTTCTTTTTTACCGTGTTGCTGGGTATTGCTTGGTACCGGGTATGGGTGGTGCCCAAAGATCAAAATCTTAGCCATAGAGACTATCTCGCTCGATCGACTTCGTGGCGTGTTCCTTCCCGGCGCATTTGAAGGTTGGGTCTCAAGGGGCGGGCTTATTTGTCTTTTCTATTGAAAGGAATTTGTATAATGGTGCGCACGAGGATGGACAAATCCTTGAGCCACGACCATGATTTAGCATAGGCTAAATCATAGGCGGCTTTTTCCTCCGGAGTTGACGAATAGCTGCCCGCTACCTGCGCCAAACCAGTCAATCCTGGAGTCGTCAAATGGCGCAATTCATAAAAGTCGATATCACGCCGATGCTGATCAACGAATGCGGGACGTTCAGGACGTGGCCCGACGAGCGACATATCGCCTCGTAGAATATTCCAGAGTTGGGGTAATTCATCAAAATGTGTGGCACGTAAAAACTTTCCGAAACGTGTAACTCGCGGGTCGTCGGCGGTGGATAATATTGGGCCTGTGGTTTTTTCCGCGTCAGGCACCATGGTCCGAAACTTTACAAGCATAAATTGACGGCCTCCAGCGGTAACACGTTCCTGCCAATAAAGGACGGGACGGCCCGAATCGATCACGATACCCAACGCAATCAACAACAAAAACGGCGAGATGCCAATAAGCCCAAAAAACGATATCATGATATCGGCTAATCGTTTAACAGCGGTTGACCCATGACGCGCTCGAATTGAAGCAAGAGAAAACATCGGAGTCTCTCCTAAGGACGTGAGTTCCGATCCTGCGACCAGCAAATCATATGTATCAGGTCTCCACAAACACGGCACATTATAGCGCATGCATTCAATAAAGTAACGGGATTTGGTGTCTTGTTCGACACTACCTAATACAACGGCGCCGATGCGAGGAATTAAACCGGGAGGGAGATCGTCTTCGGGCCGAACAAAGTGCACTTGAATTCTCGGTAAATATTTGCCTGCACGAATTGTGAGTTCCGGCCATTCTTTTTGTGGCCCCACCACAAGGACATGGACATGGGGAGATGAGCGTAACGAAATCGAACGGTACAAAAGCCGCCAGCCGACAAATATGATCATTTGAAGCCCAGCGGAGATGGCAAAAACACTGCGTGGGAAGCCAATGTTAACAATCATGAAGGACGCCATCGCGGCAAAAAAGGTATTCACGATAATCGCGGTTACAACAGCACTAATAAGTTCGCGGGATGTTTTTGATGCCGGGCGGTCATAAAGACCATAGAAAAAAAACAGCATAATCAACGAAAGGGTTTCAAACGGAAACAGCCGCAGGAATGCGTTAAAATTATACGGGGGTAGACGAAACACGAAACGGATCATAAATGCTAGTATGTTCGCGGCGTTAAATGCGAGAATATCGACTGACGCAATCAGAAACCAATTGTGTAATGTGCGTTTCATTAACTATTCCCCTGAGAAAGGTACTTGTTTCGACTCTATTGTCGCTTAAATGACGGCGATGAGCAACAACATTTATAATAATTGATACATTCATTATGAAGAAATTTCGGTGAGCCGTGGGAGGAGATTGTGGGTAAACGAGCAAAATTGACATGGGGTCTCATTTCATTAACTGTGATTGGGGGACTGGCGGTATGGCGTTATGGACTGCTTCAGGGGCCCGTGTCGGTATTTCAGACCGCAACAACAGGACGTCCCACCGAGTCAGCGAAGATGCATAATGATCAAATTTCACAATCGAAGCTCATGGCGGGCGTGGTGGAGGGATTTTACGGCCCCAAGTGGTCTAATTCTGCAACGAAGCAAATGTTGCGATTCATGCGCCATGAAGGTCTCAACACATTTGTTTATGCACCCAAAAATGATCCCTATCTGCGGGCGCAGTGGAACCAACTTTATCCGTCCTCGAATCTGAAAAGATTAGCTGAGCTTGTTAACACGGCCAAGGCCAATCAGATTCAGTTTGTTTGTTCCATCAGTCCCGGTTTATCTATTGACTATGCTTCCGTTCGGGATCAACATGAGTTAATGGCCAAGATTAACCAATTGTGGTCGATAGGAATCCGTTCGTTTATGTTAAGTTTTGACGACATCCCTGTGCAACTGCCGCAAAATCAAGCCCAAGAGTACCATAATAACCTGGCCTTGGCCCAGTGTCAGTTAGTAGACAAGATCTACTCCCAACAACATCACCAGGGCCATGATATTAACATCTTGTTTACTCCTACAGAATATTGGGGACTAACCAACAATATGTACTGGCACACTCTAAAGACGCGCTTAAATGCGCAAATACCGGTTATTTGGACAGGACCTGACGTATTGTCGAAGACTATCACTCATCAAGAAGTTCTCAGTGTCAAGCATCATATTGGACACCCTCTTGTTATTTGGGATAATTATCCCGTCAATGATTATACCTATGTGATTAAGCACCATCCCCAACTATTCATGGGACCGGTTAATGGACGCGGTCCCCATGTGCTGGGTGCCCTCAGGGGATACCTGTTTAATCCTATGCTGCAGCCTTATGCATCCGAACTGGCATTGGCTACAGGTGCCAGCTATTTGGAACATCCCTTGACGTATAATCCCCAGTCAGCATGGTTACAGGCCCTCACGATGTGGAGGGGGCCAACCAGGAAAGCTCTCAAAAGTTTCGCGGGGGCAAACTCGGTCAGTTACCTTGATGGCGTGCCCTTGGACCACCTTAATAATCATATCGTGTCTTTTTGGACAAGCTATGGACAACATAAAAATTTGCTGAGCACGCCGTTGTATAAGCAATTTGAGCGCTGGAAGGAATCGGCCGCAGTTTTGCATCATGGTCTCTCTGCGCCATTTTACGAAGAGATTAGGCCATGGTTACGTCTTTACCAGCAAGAAGCTGAACTTGGGATACAGGTCTCGGATGCGTTGGCCCATCCGCAATTGACCACAGCAGCGACAGCGCACCGACTGATAGCCCAGCAAGCACAAATCAGTGGCTCTGTGCGTCAATTGGGAGTGCATGTAATACTTCAAGGATGGTTTACAAAAGCTTTTCACCAACCTCCGTTTAATACGCCGTGAGGCGATGGAAACTGTTGTATCATTGGACAGGTTTGTTATTGTGCTGTCTTTGGCTAATTTCAAAAAACCCTAATATCGCCGCTGTGAAGAGGAAGCTGCCAGGCATGAGCCACAAAGTAAAGGACCCCACAGCGCCACCCACAGTGGCAATCAACGCAAGCCATGCTGCCCACCGGGCATTGATTAAGAACACAATACCCGAAATAATCCCCAGAATGCCCATGGCTATGGTAATGTGAGAAAATGTAATACCATAGCCGCTCAGGTGTTTCAAAAGAGCATCGTAGACACCAGGAATGTGCTCAAAGAGGCCAGCCAAAACGCCGACAATGCCTCCAATGACACCTAACGCGAAGGCAAGATATTTCATGTTGTTCCGCGGGTTACTTCATCCCGAGTCGGGAAGGCAGCCAATCAGGCTTAGCCGCAGCGTCCCCGCATCTCCTTTCTTCAATGCGATTTTTGCCTAAAAATCCCACCATAGTCTTGCGGTTGGGCGGTGTGTGGAGGTGAAATTTACTTTCTCACGCCAACCGGAACGTTTGATTCTTTTTGAGTAGGGATTTAAGAGGACCCTTCCTCAATCCCGTGGCTCTAACAGTGGCCAGGGACGATCAAAGATTTTAGACAATTTAAGCCGATACTGTTGAAATGAAATGTTCTTTAGGGTGCGAGCACTGAATCCGCGCACCGGAATACCTCCATGCAAAACCCACCCAACCCCTTGGCCTTCATCCAGAGAAATGAGCATGCCGCGCAAGCGCGGACGGAATGCGGGTCCCGGTGAACCGTCGTTGGTAATGCGGCTAATGATTGTGTCGCCGACAAAATTCCCCGCAATTGCGGCCAACTGCGCGGTCGCCGGAATTTCCTGGCCATCGATAACAACATGCCACAAATCACCTGCGACAAAAATCTGAGGTAGTACTTGTCCGTACGCATCGGCTAAGGGATAGCCAGCAACATTCAAGGGCAATTCGGTGGTTTTAATCCATTTTGGCGGGGTGATGCCTCCAGCCCAGATAAGAACATCGTACTCGTAATGATCTTTTTCCAATTCAATGCGGGGAGGGTTAACCCGTACCAGTTTCTGACCCATCACGACGGTGACGCCGGCAGCAATAAGTCGACGGTAGGCATATTGAGACAGTCCAAGACCTAGTGCAGGCAACAGTCGGTCGAACGCTTCCACCAAAATCACGTCGTGGTCTTCGGCGAGCATGCCAGCAACTTCGACGCCGGTTAATCCGCCTCCTATCACCGCGACACGCTGTTCCTTGCCATATTGCAGTTCATTCTTAATTTTTCGGGCATCGTGCGCATCGCGCAAAGTATGCGCAACGTCGCGCAGGCCTGGAATTGGTGGCATGGCCGGCTCGGAACCCGTAGCTAAAACGAGCCAGTCGTATGACACTTCATCTTTGTTGTCTAAACAGACCACACGGCGCTCAACATTCACATTGGTTACATAATGTCGTATGTATTTCACCCGAGTTTCAGCCAACAGGCTATCATATGGCACCACGTGGTTGTCGATACTGCCGTGTTTTGCTAGAGCTTCCGGCAACTCGGGAATTAATTGGTGGCCGCTTCCCGGTTCAATCAGGATGATTTCTGCGTCTTGCAGTTTTTGCAAGGCACCAATGGCCCCTAAACCGGCGTATCCGCCTCCTGCGACCACAATTTTCTGCACGTCCTTTTGCCTCCCTGGTATACGCTATTTCCTTAATGCTTTATAATGCCATAATCGGGCCATATTATCAATGAATTTAGCGAGACTGCTGTGGGGCAATGGCTGAGGCCGCTGCTTCCTGATGGCCATTCTCTACGGCCATCACCTCGTCTGAATGTCTTGTGTCAGAGGCCGACACGCCGACATCAAACAGATCTTGGGGAGCAAGGCTATTTGGTGTTGCCTCAAGAGCATCTGACGCTCAATTAGGTACAAGGTACAAGGTACAAAGTGCAAGGTTAAAAGAGGAAAGGAAAACGCAAGAGCCAAGACATGGAATACGCCACAAACAACGGGAATCAGGCCGCTATCGTTATCGTCTTCTCTTCTCATTACGACAAGGGGTCCATGCAGTGTCAATGTGTTAGGCGTGAACGTTTACAGAATTGCTTATGCCCCGAGAGTTTTGGTTGGTGTCGAAGGAAAATTCGTTTTGATGCCAGCACTGAAATCCTCGGGGGGGCTCGATCGAGGAGGGGATGCCGTACCGAAAATAGAGACGAGTCAGCCGCAGACGGAGATTTGCCCGGTAGGTGTCATCGATCTTATAGCTAGGCTTGTGATAGACTTCGGCAAATTGCTGTAGTCGTGTCCTTAGGGGTGTACGGGTCAAGAAATCATAAAAATACTGATACATAGACGGAGTAAAGTGGCCGACGCTGGCCATAAGCCACCGTATATTTAGAGCATGGGCCGTAGCGAAAATGGATTGTAGTGTCTCGTCGTCATCAGTTATAAATGGGAGAATAGGAGCTAAGAACCACGCAGTGGGAATGTCGTGATTCAAAAGCTCGGCCATGGTAGAGATCCGGCGTTGAGGACTTGGGGATCCTGGCTCCAGAACTTTTAGGATTTGGCCATTTAGCGATATAAGACTCATGTGAACGTGCAACTGTCTGCGTTGTCCCATAACTGAGAGCAGATCCAGATCTCTCAAAATGAGCGGAGATTTGGTCGTAATGGTTACAGCGTGGCCCGTTTCCGCTACCACTTCGAGTATGGAGCGAGTGACACGGTATTTTGACTCCAATGGCTGATAGGGGTCAGTGGCAGTTCCTAAGGTTATGACTTCATTTAACGGTACCCTTCTTAAGTTTTTCTTTAACACGTTACCGAAATTGTCCTTGATGAATAGAGTTTTGCTGAAGTCTTGTCCAATGCCCAAATCCAGATACCGGTGGGTATCACGCGCGTAGCAGTAGTGACAAGCATGAGAGCAACCACGATAAGGATTCGCCGACCAATCGAATCCCATTGAACGTCCGTGATTGACGTTTAGCACCTGACGCGGGGATATATGACGGATATTAGCCATTTGTTCCGGGTCCTCCATTTCTTCTATCAGCGTCACCAATTCCAATTTTCTCCTGATTATTCTCTTCAGCGGAAGGCTGATCATACATTAATTGCGACTAAACTAAACTGACTAAACCCGCATCCTTTTCCTTCCATGAGACACTGAGTGTTATGTTCCAGTCCTTAAAGGGGAAGCGCCAAGAGGCGCTGATCCTACACAGTCCGATCACTTAACTTGGGATGCTTCCCGTACTCTAATCCACAAAAGAAACATTTGTTCGTATTATAGGAAAAAGAACACTTTGTCACAAGAGGAGATTGCGAAAAGATGTCAAGGGCAGTTGTACTATATGGACTGAGAAGACAATACAAGTAATCACGTGCTTGGTGTGGGTTTTTGACGGACACGGCCTAAAGAAAAATTAAAGCCCCGGGTCGCGACCCGGGGCTTTAATGGTAGTACGATCATTCGGTCGATATGCCTGGGTCCATTTGTTCCGAAGCGGGAACGACTTTGAGGAAACGTTCTTGAACGTGGCCCATGATCTCTTCAATCCGAGAAAGTGCCGTGTGCTGTTTAGTCGTAGAAAGAACACGCAGGACTGGTTCCAACAGATTATGGATCTCCTCCATGTCATTTTCGTTAACGGACACCAACGTGACTTTTGCGGAATGTGCAAGACGTCTGGCCAAATATTCTCGTGATAACCCTTTGTCTGGGTCATGAAGGAGGTAAATCGCGCCGCCAGTCATTCCCGAGGCAAACCACGGACCGGGATCACCCAAGACCATGCCCCGCCCGCGTGTCATATATTCGAAACCAAATCCTTTGATGGCAGCGCTTTCCCATAGGGACTGGGCTTGGTTGGGGGTTGGAATGCCTTCGCCAAGGATTATGACGTCTGCGCCAGCTAAACGGATACCTGCTCGTGCGTCAGCTGCTCCCTGGACAATAAATGTGCCTGCCTGAGCGCCGTAGGCCATACTTTTGCCTACATGACCTCCATAATAACGGCCCTGGGCATTGGGGGCTTTGACCACCGCGATGAGCCCTCCAGAAGCTCCCTTTCCTACTCCATCCTGGGCACCGCCATGGGCTATGAGATGAACGCCATGACCAAGAAAAGCTCCGAACCCTTGACCAGCAACACGCTCCACGGGATTTATAACAGGAGTTTTTATATCCTTGTAACGAATGCGCTGACCGGATACATTGGTACCGATAGAACGGCTGTTACGCAAAACCCTTGCGGAGGTTCGACGTATGTCCGGATTGGCACTAAGCCCTACGGCTTGGTTACCACCCTCAGCGACCCATTCGTCTTGTTGCACCATCTCTGAGAGTTCACTCAAAAAAGACTCATAGCCAACCCGGTCCTGACCTGCCGTTTGCTTTAACAAATGCATTTGTCCGACCGCATCTTGGGCAGAGTGAAATCCTAGTGCGCGTAGGTGCATGCGCACGCCTTCCGCGAGACCTTGGAATACATTGACCAAACCCTCTACAGCTGCGTCATAGTCTTGAGGAATGAACCGTTTAAGCCCGCGTTCACGTGCCTCTTCAATTGATTCAATCTGGGTGGTAATACCAACATGGCAACTATCCAACTGACAGCCGCGACAGGCAGTGCAACCCAGCGCCATCATGCTCAGGGTGCCAAATCCAACGCGGTTTGCTCCCAGCAACATCATGCGCACGGCATCGGCAGCGCTGCGCAAGCCGCCATCGGCCCATATTTCGACCCGGTCACGAAGTCCGGTCAAAGTCAGTGCGCTATGCGTCAAGGGCACACCGATATCAGCAGGGAGGCCCACGTGGCGTAATGCATGAGCTCTAGCAGCACCTGTGCCGCCCTCAAATCCGGACAGAGTTATCACATCAGCACCGGCTTTGACAATACCGATCGCAATGGTACCGATATTTGGCACGACAGGAACCTTGACAGATACCAAAAGTTCCGGATTGGCCTCCTTAAGTTCATCAATGAGTTCCTTTAAGTCTTCAATTGAATAAAGATCGTGATTATTGCTGGGTGAAATTAAATCCACGCCGGGCACGGCATTGCGCGCATGCGCAACTTTCACTGAAACCTTCTTGCCGGGAAGGTGGCCGCCTTCGCCAGGTTTTGCTCCTTGGCCAATTTTAATTTCCGCGTATCGTGCCCCGTTTAACAAGTTGGTGTTGACCCCAAAACGTCCCGACGCGATTTGATGTCCTCGCCAATAGTAGTAGCGGCCAATCATATCCGGGATTTCTCCGCCTTCTCCGTTCATCGATAACATATTGAGGCGTTTTCCCGCTTCCGCATAGGCACGGAAAGCTGTTTCTCCTTGAGAACCAAAGGACATCGACGAAATAACAAACGGCAACGAGTGGTCACCGACGTCAAGGGACACGGCAGTATCGTCTGTTACGGGTTGTATAGCGTCAAAGCTTACCGTATGACGGAGCGCAATTGGGTATTTGTTTTCCACTTGATGCAGGCGTTCTTCATATTCCCGGGGATCAAGCGAACGGTTTGCCAATTTTGTCACGGTCTTAAAAACATGATTGGTTGCGCGAGGTATGAGTTGTAAACGGGTATTTTCATTTCGAACAGAGCGCCGGTTGTTCATCTGTTCAGACCTGTAGCCCAACCACGTTTCGTAGGCTGGAGGCGCGAAGGTTCTCACTTGAAGCAACCTGGCCACGTTTTCAGGAAGGCCAATGGCAGAAAAAACACGACCATACCCTTGCAGTTCGTGAATTCCCATGGTCGAAATAATTTTTTCCAGACCTTGGTTCATAACTGTCTTTACCGCACTAAACTCACTCTGGGCAAGGTTCCAAATCAAATAGGGATTAAGAGCATTTGCCCCCAGACCCAGCAAGACGGCCCCGTCATGAAGGTTGCGGATCATAGCGGAACGGACGATGAGAGAACAATGCCTGCGTAGTCCTGCCTCAATCAGAGCTTTGTCAATGGCGGCTACGACCAATGTCGGATCGAGTCCCAGTTGATTACTGTTTAGAGTAGGACCATCGTCGAGAATGATGAGGCAAGCACCTGCGGCCGCGTTTTCAACCGCTTGCTGCGATATCCGTGCAACCGTCTCCATTTCATCTTGATCATCCTCAAGCGTTAAAATTAAGCGGGAAGAGCGAGTGGCAAAATAGCCTTCAAGATTATTCTGGTCATCGTCATTTATCCACGGAGACTCGAGCAAGACCGGAGACGGTTTGGGGGGATCGGAATGGTTCCAGTCAAAGCGTCCCCCTACGATGGTGGTCAAAGAAAAATGCTCCGCTTCCCGTTCACGGTCCAAAGCGGGATTTGTCACCACGGCGACGGTTTCCTGCAAATAATCGCTGATATTGACAGGAGCCTCGGAGAAAGGAGCCAAAGGTCCGTCAAAGCCCAACGAAGCAATGGGCTCACGATGCTCATTGGTGAATGTCCGTATGAGTTGCTCGTCATCTTTATGCCATCCATTCATACGATAAAACCACGTGGGATAAGACTGTCGGGGACTAAAGTTTGATTTAGCTGACCATATTTTAGGCGAATGGGATACATTCATTAACCTCTGAGATAAGCGCTGAACGACGGTATCTTCATCAATGACTGCAACGTCTTGTTCAGAGCTCCATTCGAAGGCGATCATTTGCCCTGGTCCCAGAACACGAGGCTCCTGAATCCACGTGCTAGGCCGGGTAATCCCAGGCTCCGACGAAAGGATGAAATGATCTTGGGTTTCTATAATCCACAAGGGCCGCAATCCCATCGCGTCTACTGCAGCAACGATGCTGTTTCCTAGCCTGTGAACAATCGCTGCGGGACCTTGAGCATAAGCTCCCCAAATAGTTCGAATCTTGGCCCACAAGGCCTGGTGCTCCACTGAAAGCTGGCTAATTATTGCCGGGGATGGACTGATGGCGACGCGTACTGCTTCTGCGTGACTAAGCTTATCTCTAAGCACCAAGGCTGAGAGTAACCGGTCCAAATTCTGCGAATCACTACCGTCAAAAATAGGGTGTATACCGTGAGCGGCCATTTCATGCTGCAGCCGATCGATCGTGTCAATCTCTCCATTATGCGCCAACCCAATAAACGGCTGAACACGTGATAAGTCCGTCGCGGTGTTGGTAGAAAATCGGTTGTGACCGATAATGGCGCGAGGCCGGAAATTTGCGTTGAACAATTCGGACAGCTGTGATTCCAGGGAATCAGGGCCTTCGGTGACTTTTAGGACCATGTAAGAATTGCTAAATGAAGCAATAAGACCGCTAAAATTCTCTTCCAGTGACTCCAGCGCCTCATGAATCTGGTACGTGTCAGTAAGATCCCCTTCATACCACAAGGCATGCGAATCCAACGCTTGCACACCGTCCGTTAACTCAATATGAGACATAAGGCGGCGAAATCCTAAAGCTGGCAGTTGTTGGTTTAAAGTACCCAGAGATTCGCGGCGCGACGAAACAGGCGTTACCAGTTGTAGAACCCAAAACCGGGAATCATCGGCTGAATAGGTGGAAATGTCGTGGTGCCTAAGACGTTCTTCCCAGATCTCCCGGGGAATATCGACCATAAGTCCGGTGCCGTCGCTTCGCCCGTCAACCCAACCTGCACGATGATCCATTCGGCGTAAAGCATCAATTCCCACCCGCCATAGTGGAGTCGATTCATCAGGACGAGATTTCTTGCCGATTGCCGCGAAAATGGCACAGGCATCATGTTCCACACCAAAATAGGCAAGTGACGAAGATGAACGTGAATTCATACTGGACCCTTCTTTCCGGGACGTGATATACAGAAATAAAATTCCATGAATTTGCATTAACATGCATAATTAAAGATGCATCGAAAAAGACGTGAGAAATTCTTCATAGTTGTACTTCATTTAAAGATGAAAGTTGCGGATAGTCCATCTGAAGGACACAAGAAACCTCTAGCCACAATAGTATACGACTTTGACCCTGTGATGCAATCATTCGAATAAAGTTACGCAAGAATGAAATCATTCTAAGAATACCATGAAGGATCTGACATTCCAAGGGGTGTCAAGAAAAATTTTGTTATATTTTACGAAAAACAATTGGGCGCGTGAACGATTTTTACAGGTTGATGCCAGCAGTGGCATACTTAGAGATTCTTGGTTACAATTGCGCAAGAAGGGTAGGAAATATTCGGTGCGTATCGTCGAAGTGATTACCGGAGGAGAGCCAGGCGGTGCTCAGCGTCATGTTGCAGAGTTGGTTACATATCTCATTGCGCAAGGCCATGAAGTGGCCATTATACATGGCGGGGGCAAGTGGTTGTCTCAAGCGGTGAGTGACAAAGCCGAGGTTTATTATCTTTCCCAGCTTAAGAGGGAAATTTCGTTTCAGGATACCATGGCTTTTTCTGCTCTGCGGGCACTGATACTGAAGCTCTCCCCGAACGTGGTTCATGCACACAGTTCCAAGGCAGGGATTTTATGTCGGTTGATAGGATGGCGGGAGAAGATTCCTGTTGTCTATACGGCTCATGGTTTTGTTTTTGTTGACCCCACTCGGCCCCTTTTGACCCGGAGACTGTTTCAGTTTCTCGAAGCCTGGGGTGCAAGACACAGTCAAGGCATTATCACACTAAGTGATGTAGATCTTGAATTTGCTAAAAAGGCAGGGACTCAAGCAATTGTCCGCAAAATTCCCAACGGGGTACCTGTTCGGAAAAAGGGGGTGCGTTGCCTTGGATTACGCCGCAATGTTGGTTTTATTGGCCGCTTCTCAAGGGAAAAGGGATTGGATGTCATTATTGAAGCGGCGGCGATGAGTTCTCAATGGCGTTGGCTGTTAGCCGGGGACGGCGTTTTGCCCTCTAAGCTTAATGAGCACCGGGCAGAATTGACGAACGCCCATTGGCTAGGCTGGATGGATAATAGTGAACAATTTTTCCAACAGGTTGATATTATTGTTCAACCGTCATATAAAGAAGGGCTTCCCTATACGGTTTTGGATGCAATGGCTTGTGGGATTCCGGTGGTGGCAACTCCCGTAGGAGCTTTGCCGGAAATATTGAGCCAAGTGGACTCGCGTCTATTGTGCCCCTTAGGGGATGCCCGAGGTTTGGTGCAAGCAGTGGAATTTGCTTTTGAACATTACGACTCTTTAGCGCGCTCATCCTACGAACTCATAAAGACTCGTTATGATCTGGAGGTGCAGCTAAGGCAGACTGTAGAAATGTTGGCTTTGGCGGCCCGATCGTGAAGATTTTACTGGTTTCAGGGATTACGGCCGCAGGCCCAATGCAAGGTGAACGCTTGCGCCTGGAGAATTTGCTGCGAGGATGCCAAGCTCACGGTGTAGTTGAAGTTTGGCATCCTCAAAAGAGTAATAATCCGTTGGCGCGAGCTACCCAACTGATTCATTCTCGCTCTCCCTACATGATTCGTCATTCATATTCTCATGTTGGTTCTCCATCTGGGTTTTACGACATCGTCATCGCGTTTCAGCTGCGAATGGCCCCTTATGCCATCATGTGCCCCGGATCGGTGCATATCCTGGACTTGACGGATAGTTTGGGACTGTTTCGTGATCGTCTCAAAAAATTTCATACGGGTGTATTTCGGCGGATGATTTTGTGGAACATTGAAGATACGGAAATTTACTGGTCGAGACGGTTTACGGAAACGTGGGTTAGTGGATGGCAGGACCAGCAATGGTTCGCCGACCGGGGAATTGAAGCAAAATTGGTGAGCAATGCCGTTCATGAGAAGTCATGGTTGCCACCTGGCAATCCGCGCGAATTGTTATTCGTGTCCAATTTAGGTTACTTGCCAAACCGGATGGGCCTGAAGGCGTTTTTACAGACGGTTTGGCCACTTTTGCACGATGAGGGTTATCTGCTGCATGTAGTCGGATCCGGCACCCAATCTGTTCGCCAAGATGGGGTGATAGCCCATGGATTCGCAAGGGATTTACGGCCCTTATATCTTCGGGCGGGGATTAGTATTAGTCCTGTCGAATTGGGAAGCGGTACGCAAAACAAGATTTTGGAGGCGTTAGGACACGGCCGTCCTGTGATCACGGGGCCTATGGCCTATAAGACACTGCCTCCAAAAATTCAAGAAGGTGTCAGCTGTGCGCGAACTCCTGACGAATGGCTCCTGGAACTGAAAGCCCTTCAAAGTTCTCATCGATATCTCCAAAGAGCTCTGAGTGGATTCGAAGCTGTCGAGGAAAACGGCACTCCGGTTAGTCGTCGCTTGCAACAGCTTCTTGATTAACGGAATAAATCTGCTTGACTTCTGCTCCTATGCCGAGAGGACGAACATGGCGAACGGTAAGAGGCCAGTCATAACTCTGAGCCAGACTGGCCCAGCGCCGAAGAATGGCCTCCACGTGGTCTTTATCGGACAAAGCCAGCACGGTGGGGCCGGACCCGGAAAGTGTTGCAGCCAAGGCACCAGCTTCATAACTTGCGTAAATCAAATCGTTGAGCCCTTCGACCAGAGATGTACGATAGGATTGATGCAAACGGTCATCAGCAGCATCTCGCAAAACACTCCAGTCATGTTGCGATAACGCATGAATCCATAAAGCTACGCGCTGAGCATTGAAGATCGCGTCATCACGAGAGACCTGCAAGGGAAGAATGGCTCGCGAATCTTTAGTGGGAACGGGATAGGGAGGAATGGCCAAGAGGCATTCCAAATCTGGAGGGGGGTAATGCTGAACCCGAATCACATGCTTATAGTCCTGATACACGAGAACAAACCCCCCAAAAAGAGCGGCGGCAACATTATCGGGGTGGCCTTCGATAGCGGTCGCCGTATGTAGAAGTTGTTCTCGGGTAAGCGGTCTGGGGATTAACTGATTAGCCAATAGCAAACCAGCCACGACCGCGGCCGCGCTCGAGCCTAATCCTCGACTGAGAGGAATGTGACTGGAAACCGAGAGGTATCCAGCAGGAATTGTTTTGCCCGTCATTTCCCGGTAAAAGCGATCCGCTGTCTTCCAGATTAAATTGTCTTTGGTGCGCGGCAATTCCTCCGCGCCATCTCCTCGAGGCTCAATGACCAAGGCGGGTTGAGAAGTATAGGTCAGTTTTAAATAGAGTGACAAAGCCAACCCTAAGCTATCAAGCCCGGAACCAAGATTGGCGCTAGTGGCTGGAACTCGAATTTCTAACACGCGTTCTGTACCATCTTTCTATGGATTCATGAATTGCCCTATCGATTCCGTCAAATATTGGCTTTTCACAATTTGAGGCTCTACGCTGGCCCACATTGCGGGTGTCTGGGTATCTTTAAGTCCGTTTCCTGTGAGAATTGCAACGACATCGCCTTGAGGGAGAAGACGTTTTTGGTACAACACTTTTAAGCCCGCATATGCCGCAGCAGATGCCGGCTCCACAAAAATCCCTCCATGCGCCAATTCTTCCTGGGCACGCAATATTTGAGAGTCCGAAACAGAACGAAATTGGCCGCGCGATTCTTTAACGGCCTCTTTGGCCAAATGAGCGCTAGCAGGTCGGCCGATACGGATCGCTGAAGCCACTGTCTTCACCTCATCCAATTCGTGTTCTTGCACCAACGGGTCTGCGCCTTGGGCCTGAATTCCAAACAGTTGTGGAATTCCTTCGTTGCGTCTGCGGAAGCCGTGGAAATAGGCGGAAATGTTGCCGGCATTGCCTACGGGCAATACCAACGCCGAGGGAGCATGTCCTAAGCCGTCGAGAATTTCATAGGCGCCGGTTTCTTGTCCTCGTAACCGCCAGGGATTGACGGAATTGACTAGAGCTATCCAAGATTCTTGCTCAGCGACATCTCGGACAGCCTGCAATGCCTGATCGAAGTTCCCTTCGATAGCCAGAATCGTTGCGCCATAGGCGCTGGCTTGTATCATTTTACCCAAAGCCACTTGATTATTGGGGATAACCACAAATGCCTTAAGTCCGGCCCGTCCTGCATACGCTGCGGCCGAGGCGGCAGTATTGCCGGTGGAAGCACAAATAACGGCCTCAGCTCCTTGGCACCGTGCCTGGCTGACTGCAACCGTCATTCCACGGTCTTTGAAAGAACCTGTGGGATTACAACCCTCCAATTTAAGCCATATACGGTGGGACTCCCAAGTAGCCCAGTGGACCATTGGTGTATTCCCTTCACCCAGAGTCACGGGTTCCAACTCTGGTAAACCCAACCACTGATGATAGCGGTTTATTAATCCCATATGCATATTGGACACACTCCTGCGAAAGGTTGTTAACATGCTAGCACAGGTTATGTGATGTGCTCAACTATTTTGAGAATTGAATGGGATGCGCGTTTTTCAAGAGGAATGTTCTTGGACCGAAGTTTCTATCAACGATGAAAAGACTCCACCCGTGCGGGGGAGTCTTAGAACGCGAAGACCATCGGACTCCGGTTGCGGATTCACGCCATCATGCGGACATGGCGGTCAGGGGTTTTAAGATAACGCGACGTGGAGTCAATTCAACAGAGTAACGAGATCTTCTTGAGATAGCCGTTTTCCCACCAAAAAAGGCCCGAAGTCAGCAAATCTGGCGCTGGCTTCATCGAATCGCATTTCATAAATTAGCTTCTTAAAATCGACCATATCGTCGGCATACAAGGTCACACCCCATTCCCAGTCGTCGAGACCTTGGGAACCGGTAATGATCTGGGTAACCCGTTCCCGATACTTGTGACCTAAGATGCCGTGGCCTTTCATGATTTCCCGTCGTTGTTCAGCCGATTGCATATACCAATTGTCTGTACCCTGGCGCCGCTTCGTCATCGGATAGAAACAGACAAATTGTGTCTGGGGTAATCGAGGATACAGTCGTTCTTTGGTTCCCGGCAGCGCGAGAGGATCAACTTGGTCTTTCACGAGGTATTTGCTTAATTCTACGACAGAAAAATATGAATAAGATTGACGCAGAAAGCGGTTCGCCTGGGATTTGTTTATATCCATTTCTGCTGCCATTAATTCTTCGGGAGTCGCACGCAAATTGATAAAGAGCAAGTCGGCTTTGTGACCAATGATCTGATATATGCCGGTGCTGCCCGATCCTGCTTCTTCAGCTTGGTTCCACCCGGAAGTAATCATGGCCAGAGAATTCCTTGCTTCTTTTCTTTCACTGGCCGATGAAACGTTCCATGATGTCCAGTCTATCTGTCGAAAGTCATGAAAAGCATACCAGCCCTCTAGGGTTTCGATGGGATCTGCCACGATGCTTTGTTCCCTCCGCTTAATGTAGTGTCGAATTCAGTATATCATAGCTCTGGTTGGGCTTTAGGCTGGCCGATTTGTTATACTGAGATTTATAAAATGTGAAGGGAGGAAGACCTGGATATCACTATAGCAGGTCGGATAAAAAACATATGGCAGAATACTCGGACTTGCCGCAAGATGCACTATCACGTCTTCACCAGGAATCGGAAAATTTTGTTTTTACCAGTGACTTATCTGTGAATGAATTTATTTTGGTGGAAGAAGCGGGATTCACGCCGTTGGGCATGGTGATGGGGTCGTCAATTTATCATATCGGATATCAACAGGCCAACTGGACAAAGAATCAGGAAATGACTGTTCTGTCCCAGGCTATGTATAACGCCCGCGAATTGGCCATGACGAGAATGGAAGAGGAGGCGGATGCACTGAAAGCCGACGGGATAATAGGAGTGCGGCTGCAAGTCAGTCACCGTGAATGGGGTCAGCATATTGCCGAGTTTGTGGCGGTTGGAACAGCCGTTAAGGCCAAGGATGGCACCAGTCACCGTACCATCAAAGATAAACCCTTCACTTCCGACTTATCAGGTCAGGATTTTTATTTGTTGATGCAGGCAGGATACCGTCCAGTAAGTCTGGTGATGGGGTCTTGCGTTTATCATGTAGCACATCAAGGGACCTTAGCGGCTATTCGGCAACTGGGCCAGAACAGGGAATTATTGCCTTATACCCAAGGCCTTTATGATGCCAGAGAACGGGCAATGGAACGAATGCAGACAGAAGCAGCCGAACTCAAGGCTCAAGGCATAGTTGGAGTCCATTTGAATGAAAGTAACCACAGTTGGGATTCTCACGTTCTTGAATTTTTTGCCGTGGGAACTTCAGTAGTGAAATTCAAAGAAGTCGAGATGCAAGCTCCTGGACTAATGTTGCCGATGAATGATAGTTCTGTGGACTAACACAATTGGGAAAGAAGGGAGATGTCCACATGCCGTTGTTTCGACGGCCATCCAAGCCACCTCAAGATGCGGCTGCGACACCTATTACCAATAGGACTTACGAAAGCGAGAGTTTAGAGGATGCCCAAGCCGATCAAGATCAACTGGAATCGGGGGATTTGCCCAGCAAAGCTAAAATCCGACTCAATCGCACGATTTCGGGAGAACTGCCGTGGATGAGCACGTATGCGATTCCTGATTTCATTTTAGTGGAACGATTGCGAATAGAACCCTTGGCGCAAGTGACGGGAACGTGCTATTTTCATGCGGCGACTGACAACCAGGGCCACATCTTTCTCGACAGTAATTTAGAGGCAGCGAACTTAGTCCGGGCTTATTACCGCGCAAAGGATGAGGCGCTGAGCCGTCTTATTCAAGAGGCCTCATTAGTGGGGGCTCACGCCGTTCTCAATGCCCGTTACCGTTTCCGCAGAGAAGAAACAGTCGTATCCTTTACCATTTTAGGGACCGCAGTGCGTTTTACAGGTTTAAATCCTCCTAAACGACCTTTGGTCAGCCCTTTAAGCGGAGAAGAAACATATAAGCTGATGACCCGGGGGTGGCTGCCCGTGAACATGGCTTTGGGTTATCATTGGCATTGCATGCCCGTTGGCTTTTCTACAAAATTTAGCATTGCCCGGAACTGGTATAATCAGGAATTTACTGATGTCAGTGAGCAGTTTATGCAAAGCCGTCAATTGGCTATCCGCAAAATGCATCAAGATGGTGCCCGTGATTACCCCGTGGGCGGATTCGTAGGGGTGAAAGTGGATTATTCCGTAGAAGAAACGGAGATTTTGTTCATGCGTAGCGGAATGTTTGATAACGGTATTACTGTCGGGGGGACGTTCTTTCCCTATGACGATGCCGGACGAGCGGAAGTTCCTGCTTTTAATACGGAGTTTTTTGTCACGGGCGCAAGTGTGGTGCGTCTGGCCTCCGGCAAGCTCTCACCAAGTGATATTGCCCGGTTCTTGCTTATGACTTAAATGGCAAAGACTGTCATGATACTAATAAACAAGAGATGCCAACCCGTTGTGCTCACTCGGTGAGATTCAGTCCAATCGGGTTGGCAAGCGTTTAGCGCTCTACTGCGCCTTTCCAGTTCTTCATACCGCCGGATAAGTTGAAAACTTTCCTGTATCCAGCCTCCTGCAGCATTTCGCATGCGCGTGCTGAGCGATTTCCGCTCTGGCACACAACAACGACAGTGTGGACCTTGCTTACCTCTCGTAAGCGATGGACCAATTGCCCCAATGGGATATGGCGTGAACGGGGAATATGCCCCGCTTTATATTCACTGGACTCCCTCACATCAACAATTATAGCTTGGCCATTTCTAGCCATGCTTTCCACGCGTTCTGGCGATAAATGATGGACCAATTTCATCCTCCTTAAACGGGTAATGATTGGTGATGAACCAAAGTGTAGTAAAATTTTATCAAGGAACAAAGATGCGCGCAATACTCTAGCAGCTTGAAACACGGACACAATAAGCCAAAAAGGCTTGGATTCAGCTATACTGAGAAATGAGGGAAGAGAATCCTTCACCGCGTAATTGTCAAAACATTGCGTGATGTTAGAGGAGGTTTGATTGTGCGACTATGTAATTTTGTTAACGGCCAGTGGTCGAAACCCTTACACGGGCAATATCGCAACATTGTCAATCCCGCTACTGGTGAAGCGCTGTGGGACGTTCCTCAGTCAAGCCGTGAGGATCTGAACTTGGCTGTTGCGGCGGCCAAATCGTCCTTTTCATCGTGGCGCCTAGTTCCAGCGCCCAAGCGAGGGGAAATGTTATTTCGCGTGGGACAAATGTTGTTGGAACGCAAGGCCGAATTAGCAGCCATGATGACACAGGAAATGGGAAAGGTGTTGCTGGAAGCCGAAGGGGACGTCCAAGAAGGTATCGATATGGCTTTTTATATGGCGGGTGAGGGACGCCGCTCATTTGGCCAGACGACGCCTTCGGAACTGCCTAACAAGTTCTCGATGACGATACGGGATCCTATAGGTGTGGCGGGCATTATTACTCCCTGGAATTTCCCCATGGCCATTCCTACCTGGAAAATATTCCCTGCCATAGTCATGGGCAATACGGTAGTGTTTAAACCCGCATCGGAAACCCCGCGACTGGCGTATGAACTGGTGAAAATTTTAGAAGAAGCCGGGGTACCCGGTGGTGTTGTGAATTTGGTGTTTGGTTCAGGGTCGGAGATTGGAGAAGCGTTAATTCGTCATCCTGATGTGGCGTTAATATCCTTTACTGGCTCCAACGAAACCGGACGTCACGTAGCCAAAGTGACAGGTGGAGAACTCAAGCGCACATCTTTGGAACTAGGAGGGAAAAATGCCATTATTGTGATGGATGATGCTGATTTAGACTTGGCCATCGACGGCATTATTTGGAGTGCCTTTGGCACCACAGGGCAGCGATGTACGGCTTGTTCACGCCTGATTGTCCAAGAAGGAATCTATGATACATTGCGCGAGCGGTTAAAAGAACGCATGGAAAAATTGACACTGGGTTCTGGCCTGGATAAAAGGACCGATGTTGGACCTCTAATAAATAAGCAGGCTGTAGAAAAGGTTAAGAAGTATATCAAGATTGGCACGGATGAAGGGGCTCGCCTCGAGATGGGCGGGACGGTTCCTCAGGATCCCGCTTTAGCTGCTGGGAACTTTTTTCTGCCTACCTTGTTTACCGATGTTTCGATGGAAATGCGTATTGCCCAGGAAGAAATTTTTGGCCCCGTGTTATCTATGATCAAAGTGAAGTCTCTGCAAGAGGCCATCGAGGCCAATAACCGAGTCACGTATGGCTTGAGCTCATCTCTTTTTACCCGCAATGTGAATCAGGCATTTGAAGCTATCCGGGATTTAGCCACAGGCCTCATTTACATTAACGCTGGCACCACTGGAGCCGAAATACACCTGCCTTTTGGAGGAACGCGGGGAACTGGCAATGGACACCGGGAATCAGGAACAGCGGCATTAGACTTCTTTTCTGAATGGAAAGCAATATATGTAGATTACAGTGGCAGGCTTCAACGCGCTCAGATTGATGATTAAAGGCTTCGGCATTCTTGTGTACACGAAAAATGCCCATATGTTAAAGGAGGATTCTTATGGCAGTATCTACAAAGTATATTGCATTAAAGACTGAAATACCAGGTCCCAAGTCGCAATCTGTTCAATCCCGTATCAGTCAGGCAACACCCAGAGCTACCTCTGTCTATGCGCCTATTGTCGTCGACAAGGCACACGGGAGTCTTTTGACTGATATTGACGGCAATACATTTATCGATTTATCAGGCGGTGTGGGTGTGTTAAACGTTGGACACACGCATGATAAAGTCAAGAAAGCTCTTCACGAACAGGTGGATCGGTTTTTGCACACAGATTTTACGATGGTTCCGTATGAGAGCTACGTGAAGTTGGCTGAACGCTTGAATGCTCGATTTCCTGGCGGTGGGCCCGCCACCACTGTTTTTCTTAATTCTGGCGCGGAGGCCGTAGAAAATGCCATTAAGATTGCCCGGGCTTATACCAGGCGTAATGGAATAATTGCGTTTGAACGGGCTTTCCATGGCCGGACCCTTATGGCGATGAGCCTCACCAGCAAAGTGCATCCCTATAAAGCGGGGATGGGACCTTTTGCGCCCGAGGTCTACCGTGCACCATATCCCTATCCATTTCGGTGTCCGTATGCTGAAGGGAGCGGTCGACATGAATGCAGCGAAAAATGCTTTCGAGCGATAGAACAATCATTATTGTTGCAGGTTGCACCGGAAGATGTGGCCGCTGTCATAGTGGAGCCGGTTCAAGGCGAAGGCGGATTTGTTGTTCCGCCTCGTGACTTTTTGCCGTGGCTTCGAGAATTTACCCAGCGTCATGGCATTCTTTTGATTGTTGACGAAGTTCAGTCGGGTTTTGGACGTACCGGCAAGTTTTTTGCTACAGAACATGCGGGTATTCGTCCCGACCTTTTGACTATGGCTAAATCAATTGCGGACGGGGTACCGTTGTCTGGGGTTATGGGACGTCCAGAGGTTATGAATGGACCCGATGATTCCCAACTCGGAGGAACCTATGTTGGCAACCCGTTGGCGACAGTCGCCGCTAATGCCGTTTTGGATATTTTTGAAGAGGAGGATTTACTCACTCAAGCTGTACGCCAGGGTAAATATTTGGTGCGCCGCTTGGAAGCATTACAGCGAAAGTATCCTGTAATTGGAGATGTTAGGGGATTAGGGGCTATGGTCGGTATCGAACTGGTTAAAGATAAGGACACAAAAGAACCTGATAGCGACATGACCGCTCGAGTCTTACGGAGAGCCATGACCCATGGGGTCATTCTGTTGAAAGCAGGGATTTACGGGAATGTCATTCGTTTTCTGGCTCCGCTCAACACGCCATCCGACATGCTGGAAGAGGCAATGAACATCCTGGGTGAGGCATTTGCCGAAGAAAGCCGCCCGTAGGCTTCTTTAATATACCTGCGAGGGGATAAGGGGCGGAGTCCGCACCAGTTGCAGGGGCCTGGGCGCCTTGGCGCCCGCCCTCCTCCTCTCGTCCAAACCTAAGAAAGGAAGGTCTTCCTCATGGAATTCACTGAAAGCGCCTTCACGGAAAAAATTGAAGATTTTTATCATGTGTCCAACCTATGGACTGATGAAGAACGAGACGTTCAGCATATGGTTCGCCAATTCGTTGACGAGCATGTAAAACCTTACGCCGGACAATGGTGGCAACAAGGAGAATTTCCTCCATCTCTGATTCCTGAACTCGGACGCCTTGGGGTATTTGGAGCGCATCTGCCCGAAGTGTATGGCGGTAGCAATGTTTCGCCGTTGGTCTATGGGCTTATGATGCAGGAATTGGAACGGGGGGATTCGGGACTCAGATCATTTGCGTCGGTTCAAGGAGCGTTGGCGATGTATGCTATCTATCGTTATGGGACTGAAGAACAGCGACGGAAGTACCTCCCTGCTATGGCCTTGGGTGAAATGATTGGATGTTTTGGATTGACAGAACCTGATGCGGGATCCGATCCGTCCTCGATGAGGACTCGCGCACATCAAGATAGGGAAGGTTATGTGATCTCGGGCGCTAAGAGATGGATTACCAACGGGCACATTGCTGATGTGGCCATTGTGTGGGCAAAAGATGATACGGGCACGGTAAGGGGGTTCATTGTGCCGACACAATCACAAGGTTTTTCGTCACGTCCTATTAAAACTAAGGCATCGATGCGCATGTCGGCGACGTCTGAACTCTATTTAGACGCTGTAAGGGTGGGTAAAGAGATGATTTTGCCCCAGGCCCAGGGGTTGGGCGCTCCTTTAAGTTGTTTGACTCAGGCACGCTACGGTATTGTCTGGGGAACAATTGGGGCTGCCATGGACGCTTTAGTGGAATGTGCCCGTTACGCCTCAAGCCGTACCGCCTTTGAGCATCCCATAGCAAGCAAGCAATTGGTACAAGAACGGATTGTTGATATGCAGACACGACTACTGAATATGCAATTGATGGCGAGGCAACTGGGAATCTTATATCAGTCAGACCAGTTGAGTTATAGCCAGGTTTCCATGGCCAAGCGGCATAATGCTCGTGCAGCTCTCGAAATTGCCCGAATGGCACGGGAATTACTGGGCGGAAATGGAATCAGCACAGACTATACAGCCATTCGTCATATGGCCAATTTGGAGACGGTTGACACTTATGAAGGAACTTATGAAATTCATACGTTGATTGTGGGACGAGATCTTCTCGGATACAGCGCATTTTAGGGGAGCATGAAGCCAGTGCGTTCTACTCGGAAAGCCCCATCAGTACCCAGTGTGGCTTCATTCGTTTGCCGTTGGCAATAGCATCATCGCCAACTTTTTGTTAAGGTAGGGAGAGAGTTAATGAAAATAAAGAGGAGTTTTTGATGCCAAACCCAATAGAACCGGCACGGCGCTATCAAACCGGCAAGCATTTGGAAGCATTTATCTTATTATTTATTTGTCAACAACCAATGCACGGGGGAGCGATTCTCAAACGTCTGCAAGATGAACTGCCCCCTGTTTGGAGCATCGATAGTGGAGGAGTTTACAGATTATTGCGTGATCTAGAGAATCAGGGGGCCTTGTCATCTTCCTGGATTACCGAAGACCAAGGAGCCCCCAAGCGTTTTTACCATATTACCGAAAAGGGAATTGAGAGTTTAAAAGAACGCGCCGAGGAGATTCGTGTCAGGCGTCAGTCTTTGGATCTGTTTCTAACGTGGTGGGAACAAACCCACATTACAGACGAATAAATGGAAGAACAGGAGAAGTGGGATTACAGCCACTGTACAGGCAAGTCCTGTGAGGCGGGAGGGAAGATGCGATCTAAATGCTTTTCGTCTTCGAGGCTAAGGGTGATCTTGAGCGCTTGTAAATTAGATGAAAGGCGATCAGCGCGAGATGTCTTGGGAATAGCGATGGTGCCAGGCTTGCGAATAACCCATGCCAACGCGATGGCTTGTTCCGTTACACCATAGTGCGCGGCAATTTCTCTAAGGGCTGTTCTTTGTCTACTGTCAGGGGATAGCACATTAATATGTTTGATGGGTGAATAAGCCATTACGGTGATGTTGTGGTCCTGACAATAGGGTATTACCGTCACCTCTGCTGCTCGGGCCATTAAGGAGTACTCAATTTGATTGGCCGTTAAAGGTATGGTTCCGAGGAACTGTTGTGTCTGTTTTAGCAAATCTGCGTTGAAATTGCTTACACCGATGGCTTTTGCCCACCCCCTATCATAAACTTCAGCCATGGCTTTAAGGGTCTCCCTCAAAGGATACTGGGCGCTAGGCCAATGTAGAAGAAATAAATCAACATAGTCAGATCCCAGCCTGTTTAAGGAGTCTTTCAATGACGAAATGACTCCTTCGTAACTCGCATGCGTAGGCCAGACTTTGGTTACAACAAAGACGTATTGGCGTAAAGGGCGAACTGCTTCTCCCACCACCCTTTCAGCTCCTCCATCAGCATACATGGCAGCAGTATCAATCACCCTTAAATTTTGCCTTATGCCTTCTCTTATGACCTCGACTTCCTGTGCAAACAACGACGAATCTGTTCCCATTCTCCAGGTTCCTTGACCCAAGGCAGCATAAGTTTGTTCCGAACCAAATGAAACGGTGTCCATTACCTTGACTCCTCTCATCAGGAATATTTGTCGTTGCGAAGGGCATTCAACCTGACAGGTTATGCTGAAAACTAGACATGTTTAGTATAACAGAGAACTGTCATGGACATCACCGAGGCACGCGGCAACAGTAGGCGACCCTAAAACTCAGAGAAGGAGGAATTCATCCCTAACAAATTCCAATGGTTCCTCGGATGAGGTTTGTGATAGGAGGAGTGTCGCCAAAGGCAAATTGCACATGCACGGGGGTGAGGCCTCTTGTTTTGCATGTAGAGTGTCCTTTTAACGTCACGCCTGGTTCGTCCGTTGTTCTAAACCCCCCAAGGCATGTTTGCGAGCCACATATAGGCCAATTGGGCAATTACATAGCCCCGCAAGGTTTCGCATAATTCCTTAACACGATGTAATCCCTAACAAGTCAATGGAATCGTCAGGAAATTCCGAGGATCGGCGCTGCGAATTTGCTAAAATGATTTAGAGGACGTTAATAGCCCATTGTCAGTAGTCCTTGAGTCGACGAATTTATCTGGCCACGAATCCATCAAGGGAACTATGAGGAGTTAGTTCCTCATGATAGTTTGTTCAGGTTTGTAGCAAGTGGATGGTGGTGCAGTGCCGTTACATAGTCTTTGGTCTGATGCTGAGGGAGGGGATTTTCTCCGACGTGATTTTGAATGACTAAACAAACATCGTGGATGGTAATGGGTTCGGGGTGGCTGGGTTTGCAGAACATGCAAAAAAATTGGTGGATAATATCACAATAGAGGTCGCGTCGCTGACAGTGCTTTTGCAATGATTGGATAGAAGATTAGCACAGCTAACAAGGGTGTTGTGCCTATGGCGTTATTAGCCATTCGTTAAACCCAAGCTCTATCAGGAACGAGAGAAGTAGACGCGATGGAAGTTGGATTGACTTTGGAACAGTGCCGATTTTTATTACGATGTGATACTTGCACTGCTCCTAAGGAGGTCATTTTGCTATGGGTGACGAAAATTTTGCAGTGATTGTGGAAGGGAAAAATGATCGTTCACGCCTGCAAGCCGTTCTTCCTCCTGACGTTCCTATTATTCCAACATTTGGAATTCCGAACCAGGATCGCCTGGAACGTATTCGTAAAGCAGTGAAGCATCATACGGTTGTTATCTTCACGGACGCGGATGCGGCAGGGCGCCGTATCCGGCAGATATTACGGGAGGTCTTCCCGGATGCTCTGAACGTTTATACCAAACCCGGGTATAATGGAGTAGAACATACTCCAGTCGATTACATCATGGAGCGATTTAGACGTTTAGGTATACTCGAAGTGGAGTAAGATACTGAGCACGGTTGCAGATGAGGGGAGTCTATTGAAGCAAGCTATTTGGGTAATTTCTACACAAAATGATTTTCTGCGAACTCGAACGACGAAGGTCAAAACTTTTTCAGCCGACATTCATAAGCTTATCACAGAACTTTTTGATACATGGCCTACTGTGGCTGCTTACGGAATTGCAGCGCCGCAAATTGGATCATCCAAACGGGTGTTTATTTGGAAAGGCAACCAAATGGATGAGCCTGAAATTATTGTTAATCCCAAGATCATTCGAGCGCGGGGTGAAGTCAAAGATTATGATGGCTGTTTAAGTGTTCCCGGCATATACGGGCAGACACGTCGTGCGGAATACATTGAAATCTCGGGTACTGACACTCAAGGCCGTTCCTTGCGGCGGGGGTATGAAGGGTTTGATGCCCGTATTATTCAACATGAAGTGGACCACTTGGAAGGTGTGCTTTTTATTGACCGTATCGATTCATTGGACGAGTTGTATACAATGGAAGAAATTCCTCGTGAAAACAAGAACGAAGAAGCCGAGTATCAGAAAGTTCCGCTCACAGAGGACTTGCGGCAGTTTGTTGAGATGAGACGCCGTCCGTTACCGGGACATGCCCTGATTTGGTAAACACCGACTAGTGGCTTGAACAAACAGGGCATTCATTTCAGTTTTGAACAAACAGGTAAGCACACTGTGAATGGATATCATTTTGCAATATCAGTTGCCTGGGTTGTGACAGGTTGAACCCCTAGCGGTCCAGGCTTTTGCCATGTACAGGCACGGGGGGGTTAGCATGGAAGATCATGTTCGCGAGAAAAAATTCGTGCAACATTTAGCAGGCCGCGAATGCTATGTGAATGGGTTCAGAAAAGATCCTGGGTTATGGGTTTAATGGGATAACCCTCTTAAAGATTCCTGGATGAGGAAGAGCAGTGTGTAAGGGGGAATGGAGCCTCTAGCCTCTGGCCGGCCAAGACGTTGCGTCTGGTCCAGGTATAGGGGTTTTAGCTGAGCTAAGTTCCGGGCGCAAGCTTACGAATGACTTTTAAACATGTGTAGAAAGGCAGACAAGATGGATAAAAAAGTTCTTGCGGGTCAGTTAGACCGCAGCCATCTCACCGTGCATCATAAACCTACGCGGGCTGATCAACTTACAGCATTTGTTCGTGAGTTGAAGGAGGTGATGAACCCGGCTCAGATCTTGGATGATTACGGTCAACGCATGGCTTTCAGCTATGATGGGACCGGGGAAAGACATGTTCCTGACGTGGTCGTGTTTGCCTTGGACGCTGACGACGTGCAGCGTGTGGTCAAGATGTGCCATAAACACCATGTATACCTTATTGCCCGCGGCTCGTCTTCCAATTTAAGCGGAGGCACGACACCGGTCATAGGGGGGGTGATCTTGGTTTTAACCAGTCAGCGCCGCATTATTGCGCTGGATACGGTGAATAGACAAGCAGAGGTAGAACCCGGAGTTATCAATGCTGATTTGCAGGAAGCGTTATCGGCACAGGGATTCTTCTATCCCCCCGATCCCGCAAGTCATAAGATCTCGACTCTTGGGGGAAATGTGGGGGAAAATTCGGGAGGTCCGCATTGTATTAAATACGGTGTGACAACAAATCATGTAATTCAGCTGCAAGTCGTGTTAGAAGACGGAAGTGTGGTGTGGACGCCTCCGGCGCGTGACTTCCGAGCTGGGCTGGACTTTACCGGTGTTTTGAGCGGTTCTGAGGGAACCATGGCTGTCATTACGCGAATAGTGCTCGATATCTGGCCCCAACCTGAGGCCAAGCAAACCATGCTGGCTGTTTTTGCATCCCCTGAAGAGGCTCTGGAGGCAGTGCAGAAGCTTATTTCCAGTCAAATTATTCCGTCCACCTTAGAATTGCTGGATAAGAAGTCATTGCAATTGGTCGAGTCCTTTGTCCATGCGGGGTATCCTGTGGATGCGGGTGCTGTCTTGTTGATTGAAGTCGATGGAGATCCCAGAGAAATTTCTTTGGAGGTCACTGCCATTCAAGAGATATTAGGTCAATACGGTGTAGAAGACCTCAAGATTGCGGCAACTGAGTTAGAGGCAGACAATTTTTGGCGAGGACGCCGGGCCCACTATGGAGCCGCCGCCAGGCTGGCTCCTCACTTGTGGATCCAAGATGTGACTGTTCCTCGTCCATTATTAGCTGATATGATGAATGATGTGTTAAACATTGGGCGCCAGTTTGGATTTGACATTTTTTGTGCGGCTCACGCCGGCGATGGCAATCTGCACCCGATTATCACGTATAACCCGGGGGATGCCGATGAAGTCGACCGCATGAAGCAAGCTGACCGTGCTATTTTGCAAGCCTGTGTTGCTCGTGGCGGAGCGATTACCGGAGAACATGGCATTGGGATTGATAAGATCGAAAACTTGGACCTGATGTACAGTGACAAGGAACGTTCAGTGATGGTTCGCATCAAAGAAGCTTTCGATCCGCAGACATTATTTAACCCGGTCAAAGTGGTCTTAGCTCCGCCTGCGCGTCAGATCGATTTTCCTCCATCCGGTGAATCTCATGCGTGGCCAAAGATGTGGAGCCCGCAGAATGACTCGCAGCTTCAAGATGCCATTCTTGAGGCAGGACAACAGGGACGTCGTCTCTCCGTGGGTGGAAGCTTTCAAAAGTGGCCTTTTATTGGAGGAGCACCCGATACCCCATTGAGCATGAAGGCCATGAAGAAAATCGTCGACTATGACCAAGACAATCTGACCATTGAAGTTGAAGCCGGCATCGAGGCCAAGGATTTGTTGCAGTTGTTGCGACAGGACCGCTTGGATATACCCATGTTGCCGAGCACCGGACATGACACTGTGGGGGGATTGATTGGCGCCAATGCACGGCATTGGCGGCACAGTTTTTTGATGGGCTGGCGCGATGTGGTGTTAGGTCTGCAATGGGTCGACGGATTGGGTGAGGCTATGCGCTTTGGCCGCAAGACCATGAAAAACGTTGCAGGATATGACGTAACCAAGTTGGCCATTGGGTCTTGGGGTACGCTGGGAGTGATTTCTCGAGTGATTTTACGCTTAAGGCCATATCCTGTCCGCGGCCTATGGGGCTATGTTGCGAGTTCCCAACTAAATCCCTTGTTGAGACTTAGTCTTCTGTTGGGTCAACACCCTAACCGACCCGAAGGCATGGTATTGACTCGGTGGAACAACGAAGGTCCGCGTCTTTGGATTTCGCACCAAGCCGATGGTGTGGCTGCCATCCAAAAAACGGTCGAGGCACTTTGTGCACACCAAAGTCTGGAGGTCCAGTGGCAGGATATCGACGATGCGGCATGGCAAAAGTGGGAACAGACTCGCCAAGAACTGCAGGAGCAAAGTTTGCATCAGGGCAGCTGGGCCGAAGGCGGTACAAAACCCACAGAACTGGGTAGCGTCGTAACAGAGGTGGAGCCAGTAGCGGACCTGGCAGTGATTATGTATCCGGGGAGCGGGGCATACGAGCTTTATTCCCGGCATCAAGCGTTGCCGCGGGTCCCGGGGATTACAAGAAAATGGGTCAAGGACCATTTCTGGCAACAAGTCCTGGAATTGCCCTGGCAGACGATCACAGGGCGGATAGAAAAGATCTTTGATCCGTATGGTATTTTTTCCAAGATAGTTCGGGAGTAGGGGGTATGGCTTATAAGTGCGCAGCCATCGTGGCGTGTAGCCATGGAAGAAATTGAACACTGTAATAAGTGTGGATTTTGTTTGCCCGCATGTCCAACCTACCAGGTGACGAGTAACGAGCTGCATTCGCCCAGAGGACGAATTGCGATGGTTGAGGCGGCAATTCGGGAAGAAATCGAGGTGGGACCGGGCCTCGAAGAATCACTAACATATTGCTTGGATTGCCGAGCCTGTGAAATGGCGTGCCCGTCGGGAGTGCGATATCACCGAGTGCTGGAGACTGGCCGCAATCTTC
This sequence comes from Bacillota bacterium, assembly GCA_021841025.1. GTDB lineage: Bacteria > Bacillota > Sulfobacillia > Sulfobacillales > Sulfobacillaceae > Sulfobacillus. Next base: position 16,929 of record JAKBWA010000064.1, on the reverse strand, counting down.
TTAGGGAGAAACGCAAGCGTCCTGTCTCTTTTGCTGTGAAACAAATATTGTTTTTGGTTAAACGACCGTCTCGCTTGCGCAGGGCAATTCAGATTGCCTCACGACTTCAGCATGTTCTGCAGCCTCGTGCTGTTAAATCCTTGATTTCGCTGCTGGGTTATAAAGAGCATGACATTGATTCATTGCCGATGACCAAAACTCCCAAAGACTCTGTGCAATTTTTTGAGGGGTGTGTGATGTCGGCACAGTTTGCAGATGTCAACCAAGCAGCAAAAAATCTCTTAATGCGTGGCCAGATTGCGACAATCAGCCCCCCTGGACAGGGATGTTGCGGGGCGTTGCATTTGCACAGTGGACATATTGAAGAAGCCAAAGCAATGGCCCGTAGTAACATTCGAGCATTTGAATATGCCTCGGAATCTCTCATTGTAAACACGGCAGGGGGCTGTGGAGCGATGCTCATGGAATATGGAGAGCTCTTAGACGGTGATCTACAGTGGGCAGATAGGGCCCGGCTTTTCAGCAAACGTGTGCGCGACTGGGCAACGGTTTTTAAGGATGTGTCGTTGCAAGTCCCTTTGGAGGGCACAGGGCGGCGTGTTGTTTTGCAGAATTCCTGTCATCTTGTCAATGTCGAGCATGCGGGTGAAGATGCGGTGGCGCTCCTTAAGGCGGTTGACGGGGACACCTTTATTGCCTATCCCGAACAAGACCGATGTTGTGGGTCTGCCGGGGTCTATAATATCGAACATCCCCAATGGGCCTCACGGATCTTAGATAGCAAAATGAAGCGATTAGAGGATCTTTCGCCTGATGTGGTTGTTGTCAATAATCCCGGGTGCCATTTACAAATGCGTCAAGGAATGCAACGCCAAAATGGCAATACTGAAGCTGTACAGCATATTGCTATCTATTTGGAGCAGACTGCGCAACAGGCAGAAAAACATGCCCAGAGGGAGGAACTTCATGCCAAAACCTAATCCGCCTAACGAACCTCTGAGAATATCGGATTTGTCTGGTAGAATCCATGAATTTGAGCCCACGGAGGTACGGTTTCGGCCGGGGGCTTATGGGTTGTTGATTCACGATGGAACAATTTTGTTGTCTTTATCGAAGTTTAGTGAGAAATGGGATTTGCCGGGTGGCGGCATCGAGCCTTGGGAATCATTGGAGGGTGGATTGGTTCGGGAATTCTTCGAGGAAACGGGCTTGAGAATTCAAGTAAAGACCATGATCGGCATGCGCGAGAGCTTTATAACTTTTTTCCGCCATCCATTTCACTCCTTGCGGTTTTACTACCAGGTAACCTGGTCGGATCAACGAGATGCGTTGGTGCCGGAGCCGCAAGAACTATTGGACTTGAAATGGTGGGATCTCACTGACATTCCTGTGGCCCGGATGAATCAAGATGACCTGACGATTATCCGTCAAGTTTTCGGTTAGTTCTTCTGAAAAATTGCCCCTGAGTTGTGTTAGGCATAGATCGACTTTGGGATGGCATGATTGTGTCATTATGTACGGAATACAAGCATTGTGGCAAAATTGTGCGGGATTTACTACGGAAACCCAGGGGAACCAAAACATGGTTAACCGAAACGGCCCCTGGGGAGAGCGGCTAGCGGAGGATCGCGGCGGGCAGACAGATGCCTGGGATCCTCAAGTCTTATCACGTCTATTGCGGAAGTTCTGTCCATGGTAATACTGTTACTGATAGTCGCGGGATGATTTCCCGCCCCCTAGTAGGGTTAGTAAAAGCGTGATAGCAACCCATGGATTCGTTAGGGGGGAAAACTGTGCGAATACGACAGGAAAAAGGCCATGATCCTAGCTGACAAAACTAATAACCTTGCATTCTTGTATCGGTATATGTTGCAAACAAGTTGGGCCCGGGGATACGATCTCCAACAAGGAGTCTCGCAATCCTGGCTCCGGGCACCAACGTCCCCGGCGTGGAACGGCCAGGAATTTTGGTCTCGACTCCAAACCTTACCGAAACGCTCCGAGTGGAGATATGCAGATGATCCCAATCCACCTCTCGTATTGCACTTGGATGACCGGCACGTGGTCATTCCGGGGGGCAACCACCGGTATCGTCAAGCCTGGTTGGGGGCGGAAGCGGGCATCCGAGAAACTCTGCCCCACATGTCTCGGAACCAAGACAGTCTCCTTTTGCACTATGCCGATTGGCCGACGGCATTAGCCATTATGCAGCGCGATGACCTCCAGTGGGACACTCCATTCTCGGTAATGCCCAAGTATCGTCAGGCAACACTCATGGAAGTGCTTTTTGGCGGCCGACCGACAGACTGTTGGACTGTCGATATTTTTAGTAGGAGCACGGGGGCGCTCAGGCGTGCCGTGCTGGGCGGATTACTGCAACCCGCAAGCCTGCGGCGGGCGAACGCAGCGGCATGGCGCGACGGCGCAGGCTACCGCGGAGAGGCCAAGGCCGCTAGTGCGTGGCTGTCCATGGTCGGTGCTCTCATTGTGGTAACGGAGAGACCGGATTTCTTCATGACCTTTCGCACAACTCTTGGTCGTCTGTCACCGTACAGTCAAACGCGGGTTATCGGCGAATGGACGCTCAGTGAATTTCACCGAGGAACACCGTGGACTCTATGGAGTGCTCAACTCGCAGAGTCCTGTCATTACTATCCGGCCGATCATGTGGTACCCAATGTTGCCGGTATTATTGCCGCTATCCTATGGGGACACTCCACGTGGACAGATGTTTTGTTTCTGTCCTCCCGGAACGGGTATGATCCCTTGACGCGCTGTCTCGTCACGGGATCACTATTGGGGCTAGCGGATAAGGCCTTGCCTACTCTTCCCGAAACTCTCCGGTACCAGTTATATAACTATGGCGATGAGACATTTTCTGCCAGCCCGCGACTTCGTAGCCCACCGTAGATATTGTTCCTTTAGCTTGTTGATCTCATTGTGATGAGTGTTTTTCCTATGAAAAGTCTGGCGCGAGAATTGTGTCACGGTGCAGTAAAGCATAGTGTGGTTTTCATCCTCAATGGCACTGTTGTGTCACGCAATCAAGGAAGATGCACCGTAAATCGTGGATTCACCTGAAGAAGCGTGATACCATAGCCATAGTAAACGAGAGGGAGGATTTTCAATAAATGGCAAAGCCTGATGCCGCCTTGATTACGGGTGGACTGGGGTATGTGGGGCAGTCGTTAGCCGCTGTATTAAAGAAGCGCGGGGAAATCCCGGTTATCTTTGATTACCGGGATATTCCCAGCCAAGTGCCTGATATTCCTTTGTTCCGGGGATCGATCGGAAACAAGCAGATTTGGCAAAAAATTTACGCGACCTATCACATCAGCGTAATATATCATTGTGCTGGCTTAATTGTTGTGTCGGAATCAGTTCGGGAGCCAGCGCGATATTTTCAGGAGAATCTTATAGCCCCTTTGGCGATGCTGGACTACATACGAGAGAACGGGTCGATTCCGATCATCTTCTCGTCGTCAGCTGCTGTGTATGGCACCCCGGAATTGGTACCTATTCCCGAGGAGGCTGTGAAGGCACCCATAAGTCCTTATGGAATCAGTAAATGGCAATTTGAAGAAATATTGCGCTCGTATGATAAAGCCTATGCTCAACCCTGGGTGGCCTTACGTTATTTTAATGTCGCCGGAAGCGTGGAAGGCGTCATGGAATCGCATGACCCGGAAACTCATTTATTACCTCGAATTGCCATGGCACTAATTCGGAATGAACAACCGGAAATCTATGGGACAGATTACCCGACGCCGGACGGGACCGCCATTCGGGATTATATTCATATGTATGACCTGGTAGAAGCTCATTTGCAAGCCGCTCATTATTTGCAAGAAGGAGGAATTTCTCAAGCCTTTAATGTCGGTTCTGGTCACGGGCATTCGGTTCAGGAAGTCATGGATGGATATGCCAGGGTTACCGGCTTACCCGTTAATCCGCACCGCAGCCCGAGAAGGGCGGGGGATCCTCCGGTTTTAGTCGCGGATATCCATAAAGCTGAAACGGAGTTACGGTTCAAACCGCACTACTCACGGGACATAGACCGCATGATTTGCGATACCTGGGGGTTTTTCACCTCACAGGAATAGATTGAATGGCCGTGGACATATGGTCGAAAACACCTGATGCATTATAGTGTTTGAGGGCGTTGTGTTGAATTGCTTGCGGAGTCCACTCCCACGGCCATTCTTGTTCCAAAGCCACTCGCACAGCGTCCCGCACAGACGCGACTGATCCGGCTTCCGCTAATAGGCCGTTCTTGTGGTTTTCCACAATATCTTCTGGACCGGTGGGGCAATTAGTCGATATAACGGGAATTCCGCGTGCCAAGGCTTCAACGAGAACCATCGGAAACCCTTCGAAATCAGAAGTGAGTACCAAAGCGGACGGTTGAAAATGTCCCCAAGGATCGGGTTGCCATCCCTTAAATGCGACTTTGCCGTTGATGCCAAGTTCGTGAGTCATGTTTTGCAACCATGCCGAATCCGGACCGTCACCCGCAATGTCTAATTGCCATGAATCGTTAATTTGTGAGAGCGCATGGAATAAAACGTCAAGCCGCTTTTGGCGATTGTTCAATCGGCCGACGTATAAGAGGAGCCCGGGAGTGGAAGGTTGAATTCGTGCCGGATTGAAATTGTAGGACAGAGGATTATGGACAACATGGATAGGGGTCGTGATATTTATGGCCTCCAGTTGCCGCTTGATCCCTTGCGAAATGGCTAGGTGCCCATCGGCTTTTGCTAAACTTGGAACATTAGCCAGTTTGTCGAGAGAAAAGTGGAGCCATGAAAGAATCCGGATTCTCCGATTGGTTAAATAGCGAGCTCTATAAGCAGCTTCGGCGAATATCGGATCAGTTATTAACAGTGTGTCGACTTGGCTTCGGCGTAACAAGCGAGCCAGCGCTACAATATAAAAAGGAAGTTTGGCCTTGAGTTGCAGTCGGCGTCCGGTTCCCTGGTCAATTTTTGAAAATTGAAAGGGAATGCCCCGGAGCCACTCGTCGTTTTCCAGTTGTCCCATGGCCCAGAGGGCTAGCGGTATATTTTTAGCCTGGGCAACTTGACCCAGGGTCTGGATGACGGTTTCCATGCCACCGCGGCCGGATAATTTTCGGCTGACAATGGCGATATTCATTAAAAATTGGCCCCCTCAAAATTGACGACACTATTGGGATAGAAGAAGAATCTTTGTGAGTTCAGGGACCATTGTGTCAAAACTATAGTCCTGATATTCGGTTAAGAATTCCGATTAAGACCCAAATGGTTACCGAACCGCTGAGAACACTGACTGCCGCCCGGACCCAAGTCACGTTATAAAGCCAACGAACAGCCCGTATTCCTAACACGACAACTACCAGACCTATGAGGTCGGGGACATATGGAAATGGTATCCACCGAGCCAATACGCCAATGACAAGCCATCCTGAATAGACGATAGCTTGTCTGCGCAATATGTCCACGTCGTAACGTCGTTGGCTCGGCTCAGTGCGGTTAACGACCCATACGATAAGCCAGCTTAAAGCATAGTAAAAAAGAAACGCGTCAAATAGTGTATCGATCGTAGCACTTAATAGGGTCAGGAGGTGAAAACCCGCCACAATAAATATCTGGAGCGCCGCAAGCAAACCCGCCACAATGGCGTTGCTCCACAGCATACGCTCTGTCCACACTGCTCGCCCTGCTAATTGGAATGGATTGCGGATAAAAAGACGCCAGTAGTCAACAAGATCGTCCCATTCATGGACTTGCTTGCGCACGCGCGGTCGATACTGTTTTTCCATCCGCCGGCGACGGCTTTGGCTTTTGAACGAAATAGGCTTCTTGGACATAAGACGCGGCGCTCCTTTCTTCATTGTACATTCGCAACACCCTATTACGCCGATGATACCTTCATAATATCAAAATGGGGCAAGAAATCCTAATGCCAGAAGAACAGAAAAAAACCATAAAAATAGCTACGTCAAGAGTTGAGTTCCCAGAATAGAGAACTTCCTGTTATTATAAATAATCGGTAGGATACAAGCCGTGTTCCGTGAGGCAAAAAGTTGCGCTCGTCTCAAGTGGCTAGCTATCTGTTAGTGTAGAAGCAAGGTAGTTCTACTGTATCTGAGCCCACGTAATCAGATTAAAGGTCTTAAGCATGTGGACTGTGAGTACGGTACTGCGGCGGGACCAGAGAAATCTTTCCAAAGCCAACTCTGTTCTCGCATATTGTTTGGTGTGACAGACACAGTTTACCCGACGATTCGAACAGTCAGGTTGTGAAGAGCGCAATAAGTATCCGTCAACGAATTATCTGGATGGCTAGTCGCATGGATTTGATCCTTGTTCGCGTGGCACAGAAAGTCACGTTGCCGTGATGGGCAGATTTTCCCATTGATTAAGGGATACCGATTTATTTGATTGGAATTGTTCCGTTTGGAGCCAGCACGAAAAGAAATCCGTCTTCAAGCTTTGATCAAGACCGTAGATAAACGAATCACAAGGTTCTTGATGAACGAGTCCGTAGGGATTCAGATCACGATAGTCGGTTTTTCGGAATGCATAGGTCTCAGTCGCTTCAGTCGTATAAAAGTTAGATGATGGTCTTCTTAAAAATGTGAGGAGGAACATAATGTGTCTTTAGCATATTTTAAAAAAGAATTCGTGCCTTTAGAGCAGGCCACGGTTTCGGTAGCAACTCATGCATTGAATTATGGCACCGGATGTTTTGAAGGAATTCGGGCGTATTACAATGAGGAACAAGACAAACTCTATATTTTAAAACTGCGGGAGCACTACGAACGATTTGTGCGATCCTGTTCAGTTATGCGAATTGACCTCGGATATAGTGTTGAGCAACTGATCACTCTAACGATAGAACTGCTTAGCCGGCAAAACTTTCATCAGGATGTTTACATCCGCCCTTTGGCGTTTAAGGCAGATCCCGTGATAAAAGTGACATTGGAGGGAATTCACGATGAATTTGCCGTGTTTGCACTACCCATGGGAGACTATCTTCCCACTAACGGGATTCATGTGATGGTTTCATCATGGCGCAGACTGGAGGATAACGCTATTCCATCCAGGGCCAAGGTTACCGGTTCTTATGTCAATACCGCTTTAGCGGTTACCGATGCGCATCTAGCCGGATTTGATGATGCGATATTCTTGACGGAAGGTGGACATGTTGCCGAGGGAAGTGCAGCCAACTTGTTTATGTTGCGGGATGGAACCCTCATTACCCCGGCTGTCACCGACAATATTCTAGAAGGAATCACGCGGGATAGCATTATGCATTTGGCTCAGGATATTGGATTACAGGTATCTGTTCGGCCCATTGACCGTTCTGAACTTTACGTCTGTGACGAACTTTTTTTGGCTGGGACAGGTGTTCAGATATCACCAGTAACCCGAATTGATCACCGCAACGTTGGTCAAGGAGTGATCGGGCCGGTAACTGGGCGCATTCAGTCTCGTTATCATCAAGCGGTGAGAGGCCAGATTCCCGAATATCTCGATTGGCTGACTGTCGTAAAATAGGAGGAATCATAATGGATGACGCCGAAATTCGCCAAATTTTACGTCAATATCATCATGTGGCAGTTGTCGGACTATCCCCAAAAACGGATCGAGCGAGTTATGATGTGGCAAAATTTCTTCAAGAACACGGTTACCATATTATCCCGGTGCATCCTCAAGCCGACAGTATCCTTGGAGAAAAGGTCTACGCACGTCTGGAAGATATTCCATTCCCTGTTGACGTTGTAGATGTATTTCGCCGTTCTGAGGATACGCCCGGCGTTGCTGAAAGCGCAGTAAGGATTGGAGCCAAAGTTTTGTGGCTGCAACTGGGAATAAACAATGAAGGGGCGCGGTCCATTGCGGAAACGGGCGGGATTCGTTTTGTTGAAGACCGTTGCATGAAAATTGAGTACAAAAGATTGTTTGTGTGATGATACCCTTTGATGGTTATCTCAGGAAGGAGGACGTCTCAACTCGCTAAGAGGACATTGATGGGGTTTATTAAGGCGAGTCGTTTCTCAAATTCATCGAAGAGACGGAAGACGGCTAAGTATGATGGAATTAATGGAATCTAATCCAAAGGTTGCGATAGTGGAAGATTTGCTGAAACGGCACCAGATGACGCCAGTGACGATTGAAAACGTTTCTGGCAATGACATGATGAGGCAGTGGTTCTTGAGTCCCCACCCTCTTCAACGATGTTTAGATTGCGCCAAGATCCATATCATCGTGGCAAAAACGGAGGACAGTTTGAGGATCCGACTGGACAAAGGACTAGGGCGGCAGAGCCGATCTTATAATGTGCCGACCCGTTATATCATGTATGATCCTTGGGCCTATACCAGTGTAACCAAAGATGAGAGCCGCATCCAGAAGATTGTAGACCTTGCTGGCCAAATACCACTGCACGTGTGGCTTCATGTGACAAACGGCTTGGTACCTGGATTTAATCCGTTTAGCGGTCCGTTTCGTCATCGGTTTCATTGGGTACTCAACGGACAGGGCCAAATGTCGTTAAAAGAACCTGTTTTTGATGTGAGTGAAGTGGGACGAATGCAAGAAGCGACTACTCTCTCTGAATTATTAGTCCGCCTTCCTCGCCTGCGAGAGTGGGCATGGTATTGGGCCACGTTCTCGTGGGGAGTGGCGGGGGACCAGGTGAATGAGCAAAACGCTTCGACTTTACTACAGTCGATTCAAGATTTATGGCATTAGATAGTTGACAACTCATAACGATCCGCTCCATTGGTTCTGATGAAGGTCTAGTGGAGCAGCTCGTGTAAGATTTTCTTTGTGCAAGCCCATCCGACTACAGTAAATCGATTGAATTCGGGTTGACATTTTAGAGGCTTTGTCAGTTTTGGGTTGTCCATTTCTTGTAGGCCAATAGACGCGCATTGGGGCAAGATCTTTTCCAGCGCAAGACTGAAAAACCGCGCCTTTGACAGTGCCTTTTGAACTTCGTCCCATAACCCCAAGCCAAAAAAGAAGTTAGAGTCCTTGATTCCCAAAGACGAGCCGGTCCACGCTCGTCGTGATCGATCATGAGGGTCTATTCCAAATTACTCCAAGTTTAAAGTTTACTGGTCCACAACGGATTTAAGACACGGGACGGAATTTATTGCTTGCCAGGAGATAGGACAAATCACGATATAATGTGTCTAATAGTGTTGGCCATATTCTTAGATAGGGGGAGAAGGAATGGCCCAAGTTTCTCGAGAGCAAAGTTACCGACTTCATCTTCGCCATGGGCTCATTCCATCTTGGTGGGCCCTGATTCCCATTGAATTGATTGCCTTTCTGGTACGGTTTGTTGGGTTGGGCAACTATCATGGTCTTATTTATGACGAGTATTACTATGTTACGGCAGCTGATGTTCTGTTGCATCTGCACCCACCAGTACTTGTTAAGCATTTAGTATATGGGATTGATCCGAATCTACTATCTGCACCGCCATTTGCGAAGGAGGTGATTGCTGGTGCTATTGCTTGCTTTGGTAACAGTCCCTGGATTTGGCGGTTGCCGGGAGCGTTTTTGGGAGCAGTCGTTCCACTCATCATATACCTACTCGCGCAAAGGATGTTTGGCAGTCGTCGGGTTGCATGGATTGCGGCAGCCTTGTCTGCTGTGGACGGTTTAATGGTTAGCACCAGCAGACTAGCGTTATTGGATTCCATTGCCTTTCCCTTTGTTATTTGGAATCTTACAGTTTTGTGGCAAATATGGCGTGATTTGTCTCTTAATAGAGACATTAAAAGGACAACCCTGTGGGTTTTCGGTATTACGCTGGGACTGGGATTTTCCGCAAAATGGATTGGCGCCCAAACTATTCTTATGGCATGGATTATTTTGAGTCTGTCATGGCGGCAAATTTTGTCAAATTCACAGAAATGGCTGTATTTGGCATCTGTTACTGTCATACCTTTAGCGATCTATTTTCTGACGTATGCTTACGCGTTTCCCAGTGGATTTCATCAGTCCTACCTTCCACAAAACGTTTTTTTGGCATGGGGAAAGTTACAATGGCTAATATTGAAGAATATGTGGGCCTTCAAATTTGTTCATCCGTGGACCGCTAATGCCTGGACATGGCTGGCTCTTCCTCGTCCCACCGCGTATCTTTGGATAACCCAATCCCATGTTACTATCCGGATGCTTGCATTCTCAGATCCGCTGGTTATCTGGATTGGCCTGCTGAGCTTCCTCGTTATGTTGGGACTCGATATTCACAAACGCCGGCTTAGGCCTACGACACTGTTTTTTATAGTATGGTTTTTGGTTTTTTATGGGACATGGCTCACCACGCCGCGTACCAAGTTCAACTATTATTTTCTGTCGATGATGCCCATGCTCATCATTTGTACCGCCTATAGTCTTGCAACGCTGGCCGGTTATGCCAAAAAAGGCTTTCGGTGGCTTGCTCGTGGTGAGGCATTGATGATAGCGCTGAGCACGGTCTATTTATTTCCGTTATGGGTAGGAATGCCGATGCCTCACGGCTTCTACCATAGTGTATTTTGGTCGCCAACCTGGAATGCGCGCGTCAAGCCGTCAAAAAAACATAGCGTTCAAAGCCCGGCCCGAATGGTGGCTTTAAAAGGAGAAAACGCAATGGCGGCACGGCGAAGTCTTCCAACTTCCTGGACAGGGTTCGAGACCGGATTGAATCGTAACACTGTATTTGACTGGAACAAAAGGACTCTAAAGACAGGCTACATCATGAGACTGGGACCAGCTCCGGTGGTTGATCAGCCGGCTGTTGCGGGTAATGATGCCTATGTGGGTACGAATGGTAACCGTCTTGTTGCCTGGAATCTTCATACCGGCCAACGTCTGTGGAATGACAGCATGCCGAACATGATTATGGCTACCCCGCTGGTATGGCATGGTGAGGTGATCGTGGCTTTGGGCAATAAAGCCTTTCGAGGCTACTCAAAAGTCAACGGCTGGATAAGGGGAACGGGCACAAGCGGAATTATGGCCGTCAATGCCAAGACAGGCCATGAGCTATGGTTTACACCAACAGTGGGAGAAGATATGCCGACCCCGGCTTTGCAAAACGGGGTTATCTACGAAGTTAGTGGATCAGGACAATTTCTTGCCATTTCGGCAACTCGGGGAAAGATTTTATGGTCACTGGCGCTATCTGGTTTCGATAGCATGTCTTCTGTAACCGTCGATGGCCCCAATGCATTTGTGGCCACCAATCTATATAAAAAGGCCTATCCTGCGAGCTCATCCACAGTGTGGGATGTCAATATTCAATCCCATACTGTGGCTTGGCATAAGGATTTGCCAGTAGCGAGCGGTTTGTCCGACAATACCCCCGCAATTTCGGGACACCTGTTGTATATTGCCGGAGTCCCTCGTATAGTGGATTTAAAGACGGGGCAAACATGGCTGAACAATGAGCTCTTTGCGATTAATATTAAGAATGGTCACATTGTCTGGAAGCAAAACACAGGGGGAGGAATTTCTCCCATCGATAAAGAAGAGGAAGGCATTCCTTTTGCGACGAGTCATAAGGTGTTCATTGCCAATCCGGCCAATCGAAACTTGAGTGCGTTTAATGCGAAAAGTGGTAAGCTGATATGGAGGGTACCGTTACCGGCAGCGGCTACGGCCAATCCCATTGTGGTCGGGTCCAGTCTTTGGCTTGGTTTGCACAACGGGATGATAATGCAAATTCAAGTTCGAACTGGACATATTATCTATGCAACCCAAGAATATTTAGGCGGATTTGGTCCAGCGGCATTTGTTTCGTTTCCACATGCGTTGTTAGTAGAGAGTATGTCTGGAAATGTCGCGATGATTCCGGTAAGGTAAGGGGAATTCAATGAAGGAGATGACGCAACCATGCTGACAAAGAGATGGGCAACGTTAGAACGACAGCGTCCACAATTAAAGTGGGTTAAATGGGGCGAATTTGCCGGTTTGTTCTTCACAGCCGGAGGAATCTTAGGAATGCACAGTTTCTGGCTGGGAATCATCTTGATTGTGGCGTTCGGTGTTTATGGTTATAATATTTTGTCGAAACCGCATGATTGATGTCGTTTCCGGAATGAGGATCCATTGTTTCGCTTGATGGTAGTGGTAGCCGGGATGGATGGTTGATATGGTAAATTACCCCACCCGGTTTTTAGATGGGGCATATCCGCGTAATCGATGGCAAGGTTTTAGTATGGCGCTTTTGGCGGCCATATTTTGGGGTCTTTCCGGGGTGTCGGCTCAGTGGCTTTTTACCGTTTACCATGTTGCGGCCGGTTGGCTTGTGACTACGCGTATGGCCGTATCAGGAATTTTGATATTGGCCATGGCGGCGTGGAAACAAGGAATTCGTGAACTATGGCTGCCATGGCGTGATGCAAAGTGGCGAAGACAATTAGTGATTTTTGCTCTCGTTGGGTTGTTTGGTGTTCAGTATTCGTATTTGGCAGCGATTCACGACGCCAATGCAGCGTCTGCCACTTTGCTTCAGTATACGGGCCCTGCACTGATTACAGCCTACATTGCGCTACGGAACCGGCGACGCCCTTCACCCCGTCACCTGGTAGCTGTTGGGTGTTCTTTGGTAGGTACGTGGCTTTTGATTTCTGGCGGGAATCTGAATACGCTGTATATACCCTTTGAAGGCGTAATGTGGGGCGTCTTATCGGCGATAGCGTTGGCATTTTACACATTATATCCGCACAATTTGTTGCAACGATGGGGATCGGGTATTGTCGTCGGTTGGGGCATGTTAATCGGTGGTGCCGGATCCCAAGTGTTTTTTCCTATTGTTCCTTTATCTTCCGGATTGAAGTCTTGGCCCCCGTGGATTTTTGTGGCATTCGTGGTTTTTGTGGGGACATTTTTAGCTTTTTGGCTCTATTTAGAAAGTCTCAATCACATTGAACCCGGTCCAGCGAGTGTTATTACCAGCGCCGAACCGCTCGTGGCGACATTGACATCAATCATGTGGCTCAATGTACAATTGAACGTCTTCCAAGATGTCGGCGCGACAGCCATTGTGGCAGCAGTGGTAATGCTGGCCATAAAAAACCCGCAGGGAAATTAAGGTATGACAAGATAAAATACCCACGTTCGCAAGTGCTGAAAGATTGGGATATCACATGCCTTCGACGCTTGGAAGTTCATGATATCTGTTAGCATTTTTCGAATGAAAATTTCCCGGAATATGCTCGACGCCCATATATAGTGGTTGTATAATAAGGCATGTACTACATAGAGGGGTTTTTACAGGTGCGTTGTCCATATTGCAATTTCCATGACAGCAAAGTATTAGATTCCCGCCCGGCTCATGAAGGGCGTGAAATTCGTCGAAGACGCGAATGCCTCCAATGCCGCCACCGGTTTACGTCATATGAACGCGTTGAGGAAACCCCGATTTGGGTTGTGAAGAAAGATGGACAACGCGAGTCGTTTGATCGTACCAAAATTCTTCGGGGTCTTCTTACGGCATGCGAAAAACGTCCCATTGGGCTGAACCAACTCGAAATCATTGCCGATAGCGTCGAGAGGGAAATTCAAGATCATCAATTTGGAGAAGTGTCCTCACGGTGGATAGGCGAATTTGTCATGAATCAACTTAAAGAAGTCGATCAGGTAGCCTATGTGCGATTTGCGTCGGTATACCGGCAATTCACCGATATTGAAGGATTTCGGCAAGAATTGGAAAAGTTAATTCATCCGCATCCTCAGGAGGGTTAAATTTTGGACTTATCTACAGGGTTTTTGTCAGAACTTAGCTGGAAAATATTTCTTGATCGTTACACGGTTAAAGATCCCAATCGGGCCTTTCAAGTGGGGGATCTTGCTATTGCCTTGGTTGAGCCGCACCCCAAGTGGCCCAAAAAAGATGTCGGTGTGGTGCGTGCCATACTTCCTGATGGACAGCTGTCGATAGAATTGCTGACAGGACCGCAAAAGGGGGATTTCATCGAGCGCCGCGTGGTGGATTGCGATCGGCCCTTAGAACGTAGCATTGATGAAGTGGCCAGACGTATTGCGCAAGGAGTGGCGAAGGTTGAAAAGTCTAAGGTCCGGCAGGATGTCGAGGACAGTTTTGCTAAAGAAATTGCCGCTCTCCATTTTGTTCCGGGAGGCCGGATCTGGGCAGGGGCCGGAACCGATCAAATGTTGACGTATTTCAATTGTTATGTCATTCCCAGTCCTAAAGACAGTCGAGAGGGTATTGTGGAAACTTTGGGCCAAATGATTGAAATCATGAGCCGTGGCGGTGGCGTCGGAATTAATATTTCTTCGCTGCGTCCTGCGAGGGCCACAGTCCGGGGCGTAAACGGCCGTTCTTCCGGAGCGGTGTCCTGGATGGACTTATATTCTCGGGCCACCGGATTGGTCGAGCAGGGCGGATCACGGCGCGGTGCGTTAATGCTCCAAATTGAGGACTGGCATCCGGATATTTGGCGCTTTATTGATGTCAAGAAGACCCCAGGCATGGTAGAGAATGCAAATATTAGCGTTCGGATTTCCGACCGTTTCATGGAGATGGTCAAGGCGGACGGCGATTGGAACCTGGTTTTTCCCAATACTACCGATCCGGACTATGATAAGCTTTGGGATGGAAATCTGGAGAAATGGAAAAAAGCGGACAAGCCTGTAGTGGTTTATGAGACGGTGAAAGCCAGAAAAATTTGGAATGAAATTATCACAGGGGCCTGGCAGGCTGCGGAACCTGGGATTGTCTTTGATGAGCGACACGAAAAAGATTCCAACAGTTGGTATTTTAACCCGCTGATTAGCACCAATCCCTGTGCCGAACAGCCTTTGCCGGCATGGGGAGTGTGTACGCTAGGGCATATTAATTTGGCTGGTTTCTTTGATCGTGAGACACATGATGTCAAATGGAATGAACTTCGGACCACGATCCGAATGGGTGTGCGATTTTTGGACGACATTTTAGATGCTACCCCCTACTTCTTTCAGCAAAATTACGATAATCAGCAAAAAGAACGGCGTATTGGTCTGGGTACCATGGGTCTTGGGGAGCTGTTAATTCGTTTGGAATTGCGCTATGGTAGCCCGGAATCCTTGGAATTTATTGATAAACTCTATCAGTTTATTGCGGTCGAAAGCTATTTATATGATGTGGAGCTGGCTAAGGAAAAAGGCGCATTTCTGGCATTTGATCCCGAACTCTACCTGCAAAGCGGATTTATTAAACGACTGCCAGAAACCGTACGAGAGGCTATCCGGCAACATGGCGTGCGCAACGTGACTATTTTGACCCAGGCTCCGACGGGAACCGTCGGGACAATGGTGGGAACCAGTACGGGAATTGAGCCCTATTATGCCTTGACATACTTCCGGCAATCGCGCCTAGGGTATGATGAGCAGTATGTTCCCGTCGCTGCCGAATGGAAAGAGGCCCATCCTGGACAGGATTTGCCTCCCTATTTTGTCGGTGCAATGGATTTGTCCCCGGAAGAGCATATTTACGTGCAAGCCGCCGTGCAGCGGTGGACGGATTCGAGTATTTCGAAGACAGCCAATGCGCCCAGTTCGTATACCGCTCAGGATACGGCCCGGCTATATGAACTCGCTTACGATTTAGGTTGCAAGGGTGTGACAATTTACCGTGATCAGAGCCGAAACGAACAAGTGCTTCATTTGAGCCAAAATACTGCGAGCAATGACACGTCTAAGGACGCACCAAATCAAGAGACTATCCATGATGCCAATTTGGAAGTCTATCCTGTTCCCTCGCGTATAGATGGCCGCACGTATCGCAAGGAAACTCCGGCGGGAACAGCGCGAGTTGTCATCAATGAAGTGGACGGGGAACCCTTCGAAGTGTTTATGTTGTTAGGACGAGCGGGGTCGGAAGTGCAGTCGTTTATGGAATCTCTGGGCCGGGTCATAAGCCTTTATCTGCGCTCTCATCGCAACTTAACGCCGCGGCGCAAGTTGGAGCTTGTGGCCGAACAATTGAAAGGGATTGGCGGAGCCAACCAAATGGGCTTTGGGCCCGGGCGTGTGCTCAGTGTAGTGGACGGAATTGGGCAATTATTGGAATCTCATCTGCACCAGCGTTCCGGAGAAGAGACGGCGGCGACAACGGCCAAATCTCTTGGTTTCAATAACGAGGAAAGGGATAACCGTCATACTTCGTTGCATCTGGATTTATGTCCCCAGTGTGATGCGCCGACTTTGATCTATGAAGAAGGTTGTCAGCATTGCCTGTCGTGCGGATACTCGAAGTGTTGATCCGGGTACTCAATATGGACCTCGGCAACACCAGATAGATCTTGATTTACAACGATTTGGGGAATGTGCATATGCATATTCCCCTTTCTTAGAACGTAACGGAATCTGGAACTCCTGATAGGGACTTCACCCCATTTACTGAAACGGAGTGGGGAATGTTTGCAGAATGGCTTGACCGCAAACATCTCAAGTTGGCTACTCCGCGAACATACCTTGTAGCGTTAAACTTGTCATCCAGGAAGCTGCTTACTTGGGGCTGTATGGCGTTACTGAGAGAGACCTTAAGGCTATTAGCTAAGCTATGAAACGTCGGTGGTTCCGGGACAGTAATCTATTGTCTACTCAACGTGCGGCAAAACGCGCCTGGAATGAGGAGGAACGACAAAATCTCCTAGCTATCTTACGCGAAGAGTGGTTTATATGGGGAGATTGATATCAGAAATTCACGGGAGATCTGCCCATCGAAGAACCTCCGGCCGACTTGCCAATGGTGTGCGCAACATACCTTTGTTGGGAAGAAATGGTGTGTTCAGAGGAAATTAGCGCGATGACAGTCTTCGGCTTGGGAGAGAAGAATTCTGTATTTTGTGACATGCCACGTGTCTTTGTGGACCTTTTAACGAAAAATATCGTCGTAAGCCTTGCCTTACTCACGTGAAGAAAATCCTCAAGTGGGTAA
>JAKBWA010000105.1 GCA_021841025.1 Bacillota bacterium | reverse complement strand
CTAACTACATAAAATGAATTGCACTGATTTTTTGTTGAGATCGCCCGGTCGTCGTGTTTTCAACGTATAGTCGTGGGCGTTCGGAATCTTTACCATGAGAAAAAGGGGGTTAGGCCATGGAGGAAAAACCCTCACAACCACGGTGCCGGGAATCAACGATACACTCACAGAATCGGTCAAGTTTGTAAAGCCAACACTTTTGAAAGGCGGCACCAAAGTGACAACTCAGCCAATAGACAGTTTACTGGAAAACTTTTCACGGACGACCGAGGAATATTTTCTTCTTGACATTTAAGGCCCGACTAGCATCTGGAAAGCCGTTACGGATTAAATATGGGTCGATGTCACCGCCTTTCTCCGCTTCCTTGAGGGATCCCCAATTGCTCACGACTTTGTCGACTACCGGGTGATCCCAACAAAAATTCAGCGCCATTTATATAGGTTCTTCTTACACCAAGATACTCGCATATTAGATGATCGACTTTGAACCTCGACGCTTTCATGAAAAGGATACGACTTGTAAGTTCTCAGCTCACGGTGTCAGAATCGGGGCCTAAAGGCGCGTGGAAGCTTGTTCTGGTAGCTTTTTGCCAGAGAACAGCCATCGCGACAAAGAAAAACAAAACTAAAGCACCAGCCCGAAAAACTGCCGATGCGCCATGTGGCAGAAGGTAACCACTCAAAAGAGCCAACCCAAACGCCCCCAATGTCCCTGATGATTGAAAGATTCCCTGAATTCGGCCGCGCGTGGCTTGAGTAGCCAGCGTCATCACACCAGCATTCAATGCCGGAGTGATCAAACTCATGGCGATCGCTTCGCATGATGCCAGAGCAATAGACAGCCAAGGAAAACGGGAAAAAGTATATAAAATAATGATAAAACCGTTTAACAAGGCTCCACCATAAATTAGACGAGGGCGTAAACCAGGGGAATCAGCCAATCGCCCGGCTAAAAAGTTAAAGAACAGATACGGCACCGCAAATAATGTCCAAGACAAACTAATCAGTACAGGTCCCGCCCCAATATTGCGCATATAGATGCTCCAACTCACATCATACATCCCGCTCAAACCCATCCACCCAAAATTGATGAGAAGCCATGCTGTCAAATCCCTCCACGGGATAGGCTCTCTATTGCGCTTATCGTTGACGTTAAAGCGCTTCAAACGAGGAGTATCAGCAATACCAACGACAACCGCAATGAGCGCCAGACCATCCAATGCCGTACCGACCCAAAAAGGCGTGGCCAGTCTCCCCGTTACTGTCGCCAAACCGCCAATCATCGGTCCTATGGCAAACCCAGCCATATAAAATGACGACATTAAAGCATAAGCCCGCCCTCGGCGTTCCTCGCCCACATAGTCCGCAACCAGAGCATTAGCGGCAGGGAGAAATGCTGCTGCCCCCATACCTTGCAGAGAACGAAACAACAAATAGTAAACAGGAGGCACAGGCAAAAGAAAAAACGCAGTTCCTACGGCACTAAGACCCGCGCCCAGAATGAGCAGAGACCTGCGCCCCCACCGGTCAGATAATGGTCCCAAGACCAGTTGTCCCAAAAATGCAATGAGCGCATAGAGCGCCGCCATGAATCCTAACCAAGTTAATGGCATTCCCCGATCATGAACGAATAGAGGCAAAAGCGGCAATATCGTCCCAAATGCACTCTGAATGACCATACTAGCTATTAACAAGGGCCAGATCGACCGATGTTTCCTAAAAAAAAGCAAGTTGGTTTGTCTCTCCTAGGCCTCGCAGTGCCCCCTGATGTCTCAACAGGTCAATGACGCTTTTACTAAGCCTGGCTCTCTGGCGCAAATCATCAACGGACAAAAAGGGCGCATTCTTGCGAGCCTGAATAATGTTTTCTGCAGCGGATTGACCAAGCCCTGGCAGTGCAGAAAAGGGTATGCGCAAGCCATCATTTTCAATAATAAAGCGCATTGCATGAGACTTTTCCAAACTTACAGGCAAAAAATGGTAACCTCGCGCCAAAAGTTCCCGTGCAATTTCTAAAACCGTAATTAACCCTTTCTCTTTCGCGGAAGCCTGATTTCCTTTTTCCTCAATTTCCGCTATCTTTTTGTTTATTCCTTTGGTTCCGTCCAAAATAGTCTCGGGATCAAAATCGGATGCTCTTACGGAAAAATACGTAGCATAAAAAGCTAATGGATAATAAACCTTAAACCAAGCAATCCGCCATCCCATCATAACATATGCTGCCGCGTGGGCTTTGGGGAAGAGGTAGCTAATCTTGCGACATGATTCAATATACCATTCGGGAACGTTATGCTCTTTCATGGCCTTTTCCTGCTCCGGTTTCAGACCGCGTCCTTTACGCACCGATTCTGACACCGCAAACGCCGCCTTAGGCTCAAGGCCTCGTGCTATGAGATAAAGCATGATATCATCACGCGTAGCTATAACGTCTGATAATCCCCCTAGATTTTGCCGAATAATATCTTGTGCGTTGTTTGCCCAGACCTCCGTTCCATGAGACAATCCGGAAATACGAACGAGCTCCGCAAAAGTCATCGGTTTAGTATCAATCAACATGCGCCGAACGAAGGTAGTCCCAAACTCTGGAATACCAAGACTTCCTACCGGAGTCCCAATGTCCTCCGCCTTCACCCCAAGAGCCTCGACGCTTCGAAACAAACTCATCGTTTTTTCGTCGTGAAAAGGTACACTTTTTGCCGGGATACCCGTGACATCCTCAAGCATACGAATTGCCGTAGGATCATCGTGTCCGAGCAAGTCTAATTTCAAGAGACGGCCTTCGATGGAGTGGTAGTCAAAATGAGTGGTAATAATCTCTGAGTTGCGGTCATCAGCTGGATGTTGCACTGGGCAAAAGTGATGAATGTCTTCATCCGGAGGGACGACCATAAGACCTCCTGGGTGCTGACCGGTAGTTCGCTTCACGCCAGTTATTCCAGATGCCAACCATTCCAGTTCGGCCCCCGACAACTCACGGCCTTTTTCCCGCGCCCACGCCAATACGAGCCCAATCGCCGTTTTCTGCGCGATGGTAGCAATTGTTCCCGCACGAAATACATGGCCTTCACCAAAAAGCACCTCCGTGTATTTGTGAATTTCTGGCTGGTACTCCCCCGAAAAATTCAGATCAATATCTGGGACCTTGTCTCCTTCAAATCCAAGAAACGTCTCAAACGGAATATCCTGACCGTCACCGATGAGGATCTCTTGGCATTTGGGGCAATGTTTTTTGGGAAGGTCAAAACCCGAACCATAGGAACTATCCGTCACGAATTCGTTATATTGACAACTAGGGCACCGATAATGGGGAGGCAACGGATTGACCTCGGTGATATCCAAAAATGTCGCGACCAAGGATGAGCCCACCGATCCTCGTGATCCCACTAAATACCCATCATCCAATGACTTTTTCACCAGGCGGTGGGCAATGTAATAAATGGACGAAAACCCGTTGTGCACAATAGATCGAATTTCTTTCTCCAATCGGCTTTGGACAATGTTCGGCAAAGGATCTCCGTATAGCGCTTTAGCCCTAGCAACTGGAAATTCTTGTACTGTTTGTTCAGCCTCTTCCAGCTTAGGCGAGAACAGTCCATCCGGAATCGGTTTAATGGGCGGAATCTGTTCGGCAATAAATCGAGCATCTTCTATTACTACCTTATCCCGGATATCCCTATCCAGCCAACCGAACTCCTCCAGCATTTGGTCGGTAGTACGGATGTGGAGCGATTCTTCTTGGTCGTGAAGCTCTCCTTTTGCCGTTGTAGATAATATTTCACGGTAGATTTTCTGCTCTTTTGTGATATAGTGAGCATCAGAAACAGCAGGGGTAGGTTTTTGGTGACGATTACCTAATTCAACCAAATCCTTAAGGTATTCTTGAACCTGCTGTATACTCCCCAACTGCTCTTCTCGAGTTAGGAAATTTACGGTACTTAGGGGTCCAATTTCCCAATAATCGTAGAACTGTTGCATCAGCGTCAAATCTCTATCCAAGCTACCGCGGAACACAGCATCCTGGATTTCGCCGCCATGAAAAGGAGACCCTACAAACCAATGCTGCCGCCCGGCCTGAACCCGACTGCGACTCACCCGAGGACTGCGATAATATGTAGACAAGTGAGACTCACTGATGAGACGGTACAGTGCCTCGACCCCGTCTTGCGATTTCAAAAGGAGTACCACAGGAGTTGGGCGTCCGAGACTGAATGGAAGAAGCGAAGATTCGGCTAAAGACTCGAGCGCCTCCAAGTTTTCGTCCTCGTTTTTCAGTAGTTTTAAGAGCAAATGTCCGGTTGCTTCGGCATCCGCCAAAGCACGATGATGTTGCGATAAAGGAATCTTCAAGTAATTTGTCAAGGGACCAAGACCGTGGCTCTTAAGATTAGGCAAACGGACACGAGCCAACGCAAGCGTGTCAATAACGGGAAAAGTCCAGTCATCATCAGGAAAAACTTGAGAAAACGCCCGTGCCATGAACCCCATATCAAACCGAGCATTATGCGCTGATAGGATGCTGCCTGATGCAAAATCAAAGAAGTTTCGAAACACTTCTTTCGGCATCGGAGCGTTAGCTACCTCTTCCTGACGAATCCCCGTAATCTCTTGCGTTGCATGTGAGATATCCCGGCTAGGTCTGATCATGGAGTGGAACTGATCTACAATCTCCCCATTTTCAATTTTTACAGCTCCCAGTTCAATGATCTCATGGACTCGAGGTGATAAGCCAGTAGTCTCCACATCCAGCACCACTATGGGACGAGTGCCTAATGGTCCGTCCTCTGCAGGGTTGTACCCGGTTAACGGTGCTACCGCATCATCAACCATATTCACCTCGACACCATAGATAGCCTGAACTCCCGTTTTCTTACTGAGAGATTCCAGCTCGGGATAAGTTTGAACGACCCCATGGTCTACAATGGCAACGTAAGTGTGTCCCCAGTTCTTTAACTGTTGAAACAATTCGGGTAGCGCAATCAATCCGTCTCCCGTGCTCATCCGGCTGTGAACATGAAGTTCGACTCGCTTTTTTTCAGCATTGTCCGCGTCCTGGCGCCAGGAAGGTATTATCCCCGCGTGTTTGACACGCAAAACTTTCTCCCCGCTATATTTGTCCTCTTCCATGTGCCCTTGGACTTTAATAAATGCACCTGGCGTGAACGCCGACATGTCAGGAAAGGGTTGTGCGCGTCTTTCGGAATAACGAAGACGCAACGCATGCTTCATATCGGTAATAATAGCGCTCCAATGCCTCAGATTGTCGCGGCCTGTTCGCGTCTCCGTTGAGACAATCTGACCCGCCACCACCACTTCCCCCGCTTCGGGGACAGACTCCAAATCGGAAGGAGCTGCACTGGGCACGCCACTTCCTACCACCGGTGCAGCAGCCGGAGAGGATTGAATAGCGACTTTCATCACAGGATCCGGTTCAGATGGGGATGACTCCAGAACATCGCCATGCCACTTCGGCATATCAGGCCAATATTGCTGCAGTTTCTTTATTCCACCCCATTGTTCGAATAAAGTGTGCGTCATTTTGTTAGGGAAGGATACGAAAATGCCCTCTTCGGAGACGGCAATCTTATCATCGTCCAGCAATTGCCCTATGCCCGAACCCGTTAAGGAAAAGATTTGTTGAAGACGCTCGGCAACGTTTGTCGCCCACGCGTATTCCACCCATACAACGTTCCGACCCCACTCGTGGCTCAAATGCAAAGCCAGAGAATCTAACCATTGTCGGCTGAACGAATCCTTTCCCGCCAGTATAATCCGCACTTGATGGGAGCTCACTTCGGCCCACAGCGGAAAAAAATACCCCGGATCCGTGATGTGCTGTTCTTGTAACCACATTTGCAAGCGTTCTGTTAGCATCATTTTCCCTCGCACGCAAATATACTTAATCATTGATCCGTTCTGGCTCATATTCTTGGGATTTCCCGAATTATTTCCCAGTACATGCGCATTCGCGCTGCAAAACCTTTCGCCAGCCCCATTTTTTCTTCTTTCATTACCTGTGAAACATCTCTCAAAATCACTTCCTTCGGCACCTTCCCCATTCGTTTCAGTTGGCGATGCAACTGCAATTCAACACCATAACGTGAGGCATCAATATGATCAACCCCCGTCAATAAGGTGCGCCGCAATACCCGCTGACCCGACAGAAAGGGGGCCAAAGCCTGAGCCCAGTCCGTACTCGTACGTCCTCCATCAAATATTCCAACCGTGGCTTCGGTGTCGCCGTCAAGAACCGGTTTAATGAGCTGTTGAACGTGAGATACCGTCAGACCAATAAGATCTGCATCCAAAAACAGTAAAATATCGGCGTTTGCAACTTCTGCCCCGAGTTTTAAGGCAGCACCCTTCCCCTGATTCTCTGTTTGATCAATAACAAGCACTTTGGGAAACTCTGCCGCGACTTCTCCAGTACGGTCTAATGATCCATCATTCACCACAATAATCTGATCGATTTCAGGAACATCACACAACACCTGCAACACACATGCGATATTCGCCTCCTCGTTATACGCTGGCACAATCGCAGCAACCCGCTCTGTCGACATGGACCCACACCCTCATCCGCATGTACTTAATAGGCCCGGGCGAATAACGCACGGTATTGACTGGGTTCATCACAAACGACGCATCGTCCAGTTACAGGAAATTCGTCAAAAGGCAAACATCGTATAGTCATCCCTGTTTCAGATTTCAGACGCGTTGCGCAATCCTCACTGCCGCACCAGTCAGCATAGAAAAACCCTCGATATCCATATTGATCCATTTCGTGGTAATTATCAACGTTATAAGAGTGTGTTTTCTGAAATTCAAAGGCTTGACGGAATAACTCCGTCTGAATTTCTTTCATCAACTCTGGAATTCTCAGACGTAGCTGATTCTCCGCAATGCTTGTCTTTTCTCCGGTGTCCCGGCGCGCAAGAGTAATTTGCTTGCGTGCGATGTCCTTAGGACCAATTTCAATCCTCAAGGGAACTCCGCGCATTTCCCAGTCGTTAAACTTATAGCCCGGCGTAAATTCGTCCCGATCGTCCAGCTTGATCCGCACACTCTCCCCCAATTGCGCAACAAGAGTCTGAGCATGCTCCAAAACCCTTTTGCGCTCCTCGCCTCGGCCAATCGGCACAACCACAACTTGAATAGGGGCAAGTCGGGGGGGTAAGCGAAGTCCTTTGTCGTCCCCATGCACCATAATCAATGCACCAATCATGCGAGTAGAACTTCCCCAAGAGGTGGTCCATCCATGTTTTAGAACCCCATCTTCATCAAGAAATTGAATATCAAAGGCTTGGGAAAAGTGTTGCCCCAAAAAATGAGAGGTGGCCGCCTGTAAAGCCCGACCGTCACCCATGAGGGCTTCTAAAGTGTAAGTGTCTACCGCACCGGCAAACCGTTCCCCCGCACTCTTAACTCCTTGAACGACGGGAACAGCCAAGTATTCCTCTATCACTTCTCGATATATTTCTAGTTGTTGCCGGGTTTCACGCAAGGCTTCCTCTGCCGTACGGTGAACGGTGTGTCCTTCTTGCCAGAGAAATTCCGTGGTCCTCAGAAATGGCCGCGTGGCCTTTTCCCAACGCACGACATTAGCCCACTGATTAATGAGAACCGGGAGATCGCGGTAAGAGTGGATCCATTGCGAATACATGGCGCCAATAATCGTTTCGGATGTGGGACGTACAGCCAATCTTTCGGATAACACCTCACTGCCTCCCATAGTGACCCATGCCACTTCAGCGGAAAATCCTTCAATATGCTCCGCTTCTTTAGCCAACAGGTGTTCAGGAATGAGGAGAGGAAAATAGGCATTTTCATGGCCCGTTTCCTTAAACCGTCGATCCATTGCCTCCTGGATAAATTCCCAGATCCGGTAACTATAGGGTCTCATCACCATGAAACCCTTCATTGGTGCGTAGTCCACCATATCAGTCTTACGAATGACGTCTACATACCATTGAGAGAAATCACTTGATTTTGGCGTGATTTCCTTGAGAACCTTTTCCACCCTTGCGAACCTCCTCGGCAGCATCCAAGATTTCCTTCCATAACTCCTCAACCATTTCATCCTGATTCACACGGCGTACGATCTCTCCATGTCGAAAAATCAATCCCATGTTTTTGCCGCCAGCCAACCCAACGTCTGCTTCCCGGGATTCTCCGGGACCATTAACGGCACAGCCCATCACAGCGACTGTAATGGGTTCAGCAATGCTGGCCAAACGCCTTTCCAGTTCATTGGTTACTGGCCACATGTCAAACTGCAATCGTCCACAAGTCGGACAAGCTACGAGATTGGCCCCGCGGTTGCGCAGCTTCAAGCTCTTGAGAATTTCCCAGGCAACTCGTATTTCCTCTTCACCAGGCGCCGTGAGAGACACACGGATTGTATCCCCAATACCTTCGGATAACAGTGTGCCAATGCCAACGGCGGATTTTATCGTGCCTTGGAATAGAGTTCCAGCTTCCGTTACTCCCAGGTGCAACGGATAATCGTAAGTCTTAGCCATAAGGCGATAGGCAGCAACTGTAGTGGGTACATCTGATGCTTTAAGCGATACAACGATATTATCGTAATCAAGGTCATTAAGGATCTGAATGTGGCTTGCTGCCGACTTCACTAAGGTTTCCGCATGACGACCATAATCGTGGAGCAACCCTTTTTCGATGGACCCGGAATTTACTCCAATACGAATGGGTATCTCACGCTCCTTGGCTCGGCGGACAACTTCTTCCACCCGTTCGCGCGACCCAATATTGCCGGGATTCAACCGTAATTTGTCAATCCCTGCCCGAATAACCTCAAGCGCCAGACGATAGTCAAAGTGAATGTCTGCCACTACTGGCATGGGAGAATGCCGGACAATTTCCGTCACCGCCTCTGCCGCTTCGTGATCGGGCACCGCTACCCGCACCATTTCACAGCCAACGTCCGCATAACGATAAATTTCGTCGAGTGTCGCCTTTACATTCCTGGTATCAGTTTTCGTCATCCCTTGCACAACAACTGGAGCCCCGCCACCAATGGTTAAATCTCGCACACGAACAGCTTTGCTCATACGAACCCGGGTATACCGGGCACACCTCCTTTATCGAACGTTGTTCCTCTTGATTATCTTAACATGACACCCTACCGTTCACGCATGGAATAAATGTTCGACATCATGAAACGTGACCACGATAACCAGTGCCATCAAAATCACAAAACCGACGAAATGGATCATATTTTCCCGCTCCGGATCCATAGCCTTGTGACGAATTCCTTCTATAATCAAGAAAAGCAGGCGACTGCCATCCAGCACCGGAACCGGCAAAACATTAAACAATCCGAGATTCGCAGATAATGCAGCAGACAACAACAACAGGTTTACCAGTCCCGCCTGTGCTGCACTACCCACCAGTGCAGCAATTCCTACAGGGCCAGTTAAGTCGAATGGTCCTTTCCCTTCAAGGAGTCTAAACAATGCACCAAACCAAGAACCCGTTAGTTGCACCGTTTGAATGACACCGTCCTTAACAGCCATGAAGGGATTGACGTGCCGGGTAACGACAGATGGCTTGATGCCGACGACATACTTGTGCAAGCTTTTGTCATAGCGTGTTCTCATTCGAAAGGTGTGATGATGCCCATTTCGGACTACTGACACATCAATAACCTGATTCTTATGAGTTACTATGGCCGAAGCCAGCCCTTCCCAATTCTTTATGGGGGTGTGATCAATTTTGACAATCTTGTCCCCATGACGAATCCCCGCTTCATAGGCAGGATAATGAGGCAAAGCCTGCTGAACAGTAGTCGTTGCTGCAGGAATTCCCACCGGACCAAAACTCACGGCGTAGAGAACAGCAGCCAGCACCAAGTTCATGATCGGCCCGGCCAATACTACTAAAAACCGTTGCCATAAGGGGCGGTTAGGGAATTCCCGCGGATCATCCGTCTTTTGGCCTTCCATCCCCGCTAACCGCACATACCCGCCCAAAGGAATAATTCGCACCGCATAGTCCGTTTCACCCCATTTGTGCTTGTATAGCGATGGGCCAAATCCCAAGGAATATTCATTGACCCGCATACCAAAGGACTTTGCGACAAAAAAATGCCCCAATTCATGCACAGCAACAAGTACGCCAAAGACGACAATCACCGCAATAACAGTGGTCACCAATTTCCTCCCTTCAGGCCGGTTAGATGGTCACGACTGATAATGATGAGCAACCTCCAATGCATGATTTCTTGCCCACTGGTCAGTATCCATGATCTCTTCCGGTGTCGTCGGCACCCGATTGTCCTGAAATTCTTCTAACACATCTTTAATGATACGAGTGATTGATAAAAATCCGATGTGATGGGACAAAAATAATGACACCGCCGTCTCATTCGCGGCATTGAGAACGGCCGGATATAAGCCGCCTTTCACACCCGCTTCCCTGGCAATTTCAAGACCCTCAAATGTTTCAATATCAGGTGGTTCGAAGCTCAGGGTCTGCGTTGTTAGGTCCAGAGGTTTTTGGGGTAAAGACCATCTCTCCGGCCAGCTTAAGGCTACCTGCACGGGGACTGCCATATCCGGCCACCCCAGTTGCGCCATAGTGGCTCCGTCAACAAACTCAACCAGAGAATGCACAATGCTCTGGGGATGGATAACGACCTCGATTTGCTCATAAGGCACGCCAAAAAGGTAATGAGCCTCAATGATTTCCAGACCCTTATTCACGAGCGTAGCGGTGTCAATCGTAATTTTTGCTCCCATCCTCCAGTTCGGATGATTAAGAGCTTCTTCTACAGAAACAAAAGCTAAATCCTCCTTCCGACGTCCACGGAACGGCCCTCCTGAACACGTCAAGAAGATGCGACGGGGGGGCTGATTCAAGGCCAGACACTGGAAAATTGCAGAATGCTCACTGTCTACTGGAATAATTCGACTACCGCTGTCTGTAGCCATCTTCCGAACCAAATCTCCGGCAGCTACCAAGGTCTCTTTGTTTGCCAAGAGAATGTCCTTTCCGTGACGCAAAGCCGTCAAAGTCGGACGAAGACCCGCAAACCCCGTCATAGCTCCCAAAACTTTCTCTGCCGGCGATTTCGCAATTTCCTCCAAAATCGCGTCGAGCCCCACTACTACGCGGGGAGTTCCCGATTCGCCACCCTTCTGATTCTTCCATGCTTGGGGATCCGTTAATCCAATCCACCTGGCGTGTAAAGTTATCCCCATCTCCCATAACCGATCAAAGTTATGATGAGCTACGAGGCCATCGACAGAAATGCGGTCTTTATCATGCTGAAGAACACGGAATGCCGTCTCTCCTACTGAACCGGTTGCCCCCAAAACAATGATCTGTGTCACTTGCGTTCATCTCCTATGGCATTTTACCTCTTAATCACAAAGATCCGCTATCCAAGGGGGGGAAGGGGTGCAACACCTCCGCAATAGCTCGAATGATAACGGCGGAAATGGGCCCCACAATAAAACCGACGGGTCCGAAAAACTTGACACCAAAATATAAAGAAGAAATCGCAATGAGCGGATGCAGACCCATCTTTCGCCCCACCAAACGTGGTTCCGCTAACTGTCGCATCAGCGCAACCCCAAATACGATGCCCACCAGCTTCAATGTTGTCACGCTATGCCCCGTCAACAACTCCAAAGTAGCCCAAGGAATTAAAATAGTTGTCGGGCCCATGTACGGAATGAAATCTAATACTCCGGATAACAATCCTATTAACACTGCATAATGAAATTTCAATAAAACCAAGCCCGAGATGGTCCCAAAAGTCGTCAATCCTACCAACAAGATCTGCGCCTTCACGAACCCCAAAGCTCCTGCGGTAATGTCTGTTTCTAAGGAGAAAACTGAAGAACTTAAAGCCGGTGGTATCCAGTTGTTCAAATGCCGAGTCAGTTGTTCCTTATCCCGCATAATAAAAAAGGCTGCCATTACGGCTACCATTAACATTAACATGGTATCCGGCAGGTGAAGCAAAAAGCTTGCGAGAATTCGCAGCAACGATTCCACCACCCGGGAAAGCGTTGCTACTGGCATGCGCAAGAGTTCTCGACTATATCCAAAATGACGGCGAAATTGCCCCAAATTCTCCACGATCGAATGAGCTGCCTTTTCAAAGGCAACGACGATAACCGGCAAATGCCTCGCAAATTGCCTCAATTCCCCGACCAATACCAAAGATAACACAACCAGTGTCATAAAGAGCGCTACAATGAACGAAACCAACGTGAGTAAAACCGCGATATTGCGTGACACTCCCCATGCTTCCAGTTGATCGACAACAGGATCGAGCCACAAAGCAAATAATAAGGCCAGTACAAACGGCATCAAAAGCCTGCTATACCACCTCCAAAACGCATAAATCGAAAAGCAAATGACCACCCATAAAATAAGACGCGTGACATATCTCAACATTAGCGTGCCTCCATGCACCTAATGTATGCCCAAGCCCCGCAACAAATAATATGCAATTGGCAAACTCAACAGAGATGAATCAAAACGGTCTAAAACTCCCCCGTGTCCAGGCAGAAGTCCCCCTGAATCCTTGACGCCGCTATAACGTTTGATAGCCGACTCCAACAAATCCCCAATCTGTCCCACAAGACTAATCACAAATCCAAATGCCATGCCATCAGAGACCTTTGCATGCATCAAGTAAAATGCCCCAACAGCGACGAGAGTCCCACTGAAGGTACCCCCTATCATTCCTTCCCATGTCTTACCCGGACTTACGCGTGGCATTAGCTTGTGCTTCCCAAACTGACGCCCGACAAAAAATGCCATTGTATCCGTTGTCCAGATCACCGCGAAAAAGGAGTACGCCAGAGATTGACCATGAACCATATCCCGGACAAGCGGCAAAAAAGCAAAGAACAAACCGACATATAGGGCAACCCACGTGGTTGTGACGGCTCCCTGGAAACTCTCGTGTGGTGAGCTAAGAAACGCGACAATTGCCACCACAGCCACGCCAATTACTAAAATCGGCAAAAGAGGCTTTCCCAGTCCGACAGCCAACAAAATGGCCCAAATCCAGGTGATGGTCAGCCATGGATAAAACACAATGCCGCGTGACTGAAACATTCTCTGAATTTCTACAACTCCGACCGCCGTTAAAACAGCGACCCCCACCACCAAGAACCAACCTCCCAGATAGACGAGGAGGATTATGACGGGAATACCAAATGTCGCTGTCAATATCCGAAGTCCCAGCACACCCGTTACTCCTTACTCCCGAAGGCCACCGAAACGCCGATCTCGTTCTTGGTAGGCGCGAATTGCCTTGTGGAGCTCCATCGGGTTGAAATCTGGCCACAATGTATTCGTCACATAGATCTCTGCATAAGCAAGCTGCCATAAAAGAAAATTCGAAATGCGCAGTTCCCCGCTCGATCGTATCAACAGGTCGGGATCCGGTAAACCGGCAGTGTCTAAATGTTCAGCGATGGCACTGGCAGTCACATATCTTTCGGGCGACACCGGACGATATTCGTCAAGCCATCGATTAACGGCACGCACCAGCTCGTCTCGTCCGCCATAATTCAGTGCTAAATTTAACACCATGCGCGTTTGTTCTGCGGTATCGCGTTTAGCCGTTTCGATGGCCTTTTGCGCTCGAGCAGGCAAGGCCCCTACATTCCCAATGGTTTGTATGCGTACCCGTTCTGCTTTAAGCTCGGGAGTTTCAAGTCGTAAAAACTCTACTAGCAAATTCCATAGGGCATTTACTTCAATTTGAGGCCTTGACCAATTCTCAGTGGAAAATGCATACACTGTCAAGACTTCGACGCCGAGCGCTGCACATTCTTTAACAATCGGCTTCAAAGCCTTTACCCCAGCACGGTGTCCCTCGGCTCGGTCCAGCCCGCGTTGCCGAGCCCATCGCCCGTTGCCGTCCATGATAATGGCTATATGCCTGGGAATCTTCGCAACCCGGCCTCGCTTCCCACTATCGACCATAATCGGTTGTCGAGCATCTGTGTCCATCAGGCCTCCCAAAAGCACGCGACATGATAAATACGATCAAGGAGTCAAAAGATCCCGTTCCCGACTTTCGGCCACACTTTCAAGCTCCTTAATATAACGGTCTGTCAGTTTTTGAATGTCGTTCTGGCCTCGCCTTTCCTCATCTTCCGTAATGCGGTGGTCTTTCTGTTCGGTTTTCAACAGGTCTAACGCCTCACGGCGTATGTTACGCACTGCAACTTTTTCTTCTTCCAGGCGCCGTCTTAGTTGCTTTACGAGATCTTTTCGCCGTTCCTCTGTCAACATCGGCACGCTAACACGCAATACTGTTCCGTCTACTCTCACGGAAACCCCTAAATCAGCTTTCATAATAGCTTTTTCAATGGCCGAAATGGCTTGACGATCAAAAGGTTGGACGAGTAACGATCGGGTCTCCGGTACCGAAATCGCTGCCAAATGCTGCAAAGGTGTGATGGCACCATAATAATCAACTGGGATCTTCTCAAGCAGTCCAGGATGAGCCCGACCCGTTCGCATAGAGTTCAGGTCCCGTTCAAAAACCTCAACCGCTTTTTTCATTTTATTCTCAGCCTCGCTGAGGATATCCTTAAGCATGATGATCGCTCCTTACAAAGGTGCCAATAGGTTCACCGAGCACGACCTTTCGGATGTTACCATATTGATTCATATTAAAAACAACGATAGGAATATCATTGTCCATACACAAAGACGTAGCCGTGGCATCCATCACTCGCAGATTATCCTTGAGGACATCTAGATATCCAATTTCATCCAATTTTTTTGCCTCAGGATTTGTCCGCGGGTCGGCATCATAGACTCCAGCTTCCTTCGTTGCTTTCAGCATAACATCCGCTTCAATTTCAGCCGCTCGGAGTGCCGCTGTCGTGTCGGTGGAAAAATATGGATTACCATTGCCTGCGGCGAAAATCACCACCCGGTTCTTCTCAAGATGCGTTATGGCCCGCCGACGAATGTAAGGTTCCGCTACTTCCTTCATTTCAATTGCGGTTTGAACCCTGACCGGCACGCCATGTTTCTCTAAAGCATCCATTAACGCCAAAGCATTAATCACAGTGGCTAACATGCCCATGTAATCTGCCGTAGCACGGTCCATGCCTTTGGACGAGCCGGACTGAC
Organism: Bacillota bacterium; assembly: GCA_021841025.1. Taxonomy (GTDB): domain Bacteria; phylum Bacillota; class Sulfobacillia; order Sulfobacillales; family Sulfobacillaceae; genus Sulfobacillus. Next base: position 2,419 of record JAKBWA010000105.1, on the reverse strand, counting down.
CCCGCCATATATTTCCGCCACCAACTACCACGGCAATCTGTACACCTAAACTTAACACGTCCTTGATTTGACGGGCAATACTATCCACCACGGTTGGATCAATTCCATACCCCGCTGGCCCCGCAAGAGCTTCACCGGACAGTTTCAGGACAATTCGGCGGTACTTTGGCTGTTCGGACATTGTAGCTCCTCCCTTCAACGTACTTGAAGGGCACTTCGTGCCCTTCATATTAGTTGTATTTAGGTGCCGGGAAGTTCTTCCCCGCGTTCAAAGCGGACAAACCGTCGAACAACAATGTGCTCACCCAGCCGGGCGATGTGCTCTTTCAGCAACTGATCCACCGTTAGGTCTGGATTTTTGATGAAAGGTTGATCCAGCAAACAAACTTCTTTGTAGAATTTCTCCATGCGGCCGGTGACCATTTTCTCGATTATGGCCGCAGGCTTCCCTTCGTTCTCCGCTTGGGCACTTAAGACCCGCCTTTCATGTTCCAACCCTTCGGCCGGAACCTGGTCGCGACTGACAAATCGAGGATTGGTTGCAGCGACGTGCATCGCAATGTCATGTGCCAATGTGTGAAAATCGGGGGTGTTAGCAACAAAGTCCGTCTCACAGTTCACTTCAACCAATGCTCCAATACGGCCTTGCAAATGTATATAGCTTTCGATCAATCCTTCGTTAGCTTCCCTCCCTGCTTTTTTTGCAGCCTGGGCTAATCCGCGTTCACGAAGAATGTCACTTGCCCGATCAAAATCACCATCGGCTTGTTGGAGGGCCTTTTTACACTCCATCATCCCCGCGCCTGTCATTTCACGAAGCTTCTTTACATCATTAGCGGAAATCACAAAAAATCCTCCTCGTAATGAGAGCGACCTCTCGGTCGCCCCCGTCTCACTGTGGAAATTATCCGAGTTATTGAGCCTCTACAACCGCTTGCTGTTCCTCCGTCATGCCTCCCTGCCGGCCTTCTAGCAAGGCATCCGCCATCTTACTGGTTAGCAGTCTTACTGCGCGAATGGCGTCATCGTTACCAGGAATGATATAATCAATTTCGTCAGGATCACAATTGGTGTCAACAATTCCTACAATAGGAATATGAAGTTTTCTCGCTTCTGTTACAGCAATGTGTTCCTTACGCGGATCCACTACAAAGACGGCAGCCGGGAGCTGACTCATTCCTTCAATGCCACCCAAATATTTTTCTAATTTTTCCTTTTGCCGCATCAGCATACTGACTTCTTTTTTAGGCAACCGTTCCCACTGTCCGCTGTTCTCTTGTTCTTTGAGTTCAGCTAAACGTCTTACGCGTTTCTTAATCGTATCAAAGTTGGTTAGCATGCCTCCAAGCCAACGCTGATTAACGTAAAAATCACCGGAACGTTGAGCCTCCTCTGCTACGGCTTCCTGCGCTTGCTTCTTCGTACCAATGAAAAGCATACGACCACCGCTTGCGCCAATTTGACGAACAAAATTGTATGCATCATCAACCTTGCGGACTGTCTTCTGCAAGTCGATGATGTAAATACCATTTCGTTCTGTAAAAATGTAGGGTTTCATTTTCGGATTCCAGCGCCGCGTTTGGTGACCAAAATGCACTCCAGCTTCCAACAGTTGCTTCATCGAAATTACAGCCATATGATATTACCTCCTGGTTTATCCTCCGCAGCTCCAATCACTCGACCAACTGGCACCAGGGAAACGAAACTGCGTGTGTGGTAAAAAATCCTAGCGAATTATAGCACAATTGCCGGGCCTCGGCAAGTTCGCACAGACTTCGGGTCAGGTCCTCGGCAAAGTTGATTGCGACAATTATGACAATATCATGATGAAAATCGGTGCGAGGCCAACTCAGAAGGGTGGGCACGGTAAGCGATGATGTTTCCGACCTGTAGACATGTCAAACCACCCGGTCGCTAGCGACCGGTCCCACCGAGACCATCGATTCAAGATTAGACGGCTTCTGTCACGACGGCCAGGGCCGCATTCCGGTCCCACCCCAGACTCCGGAGTTGGGAGGCGATGCCTTTTTTCTTCTTCAGGTCTAACCCACTCAGCACCGCGTTGCGGAAACTGGCGAGCATGCGGGGGGGCTGATCCGGTCCGTACGTGAGAGGCATCTTCCTTCCCGGTCACATCCCGTGTCCCGTGCACCTGATTTTCGATAGTCCAATGCTGGCGGACTGCGGCTAAGAGATCAGCGGGCGTAGCCCGGTTCGCGTCACAACTGGTGACACCGACGACGATCTCGTGTCGGATTTCCCCGGTTTTGACCACCGTGGTGGTGCGTTCTCATCGAAACACCTGCTGAACATGCGGAAACGCCAGATAAGCATTCAAGGTGGTGCTGGTGTGCAAAACACGATGCTCAATGCGTCCATGGCCTTTGTCCCAGGTTTCCGTCGGAGGGGGAAAAATCTT
>JAKBWA010000113.1 GCA_021841025.1 Bacillota bacterium | reverse complement strand
ATTATGGAGACTACGAAAAAGTCCCGACAGGTTAAAATTGCATCGCCAAACCCGTAACCCCTTCGTGCTACACGGCACCACGGGAATTCTCACCAAACTTTGAACTTTTTCGTAAGCCATGGGCTGATCTTCTTGTGATTATGGGCCCGTTTGCGGCAGTTGGAAAAATTAGGGGAATCAGTGAACAACAAACCCCTGCGTGTGCCTGCTGGCATTATGGCTGGGAGTGTTGGCGAACATGGTTCATTGTGCCACTCCCTGGGCTCGGCTTGCCAAAGGCCACAGATCTCGAAATACATGATCCCCCATGTGCGTAACACCATTTCCAATGCCCCTAAACCCAAAGGGCCACCTTGACCCTGTATCATTTCATTGCTGACGATCTGGCGACACTCCGCGGATGGGGAAACTTTCTATAAGATTCAGTGGGCTCCGGCGAAATCTCAATCTCCGATTAATAATAGCCGGAGATTTGAAATAAAATAAACGGTTACTGGACAATTGCGGACAAAAAGTCTCCCGACTGCAAAATCTTGCACAAATTTCCGACACCTTTCTTCAGAAGCCTGTAATAGGTCGGACGCGACAAATGCAAGGCAAGCGCCACCGCATCCGCATTGCCGACCCGCTCAAAAAATGTGCGCCGCAGCACTTCCTGCTCACTCGCCGTCAGAGGCGAAATAGGAGGAGCATTTAACAGCCTTTGCACAATGTAGCGAGCCTCTTTGGGCTGGCAACCCAATATCTGGGGAAAACCTGTTTTTTGGAGCGCCTCCTCATTGTTTAGCACTTTCAAGACCTGGCGCAAGAGAGCTTCGTCGATCGAATAGTTCGCGCCGGAAAAAGGCTGGTTGAGTGCCTGAACAATGGAACCGACCCACAAAAGAAAATCACGGTTCCGCATGTCCAGTACAAAAGCATCCACCCCTTTCTTGGCATCAACGGGATGGGAAACAAAACCTAGAATTTCCAAAAGTTGTTTCAGATTTAGGTCACTGACCCCGATCACCCCTCTGAGTCCCCGACCTAAAAACGATAACCCGTCCCTTATTAATATGCCCAACAAGTCATGGGAGCTATAGCGGGGATGATTGGCATCGACGCCGACCAAGACCCCAAAGTAGGTATCGGCGTCACTTCGGTCCAAAGGAAATTCGGACTCCGAGGGAAAATATTTCTCAATACTGCCGGGCACGTATTGTTCAATCAATTCCCGGGTCTCCCGATACATCGGCAGAGTGGCAAAGAACGCCACCGGCTCGCCCCCAGGGGAACGGAAAATTCGAATGTCTTCATCAAAATTGCGTGCAATATCATCCAGCAGAGCATGGGCAACTTGATTATCGGGCATATCCAGACTTTGCCGCCCCCATTGGTCCAGCATTTTATGGAGATGCTTGAGATCCTCCATCTTCAACCGGTTTTCCCGGACTATCTCATCGATCGCCGCAATATTGGCGTAAGGGCTTGAAATGGGTAAGGACTGGGCAGTGATCTCCAGCAACAAATAAGCCAGGTGATTACGCTCACTGGCACTGCTACTTCGCCTGTACAAGCTTCCCAAACAGTCCAGTGCTTTGAGTCGCAAATCCTTCAAAGCAGCCGGATTATGCTCTTTCATATAGGCTAAAAGCTGCGAGCGCACCACATCATGAAGACCCATTCCTCCCGGCACAGCCTGAACAAAGGATAAATGGCCCAAATCCCGGTATTGCTGACCGGTAATCGCGACAGGATCCGCTATCATCGCCATCATATCTTGATTCGCAACCGGAAGAACAGTCAAAATATCAAGAAACGGATGCAGTCCGCTGTCAGTAACTTCCCGCAGCAACTCTGCGGTAATGGTTTCCAGAAAAGAATAGTCCTCTTGATTCTTGACACTCCCCTGGCGCAAGAAATATTCCCCGGCCACCGCCAACGACAAGGGATGACCTTGCAATGGTCTCAGTACACGCTGCAAATCGTCTGTTACTACGAGCCCCAACTGTTCACAGTAAGTCGCCACTTCACTCAGGGACCACGGTCCTATTCTCATCTTTCTGATGCGCGATGACCACACCGGATGCACGTGCCAGTGTGGAGACAATCCGCGCCGGGACACCACTATCAGCAACCCGCCGTCTTCGGGCAAACGGCCGATTAAATCTTCACGCAGCCAGCCTTCCAGTAATTCCAAATCGCCGAAATTCTCCACAGCCCAAAGAAACCGTGGCGGCCATGGTTTCTTTATCCGTGGGTTCAAAGGCAACACATTGTCCGTTATTTCAAAGAGATGATCCAGAAAATGTACCGGCTGTTTAGGACAGGACCGGCCGTCCATCCACACCACCGGAATGCGAAGACGGCGGGCCCGACCTATCCATTGCCACAAGAGGGTCGATTTACCCATTCCCGCAATGCCGTGTATGTCCCACAACTGCGTCCGGGGATGCGGGTCATCGAGCCATATCTGAAACTGCCGCAACTCCTCTTCCCGTCCAATGAAACGTTCTGACGCCTCATCAAAGGCGGTATCCGCTAATAATGTCATGACGCACCCAACCTTCTTTTTTCCCCCCAAAACCTTTGTGGAAACAGAAGTGACCAGATAGTTAACGTCTTCTTCCGATAAGTCCACTACCCTCTTTATGTCGGAACAATGCCCTAGACCGTTCATTACGGCATCCAACTGCACCGTGGTTTTGAATCAGGTGTGTTGACCTAACATCCGGAAACGTTTCGAAGCTTGTAACAACTTTCTCTCAGTTCAATTTGTCGCTCCGATGGTATTCAGATGAGCCGTAGCGTCCGGCAGCTTTTCACGTTGTGATTTCGACTATATGGCGACTGGTTGCTACATCGTATTTTTTCTGGCACACATTGCCAGAAGATTATCAACAATAACATAATGTCTTCGCCGTTCGCTGTGCAGATTCCTGCTAATCATTCAACATTTAGGGATCAGTGACCAATTTTTCTATTTTTGCCCTGATACTTGTCTCTTTTCCGGTATCCCAGCGATTTCGTGTCTTTTTCCGCTGCGCGCCTTAGCTATACGTTATGCCTTGGACAACTCTCTTCATCCTCCTTCCCAACAAAAAGTGTAATGAATTGATCATGCCTCCATCAAGAGAGTCCTCGACTT
>JAKBWA010000094.1:2676-17842 GCA_021841025.1 Bacillota bacterium | reverse complement strand
GTTTGTCCTGAGCCAGGATCAAACTCTCCATGACTCATTTGGTCTTGCTCAACTTCTTACGTCTTACGTTGACGTTCACCATGACGATATAGTTTTCAAGGACCGACTGCACGAATGTTTCCACTCGGGCCGTACTGCCCGGTCGGACAGCTTTGATATAGTAACACCTGGCTGATATCCATGTCTACACTCAAAATCCAACCAATTTTTAGGTTTTAGGCGCTTCTTCTATTGAATATGACTATTTTACGCCGCTTTTCGCCAAATTATTTTGCTTACCCATTTGATAGAATACCTGAAAGAGATTCTCGCTATGCATCATCACAGATCAGCCACTGAGACTCCTATGTTCTATGAAACTACGTAATTTGGATAGGTGCAGCGCAACGTCTCACCCGCTCCGACCAAGGCTTACAATTCTCGGCCGGTTTCTTTACCCACGCAGCCCATTTTTCCGCCATGTAACGTCCAACATCATCCTAAATAGGGTGGTGAGCCAACGTGGATCATGACTCTATTCGAATAGCATCGGAGCACCCTGGGGCATAGAGTCTTTGCCGATCCTTCGGGCGTGTTGGCAGATGCCATTTGTTTTCACTCCAGCATATACATTCGGCTGTTGGTGTGGTCCTTTCCGAATTGGCGATGATAAAATAGACAAACGCCACCTTGGCAGCGGGCAGAGATTATCCTGAACACTTTCTATCGTCTATAGCCCGGTGACAAGGTCCATTTTGGGGTGGATTGTTAATAAGTCCGGGACCTCCCCGAGCCAAGGTGGAGCTGGCTAAGACAACTCCAGAGCCGTTAAAAAACCGCCGGGCATGATTGTCTCAGAGCGGTTTGCGCGAGAAGATTAATAAAAACGAAAATAGAGGGTATCTCAAGACTGACCATCATTCAACACCTTACCCCGCCGAGCCAAAAACCATATTGCAACGGCGGGGTGGCTAGGAATGACCAGTGGTATAATGGCCTTACCTGGCACGTGTCGTTCCGGAAGCAGTTGCCATAATAGAACGACTGATAAAATCTACACTAACTTCCATATTTACTCTTCACCGAAACGTAACGAATTGAATCTACCTAAAAGGATTCGAGGGTGACACATGCGTACCGTCAAATTCACACCATTTTCTCCACAAGGGCAGCAATACCGCCAAAATTACCGTAAGGAGCACTCGCCCCGCCGCTACAAAAACCCGTCTTCAGCTAGATAAGCACCAAGTCCCGAGCCTAGCCTCTGATGAATCACGCCACACGCAATAGATCGGCCAACGCACAAAACCCTCCCCTTCTTCATCCGTTCTCTCCCAATCAAGCCCAAAACAGGCCCCTCTTGGCCATAAATGATATCTGCCCGGCCGCATCTCAGGAGACACCCTGTTGCCGACTAAGCCGACGATAGATTACGGCATGATGCTGACCCCTGGCCGGAATACCTTGCAATCCTTTTTGTTCTTGAATAAATGTGTTAAGAGCAATAACAGCTGCCGTCAATTCGGCGTTTGCTTGTTCCTGATGAAGAGGGTCGGCCCAGTCCCATTGGTCCCAAGCCAGTTGATAACGGGCAATCAACCGTTGAAACTCACTGAAATAATCCACCGCAGTCACCTCCTCCCTTGAAGAGATTTGGGGAATAATGTCAACAGGGTTAAGAGGGCAAGAGGTTCATTTTCACAAGAGCTTAGCTCGTTTAAGTTAAAGTCAAAATAGATAGGCAATTGTGCACTTAGCTATTAACATAATATTACCACAAGTTTACGATGAAACCCGCTTTATTAAGGATTCTCTTGACAATATGGAGCCTTGTCAGCTAGATCGCCAGACTCCAACAGAGATCTGGCCGTTTGAAATATATCTAAAAACATAGGGCGGGTTAATCTTTTTGTTTGTGTGTTCTGACGACTGGGATGGTAGGACATTAGCAACGTCACGGAACGCGTGTTTACCATCCATGTTTTTTGGCACCCATGAGCAAATTTTAAGGGTGGCTTCACCTCGATACCAAGACTGGCCAGATATTGCCGAAAACTGTCATAGGCAAAGCGCCCCAACACGATGACGATCCGTGGTTGAATCAGATTCAGTTCGTTCTCCAGAAAGTGAAAACAGTTGGCTGCTTCTTGACGCGTGGGCTTGTTTTTCGGCGGGGCACACCGCACAGCCGCTGTAACATAGGCGTTGCTGAGGATAAGTCCGTCATCCGGGTGTTCACTGCTTCTTTGGCTGGCAAACCCGCTCTCGTAAAGAGCATCCATGAGCCAGGTTCCGGAGTCGTCGCCAGTAAACATTCTCCCGGTCCTGTTCCCACCATGTGCGGCGGGAGCCAGGCCAATGATGACGACTTGAGCATGGGGATCACCAAATCCCGTTAAAGGTTTACCCCAGTATTCTTCATGCCGAAACCGGCGAACTTTGTGCGTAGCGACCCATTCTCTCCACTCAACGAGTCTGGGACATTGACGGCAGGATATAACCGCTTTGTTAATGGACTGGATATCGTGTCCCATATCATGCGCCTCCATTCCTGAGTCTATAGTAGGACACCCGGAACCACGCCGCAAATGTGGCATAATAGGAGCATGATGGAAATTTGGGACACTCATGTGCATCTGGACGAAATGACGAATTTAGAACTGGCCGTAGAGCTGGCCGTGAGACATAATGTGACCCACTGGGTGCTGGTGGCTACGGGACCTGAAGCGTACCGGCACCAATCACAACTCCTTACCAGCTTGTCCCATTATCCGTTGCGCTATTTTCGCTCGATCGGACTGCATCCAGAATATAACTACTCTGAACACGCGTTGATGGAAACGGAGCAGATCGTTGAACACGAATCTATAGCCGCTATAGGAGAAATTGGACTGCCCACCTACCGGATTCTCAGCCGCCAGCAATTCAATCGCAACTGGGAACTAGTATATATTCAGTTGGAATGGGCGAAAAGCAAAAACCTACCGGTAATTATTCATGCCGTCCATGAATCCTGTGAACCCATGCTCAGAATCCTGGAAGAGTTTTCTGATTTGAAACGGGTTGTGTTTCACTGGTTAAAAGCTCCCAAAAACATCGTCCAAGAAATTGTAAAAAGGCGTTATTATGTAGGTATCACCCCTGACATCGTCTCACGTTCCCGGGATCGCGAATTATTCTCCTTATTACCTCCAGAAGCGGTAGTGGTCGAAACGGACAGTCCCTGGCCGCACAATGGACACAAACCCAGTTCCCCCGCCGAAATCGCTGAACTGATCGCGACCCTAAATCATATCGCTCCCGAATCCTGTGATTGGCTCGGGCAAACGACGCACAATGCCCGCCAGTTATTTGGCAATATCCCCTCACGGCAGGAGCAAACTCCCATCAAGTAAGGAGTCACTCTCGCTTTATGATCCGTGACCCGTGAAAGTCCCCCAAACACGCCGCTTGTAGACTCTCTCGCATAAACGGCGGTTTGGACTGCGGCAAGGAGTCTATCGCCTCACCTATCACAGTCACTTGGCTGATTTTGCCGCCTTCGAATCACAGTTGAGCAACCCCGGTGTATTATCGGATGACAAGATACAATGGTTCCAAAATGTGTTGGCCCACCACCATCCCATTCCAAACGACCTCCAAATGGCCACCTGAGAGGACTTGCAGCCAACCAAAGCCATCTCCGGTTGCAAGGCCGGGTTAGAGCGACTGTCTGGTATTCATGATCGTTGCTATTAGTTTTCGACAATATAGGTGTAGGCCATGATTCTTCAAGAACCATGCGCTGCCGGTTGAACGGAATACCGCCCTTCAGCCATCACCTTGAAATCGTTTTATGCGATCACGTATTCTTTCACCAATCTCGCCGGGCAGTGAGTGATCTGCCGATGCGAGCAGGCAGCCCCGGCGGCCTTTTCCAGCCCATCAATGTGGTAACTGGAATCCAGCCGTTAAATCGCGACAGCATTCAAATGTCTCTAAACGTTTGCCTTACGCGGGAAGCCAGTGACGGACTTAACTACATCGGCCCATCTCATCAATCCTTCTGGCAATGCGATAGTGCACAAAAAATTGACCAGTCAAAACTGGTGGCACCTGCAATAGCGGTTCGAATCAGCAGTAACCGCTCGCCATCTCGATAGTCGGTTGCCAGATGACGGGCAGACCGGTTTCGTCCCCTGTATTCCACCATGTTAAACTCCTTTTGACGGCACGGTTTCGGTGTTCCATGACTTGGTCTTCTCGGAGCACCATTACCGGTGGCCCTCCGTCTTCGGCATCCAAGACACAACGTTGCCATTCGCCTCTATGTTAAATGGAAGGCAATCTTAGCAACCTCTGAGATTTACGGATATTTTAGACTCCGCAAAGATCCGGCACATTCCACATCATTGTGCAGCGCCGGATACCTTCTGTCCTCACCGCAATAACCTAACGATTTTGGCGATACTGACCCATGTTTCGGATACTGTGCAGACTCAATTATTCCGTCCATTCGTGATAATCTATTTTCATCAAAGACATGGAAGATGGTTCAGAGGAAGGAGACAGGGCTTTGGGCAATTGTGGATGGGCGACTCGCGACCCTTTATACCAAAAATATCATGATGAGGAGTGGGGCGTCCCTGTAACAGACGATTCAAAACTATTAGAAATGCTTATCCTGGAGGGAATGCAGGCAGGTCTCAGCTGGTTTACCGTGCTAAAAAAACGGGACGCGTTCCGGCAAGCATTTGCGCAGTTCATGCCTCTTGCGGTGGCAAACTTCTCATCAGTCGAGATTGAGTCGTTCTTGTCCAATCCTGCCCTTATCCGAAATCGCTTAAAAATCGAATCCGCCATTCGCAATGCCAGAGCTTTTGTCCAAATCCAAAGAGAAGAAGGATCATTTGCCGCGTATTTGTGGTCGTTTGTCAATAATGTTCCGGAAATCCACCATTATACCGATCCCAATCAAATTCTCCCTTTTTCACCGCTTGCCGAACGCATCAGTCACGATCTTAAGCGCCGAGGTTTTCGTTTTGTGGGCCCTACCATCTGTTATTCCTATTGTCAGGCTGTTGGCATAGTGATGGACCACCTGACACACTGCGAGCGGTATACCGTTCTCGCACGTCCGCGGCCTGTTAAACTGCCGCACTGAAATGCGGGGAACACAGACGTTGAATTTGGCTGTACCATCGCTTCTTTTTCTCCGGCTGCTGTCGACCCCAGGTCGAGCCCTATGCAGCAACACCCCTCACCCAATTTCAGAACCTTAGTGAAGAGAGAGCAAGAAAAGGAAAACATGAAAGCGATTCGCTAAGAACCGACGACATATTTGACGATTGCTGCTTTGTTTTTGCCTTTTTTTGCTCTTAATGCTCCGTTTTGGTGTTTCCCCCTTTCTGCAATTTGTGGTAAATCAAAGCCAGAGGGCCTGATCCTCAGAATAAACAGGTGACTAGGGTTAAGGAGGCGGTAAAGATGACCTGGCGAAACGTCGTATTAGCGATCGTTGGTCTTTGGTTTATTATCTCGGCGTGGGCTTTAAATCCCATGCATTCCGGCGCCTATGTTACCAGCGCAATTATTTTCGGAGTTCTTATTTTGGCCGCGAGCATCTGGGGTCTGGCAGTTCCCGGAGGCATGAGCTGGCGTTATTACTTAACCGCATTGTTTGGATTATATATGGGTTTGACGCCGTTCTTCTTCAGCTTTACGCGGTTTGGTGCTGCGTTGTGGATTACCATGTTAGCGGGCTTAATTGCCTTGGTCGGCGGTATCTGGCAAGCCATGGTCGCGGCTAAGGTTTCAGGAGCACCGGAACACCGTCACCACGCTGCCTAACACAAACGGCAAAGCGGAGATTTACGCCGGAAAATCAAGAGGAAGCCTCCAGCGGTGGCCAGGCTTCCTCTTGATAATTTTACTTAGGTTGCTTCCTTCATATTCGCAAGTAACTATGTGTAGAGCCTTCTATGACATCCACCATATTCTTGGACAGTCTGTGGCATTTTAGCATTTATTGCAATGTTTGCTTCACACCCGCAGAATCCTGTGTCTGAATGAAGGGAACGGCACCCGCAGTCAACACAATGACTAGCCCCAATATTCCCCATGAGTAAAAGGTTGTGACCAGCCCAAAACGCGTGGCGAATATACCAGCTAGCAAGGACCCGATTCCTGCGCCGGATATAAGAAACAGACCTCTTAAGGACATCACCCGTCCCAGAATGTTCTTGGGCGTATAAGTTTGTATCCACTGCGAAACGGCCCGCGACGCCATGGCGTTGGCCGTTCCGGCGCCCACCAAAATAATCAGGGCCACTGCTATCTCATGCCATGTTCCCAAAGCCAAAAAGGCCAGGGACAACCCGGAGAATCCAACAACTATCCGTGACTTTAATGTCATGTTCTGAACCTTGGTCGTGGTGAGGAGTTTGCCTCCCAGCCATTGTCCAATAGCGATCGCCAGCAAAGCCCAGCCGTAACGGGCAGTGGGCTGATGCCACAAACGCCTCATGGCCGGAGCGGTCAGAACATTAGCCCCGAAGACTAAGGCTGCCCCTAAAAAACTGATTCCTGTCAGCCAGGACAGAGTGCGGTTGTTCCGAAAAGCGGCAAACCCCTCTCCATATTGTTGCCGAATGGATGTGGGAGCGCTGGGAGCTTCTTCGTGAGGAAGCCATGCACTCTTCTCGGTTTTGATTGTACCGATACGGAAGGCGGACACAGCAAACAACAACGCGGCCAGGGAAAAAATCCAAGGAATTGTACTGGCGCGCACAAATCCGATACTCACAATAATATAAGCCGCGGCTGCGGCCAAAGACTCCCACTGCTGGATGAGACCAATCATCCCCTTGAGAGCGTCGCGGGACAATACGGGGGTCATCGCCTGAAAGGCATTGTTGTACAATGCGGCTACACCAAATAAGAAGAAGTAGGCCACGGTATCGCCAATTAATGAGGGGATGGCGACAATGGCAAGCACGAGAATGCCACGAAGAATGTCACCCCAAATGAGTATCGTACGGCGCGACACTCGGTCAATCCATGCTGTGCTTGTTAAGTGGCTGATAATTCCGGCCCACCAGGGCATGGACAGAACCAGACCAAGAGCAGCAGGACTGTGAGTACGGTGAAGAATGACGAGAGCGATAGCCACCTCAATCATGGCATCGCCACCGGCAGCCAGTGAGCGGGCCTGAGCCAGTTCACGCGCTTCCCGGGGGATCGATGCGGAACCGGGTTTGGGCATTCACGAAGTCCCTCCTATTTCGATATCATTTGAATTATGCCTATCTTGTCAGCCATTGTCATTCACATTTTGTCGAAAGTTAATGAATAACATGACAAATTGTCCGAAGTTCATTACCCTTCTCTTGCCCGCAAGGATGTCTGCCGTGGGCGCGGACTTCAAGAGCCATTGCCTTGTCTTTGCTATGCCCTGGGTAGCTCGTGACGCAAAAGCGGTGATATCCTTCACACCCCAAACACGATATACTGACACTACGAGAGGAAGTGAAATTCATGTTCCTCCTGCAACTGATCATGATCGCCCAGGGTTTGTGTGCCGTGAACCGACTGTTACGCCTGCATTTTAGAGGAGACTGGCCTTACCGCTGGCAATCACCCAGTCAGGAGGGCCGGGTGTGGTTGCAAAAGTGGCAGGCTGTATACCGAACTGTCTATGCCTTTTACTGCATGATGCTGGTGCAGAGCGTGTCATGGCTCATCTTGTTGAAATACCTGCGTGCAGCGTCGTTAAGTTTGTGGCTTCTGACAACTCTGGGGATCTTTGTGGTAATTTTTGCTGGATTATCCCACCATCTGCAAGGTCTAGTCCGTGACATTTTCGATAAACTTCCTACTCCTCTCCCGTCTTTCAGTATTGTGTATCGATTTTTGACCCATCCCCCCGCCATCGACCGGTAAGGGTCTGCGCCGTTGCGGCGCCCCCTTCGTGCGGACCAGATAAATCTGAAGCAGCTGAAAGCATTTGTGGAAACGAGGCGTTATCAACAATCGGCAAACACCATGCTGTGGCACCGGTCCCAAAATGTATGCGAACCGTGACGTCGTCCCTAAAATGTGCCCATGTTCCCCTTGCCGTGAAGGAAATGGGTTAGCATCGTTCCCTGTTTGAGGGTCCATGTGGAAGACAATTTGAGACTCAAAGCCTTTTGAGACAGCTCCAGACCAAAACATCGTCGTCATAGTGAGCGATGCCCGAGTCGGGGCGCCAGAGCAACGGGGTTTAGACGACTGGAATGAAGAGTGAGGAGAAATCCGCCCAGGGGACAAAAAGGGCCTGAACGTGAGCGGGGACGCTGAACACCCGGGCCCAAACGGCTCAGTCGCGGCATACGGTCTATCGAGGCCATCCCGCCCGCGATCCTTTCCAACTTCTCGGCGTTCTCGGCACCATTACCGTCCGACAATTCCCAGTTTGGGGCATGGGGTCGCAATGATCCGCCAATCCTTCTGGCTCTGCGACCTCCGGGGATGAAATCACCCAACCGACAGGCAAGCCATTAGTGCCATTCCCAGCTTGTCTCCTAATTTCTTCCACAAATTTCTTGGGGCGCTGTAAACGTGTATCGGGGGACATCGGTCGAACGGAACCTACCGCCTAAAGTGAGTTCGCACCCGAATCACGACCTTTAGGACGGCAACACATCATGCATGCTCGGAGACATGCCACGGACAACCGCTCCCTTGGGGTTCCCCCGTACACAGAGACTCCAGAGCACCGCCCACCTTACCCTTCCCAATACAAGGTGGCCGGATCAAATATCCTGCCACTTGCTGATAATTGCTCAAAGCATTGTTGTAGATATCGTCGGCACGAAACCTCGCTTTACCCCTTGAACAATTTTCGGCATGATTGCCACCTTACATCGTCATCCGTTAACCCACAATACCCCGTTTCGTTCTATTCGCGACCAAACCCGCCGTTACCTTGGACATTCCCATGAAACGGCAACCGCATCATTTGTCATCGACTGATTCTGGTTAGTTGATATAGAGTATATACGGATAGCCGAAACCCTTTTGGATATTCGCGCCATCCGGATTTTTTTGAAGCACAGCCAGACGTTTAATGTTGTCATCGGCAGAAGTGCCGTGAAAACATCACGAACATGGCAAACAGGTTTACCGATGCCGGACAGATAAGACACGGGAGGTATAATTAATCCATGGCGCAACCCCCGAGAGCCAGAAAAATTCCTTATGAGCATCATCTGCACGGTGATGTGCGTTCTGACGAGTATTACTGGCTGAAAGAACGCGATAACCCCGAGGTCATTCGTTACTTAGAGGCGGAAAACCGTTATTACCAGGCAATGATGCAACCCTTAGAGTCGTTCACGGAAGAGCTCTATGAGGAGATGCGCTCTCATGTCATGAACGATGAGATGGAAGTTCCGGCTCAAGACGGCCCCTACTTCTATTACGAACGCATGGTCGCGGACCAGGAATACCCTATCTATGCCAGAAAGCGGGCCCAAAGCCGCGAGGAATTGGGCCCGAGTCCCGAAGAAATTATCTTGGATGTCAATGCCTTGGCGACCAAAGAAGAGTTCCTCAGTGTCTCTCTTCGCCGCATCAGTCCCGACCATCGATTTCTCGCCTTTTTGGAAAATCACGATGGAACCGACCGTTATACCCTTCGGATAAAAGACTTGCAAACCCATGAATTTTTGTCGGATACCGTTTCGAATGTATTCATCGAACAAAGCCTGGAATGGGACGGTTCTGGGCAATTTGTTTACTATGTCACGGTCGACGACACCCAGCGTCCATTTCGCTTATGGCGTCATCAGTTAGGTTTTTCGGTCTCGGAAGACATTTTAATGTACGAAGAATCCGACAACACGTACACTCTTTCGTTGACCAAGTCTCTTGACGGCCGCTATTTGTTTATCGGCTCCAAAAACAAGGCGACGAGTGAAGTCCGCTTTCTCGAAAGCTACAAACCGGAGCAACCCGTTCGCGTCTTCTGGCCCAGGGAAACCGGAGTGCTCTACTCCATTGAACACCGTGACAACGAGTTCCTCATTCTCACCAACAAAAAGAAACGAAATTTCGAACTCTTGAGCTGTTCCGATCAAGAATTCTCTCCCTCTGCCTGCAAACCTCTGGTTCCTTATGACGACAACAAGTACCTGAGCCAACTCTATCCCTTCAAGGACGGACTTCTAATACAGGGACGGCAAGATGGACTCACACAAATTTGGATATTTGACCAGGAGCAATTGGATCCCCTGCCATGGCCTGAGACGTTATATTATGTTCATTTGGGTCCCAACCTTAGTGCCAGCCCCGATGAAGTTTTGCTGCATTATGAATCATTTCTAACTCCGCCGAGGACTTACGGTTTAAACCTGGCTAAGCGGAGCATACGAATCCTGCGCCAACAAGCAGTGCCCGGCGGATATGATCCCATGGATTACGAACAGACAAGAACATGGGCGACAGCGGAAGACGGGACACAAATTCCTGTCTCAATGGTGTATTCCCGAAAGATTTTAAATCGCAACGGGCCCCATCCCCTCATCCTTTATGGATATGGTTCCTACGGATTTAGCATGGAACCATTTTTTGCTTCCAGCCGGCTGCCCGTGCTGGATCGTGGCGTCGTGATGGCCACAGCTCACATTCGCGGGGGATCCGAACGAGGGCGATGGTGGTATGATCAAGGTAAGTTGATGAATAAACGGAATACGTTTAGCGATTTCATTTCTGTCGCCCGCTACCTGATCGATCAGGGCTGGACGGAGCCCCACAAGCTCGCAGCCAGAGGACGAAGCGCCGGAGGGCTTCTCATGGGTGCGATCTTAAATATGGCTCCCGAATTATTTCAAGTCGTCGCGCCGGGAGTGCCCTTTGTGGATGTTGTCACCACCATGCTGGATTCTAGTATCCCCTTGACGACCCTCGAATGGGATGAGTGGGGGGATCCACATCGACCCGAGCCGTACCATTACATGAAATCCTACAGCCCGTATGATAATGTGGAATCCAAGCCCTATCCCCACATTTACTTGTACGCGGGTCTCAACGATCCTCGGGTTGGTTATTTTGAGCCAGCCAAATTTGCGGCCCGAATGCGCGATCGAAAAACAGACGACCATGTGCTAGTTCTCAAAACACACATGGGCGCAGGTCATATGGGTTCCTCGGGGCGTTATGCTCATCTCAGGGAGCTGGCCGAGGAGTATGCCTTTATTCTCGATAAACTCGAGGTAATAAGGTCTTCATCAGGAAATCGGGTATAAGATACCTTCCCTAAAAGAGAGGAGACACGGCAAGCGATTCCCTCTCTTTTAGGTTTAGGCATTCACTATATGACTCAAGGACGAATCGCAAACCTTGTCACGATTTGGCGCGTCATCGCTTGGAGATCCTGCCAATGCCTTGACAAACAGCCACTCGAGAGAACCTTGCGGTTTTCTGTCGTGCATACCGCCATTCAGCAAAACAGCTCGATGCGAAGTGCCAGGGTTTTCGACGCAGACTATTCAGTCGTCAGAAGAATCATCATCCTCGAACGCTCTGAGCAAGAACGCCCCAAGGCGGCACCGGCAGTCCTTGACATACCTTGCCAGCCCGCCTTGGATCACCCCGGTGAAAAGACGCCGTCTGGTATGTGTTATGATCGCGTTAGAAAAGGAAGAAACGGTGCTCCGTTATTCCTTGCCCAGGAATCGTAGGGTCTCCTGCCAGGCGTCTTCTGCCGCTTCTTTGTTATACATCGGCCGGGTATCATTGAAAAAGGCGTGTTGTGTTCCTCCATACACCTTGTAGCTGAAAGACTTCCCTGCCTCTTCCATGGCCTGCTGAAACTGCGGTACGTGATCCGTGATACGGCGGTCTTTGCCCGCGTAGATGCCGAACACCCGGGCTTGAATCGCGGGCACTTGCTCCAAAGGTGGATTTTCGCCGTAAAAAATGACGGTTTTCCACAATTCAGGAGCCTTCGTCGCCATATTAATCGCCAACCCGCCACCCATACAAAATCCCAAGCTGGTAATCCGCCCAGAATCAACTTCGGTGAGCGCGGAAAGATATTTGATGCCCCCGAGCAATTCTTCAGCAAAGGTCTGCCGTTGCTGCGCAGACATGATTTGCATCAAAGTGCGCAATGCTTGCTGTTCTTCAGGTGAACGCGTGGAGAGGACCTCAGCCATTTTAGCCGGATCGCGCTGTATTTCGGGAGGGGCCTCCCGCAAAAACATCATGCCAGCCATAATCCTATCCGGTTGCATCGCTTCACGCCATTCACCCGTGTAAAGGTTCGGGGCCAGAGCGACGTAACCTTCTTGGGCAAAGCGGCGGGCTACGTCCTTGACATGATCATCTAATCCCCAAATTTCATGGACGACGATGACGGCCGGAGAAGGTTCGGGTTTATCCGGAAAAACGACGTACCCTTCAAGTTCCCGATTTCCGCCGGAAAAAGTGATAAGCTGATCACGCATGCCAACATTCTCCTTTCCTCATCAAAGCATAAATAATGAACAACCTAAGATTACGATAGTGATAAATGTTAGAACTGGCAAGTATTGAATGGCATAATATCCCATTCAAAGTTTTGCTATGAATGAGGAACGAAAAACACACATTATCCATTTTCGCTTGTGCGCCGTTCTTCCTAGTTTCTGCCCAAGCTCAGCTTGATAAATGAGCTCGCTTGGACCCCAGCCGCTCGGCACGAGCTTCAAATATCAAGCGTCGATCCGGGACGTTTTGCCGTCACACCACCTAATGCTCCGACGATTAATCCCAGCACTAAACCGATTACAACGGAAGAAAGCCATGCGAGCAAATGAATGATCGGCGAATTGGCCATGTGCAAGGACAACGAGATCTCGGAAGGTGTCAGGGAACGTCCGTGCAGTTCAGCCACCAATTGGGCACGGGTCACGTGAATGAGCAACACGGGCCAACCGGACAACAGTCCATAAATTCCGCCGGCTACCGCACCAACCCTCCAAGACGATCCACCCTGGATTTTTGCTGTTCGTCCGGATAAAAAGACAATTACAGCGACACCCAAAGTGAGTGCGGTGCTTAGCACTATAGGTTCGACAGAATGCTCTTCAATGATGACCACGTGGATAACGGCTACCAAAATGGCCCAAGCCGCAGTGATCAGATACATTCGAAAAATTATCGTTTTCATCTTCTGCCTCCTGTGTTTGGGATAGCTATATTTTGGCCAGTCCTACTCGGAACAAAACCTTTCCCTTCAGTTGTCGCATGATAATTCCGGCGGTTAGGATATTACAACCTGCGAATTTTCTTCAATTACTGTGTCATACTTCATGGAACGGCTAGCTAACCCTCTGACGAAGTATATTAGATTCGGATCAAGCATTTCCCTCCCATGGATCTGTGGTTTTCTTCTAATCGGTAAAATTTCTTTTTTATTTCCCCATCTTATACTCGGGGCGAGTTCTATGCGGATGTGCCGACGTTTGCCCCGCACCATCGCTGCCACCGGGCTATTTGTGCCCCAGAACAGCAATCCCCCCTGTGTTCCCGAAGGAAGCAATCCAGCGACACCGCCTACAGCCCCAGAACCCCTATATCAATGCAGGGACGCGCGCAACGCTCGCATTTGATAACTTCCACCCGTTTTCGTTGGAACTTGCCAGCCACGCTGATACCTGCGCTGGATCAAGTCGGTATCGGTCAAAATGCCGGCAAACCAGTTAAAATTTTGATTGTCATTAGGCTTTATCCATGGGAAGGGACCGCAAAACCTTCTATATTAGGCAGGCGTCGATTAAAAAATAGCCCTCGATGCACCTCTTACCCCTCACCTGCTGGATCCTCACGCCGCATCCCTAGGGTGCCTCTTGCCCCCCGTTCACGATCAAAACCATTGTGCTTGAATCCCCTGGGAGCGATTTCGCATCTTCCCTGCACGGCGCTGTCCAAGGACTGACACTCATCTTCTACGTAGCGTGGTGGCACAATTGCGGTGGACAACCTGCCGCCATTGTCTATGTACTGGACCGTGTGAACTCGATTGGGCCAGACTTTCCCTGGCACGAACTGCGATATGCCGATCCCTCGCACCGGACTCCCCAAAACAGCTCCTATAGGCCAGTGGGGGTGTCCTCATTTGGGGAAATACGGTGCGAGGACGCCCCCGGAAGAAAATTGGTGCGTGCTCACGTTTGATTGAGTGATCCGCCGTCCTTGTTAGGGGGTACTTTTTGTCCGTGGGCCATTTCCGGCCCGACTAGCAAATCGTACCAAAATTCAGGACAAATCCTAGTCGGGATTGTTGTAGCGTGATAGCATAAAAATGATGTTGTTCCCCGCCTCCAAGATTCACGTGAGCAAAACCCTTTGACCCAATGGAGCAACAGGCACATCCGGGAAGCAAACCGGAAGCAAAACCATTATGGGGAAAGAAGGACACCAGACATGGCAGAAGAAGATCGGAACCGCTGGAATACCCGATACCGGGAAGGGGTGGTTCATTTTGCCAAAGCAGATCCCGGAGTCGTCAGTGTCCTTAGCCAAATCCAAACTCCTGGGTTGGCAGTGGATATTGCCTGCGGATCGGGCCGTCATACGTTGTGGCTTGCCCGCAAGGGATGGCGAGTTGATGCTCTGGATGTGTCGGATGCCGCTTTGGAGCAGTTACAAGACATAATCGACCGCGAAAATATGCCCGCAATCCAGCCGTTGCGAGTTGACCTCGACCAATGGCGGCCCGAGGAAAACCGTTATGATCTGGCGCTGATGGCGTATTTCTGGGATGAGCAAGTCTGTGCTAGGGCACAAAGCGCATTGAAACCCGGGGGTCATTTAATCCTGCGGACATTTATGCTGTCGGACAACTTGCTGGGACCCCAGAGTCATTATGTCAACTTGCATTCCCGGCTGATCACTCATTTGAAAACGGCATGGAAAATATGGTGCTGGGACACTGAACAATCTAGCGGGATAATTACTATAGCCGCCCAAAAAACCTAGATGGTTCGACGGACGGCTGGAAAATTCAGAGCATCATCGGCAAAATTCCATCCCACATTACGGGAATACCCACGGCGCCGAGAGGAGAGCAAACATAACGGAACACGGGAAAAAGGGACAGAACCTGGCGGCACTCTCCCTGCGGCCCCGTGCCCTAGTGTTCAATTCACGTCATCGTAATCCAGGAAACAAGATCCAGACA
>JAKBWA010000094.1:0-2576 GCA_021841025.1 Bacillota bacterium | reverse complement strand
CGCCGAGAGGAGAGCAAACATAACGGAACACGGGAAAAAGGGACAGAACCTGGCGGCACTCTCCCTGCGGCCCCGTGCCCTAGTGTTCAATTCACGTCATCGTAATCCAGGAAACAAGATCCAGACAACGCCTGCGTCCGGTCCTCTTCGTCATCCGGGAACGAAGGGACGTCCCCTCGCTTCAACCGGTCAAGTCGACCACCGTCCGACCCAGATGACTCCCTTGCAGTAATTGCTCCAGGATTTTCGGCAGTTCCTGCAAAGACACGGTGTTCTGCACAATCCGGTTTAATTGGGAAGGCTTCCACTCACCTGCTAGCCGCTGCCAGATCTCTGTGCGGGTGCCATAAGGACAGTTCACTGAATCAATCCCCAGCAGATGAATGCCGCGCAATATGAAAGGGAAAACGGAGGTCGAAATTTGGCTTCCACCTCTCATGCCAAATGCGGCCACAGACCCGCCGTATTGCGTGGTGCGTAACAAATATTCCAGTGTTGTTCCGCCAATCGAGTCAATCCCTCCCGCCCACTCTTCGTGGTCAAGGGGACGCTTACTGGATGCAGATACATCTTCGCGAGAAAGAATCCGGGAAGCTCCTAAAGCCGTTAAATAGTCCCTGGCCGATTTTCCCGTGCTTGCTGCCACCTCATAGTGCTGGTCTGCGAGAATGTTAACGGCAATGCTCCCTGCTCCCCCGGTTGCCCCTGTAACCAGCACCGGGCCCGATTCCGGGCGTATTCCATGCATTTGCAGAGCCTGGATGGCCAAGGCCGCCGTAAACCCAGCCGTTCCTAAAGCCATCGCATCCCAGTGGCTCAAACCGGCAGGTAAAGGCACGACCCAATCTGCGTGCACACGGGCATACCGGCTGAACCCTCCGAAATGGGCCGTTCCCAAATCATAGCCGGTGACTAAAACTTCGTCTCCTTCACGAAACCGAGGGCTTCGACTTTCTACCACCACTCCCGATAAATCGATTCCAGGTATCATGGGGTAATGCCGAACTACCCGGCTCGAGGGAACCGTCGCCAAAGCATCTTTGTAGTTAACGTCCGAATAACGGACTTCGATAAGGACGTCGCCCGCAGGCAATTCACTCGTCGCGACCTCCTTTATTCCCACTGTCACTTCGCGTGTTTCGGCATTCTCCTCCACGTATAAAGCCGGAAAATTGCGTGTCAATGGTCACCCTCCCACTTCACAGTTTAATAGGCTGCAATCACTCTTCTTTAACCTGTAATAACCGGGCCGTTCGATTGTGTGATGTGCCAAGGTCAATGATAAGGACAGTGCACAACGAGATGACACTCTTACGGGGATGAATATATAGTTTTTCCTATCGCTCGCGGTTTCCCATCGGAACAAGACGCCGCCCGTCTAGAGCAACAACGGTGTCGGTGGTCCCTATCTCAGAGCAAAAACTGACCACATGCTCGAGACCATGGGACACCAGAGCCCGGCCAACTTGCCCCGAAGAAACCCAGTTCAGACAGGGTCGGCTTTCAGCCACCTGCATCGCTGCCAGGGCTGCATCGTTATAGAATTCTGGATCCCAAGCCCGCAAGTGAGCGGCTATATGTCCCGCACAAACGAAATCCTCCAGCGACAAGAGCCCCCGCGATCCGGAACACAAAAGATAAATGTCGCGATCATCGGAGGCCGTGCCAAGATACCGGGCCGTGGCTGGAGCGTTCCGCAGCGACGCCAACAGAACCGGAAGGCCCGTCCGGCCCGCTTTTATCATGGCCGGAGTCCCATTGGTACTGACATAAATTACGGCTTTGCCGAATAAGACATCACGCCCATAATCCAGCGGAACAGGACCAAGATCAAAGTCCGGCAAACGTTTTCCTTGTTTTTCGCCTCCTAGGATTACCGGCCCCTTTACGTTGCGAGACAAGATTCTGGCTTCTTGTTCCGTCTCGGCTATCAAGACTTCTCTGGCACCATTGTCTACCGCCGTTATCAATGTGCTCGTAGCGAACAGCACATCAATGACCACCACCACACCATCGCTGCCGGTGGCCGCAAGTTCTTCATGATGGGTGAGCACGTGTATACGTTTACTCAAGTCATCATCTCCCTGGCTATTTCGGACCCTCAGCCTCGGTCCCGCAGCTGCCTCTTGGGTTCTTGTCCCCATGTCCTATTTCAACATACCCGATCGGATTGTGCGGGTCTACTAGGCTTTATCCCGTCACAACCCTATCCAAGGCGCAAATGACCGTATTACAAATCTTAGGCAGAAATCATACACAAATTTTCTTGACCCACTTCTGCCTCGCGCAATCGAAAAACTCCGGATTTTCGTATCATTTGTTCCACTTTAATATGAACTTAAGACTTAAAGCGGATCGGACCCCCCATGGCCGGGGCTTTGGGCCCGGTTCAGTAAAGCAAGGCCTCCGGCGGGTCCCCCGGAAGCCTTTAAAAATTTCTCAATGGCAGCCACGTTACTGAAATGCACCGCGTGGCGATACCCCTTCTTCTGCGCGATCGGGAGTACGCATTATGCGTGTTTGTTCTGAGCGATGGTGTCATCGCGCGTTGCGGAAGTCGGCAAGGTCGGGCTAGA
>JAKBWA010000083.1:12738-17952 GCA_021841025.1 Bacillota bacterium | reverse complement strand
CAAACTCTCCATGACTCTGCGACTTCTCTGTTTGCCATTTCATTTCAGGCTTGCCATGACGATATAGTTTTCAAGGACCGACTGCACTAGCTCTTCGCTCGCACCGTACTGCCCTGTCGGACAGCTTCGATATAATATCACGGCCTTTATCAAAAGACAAGAGTTTAGAAGCAGATTTTTTCACTGTAGGAAATTCCATATCTTTGGATCCTCGATTCCCAGACGCCACAAGGCAATGCCCCGTAATTCATAGTTGGACACCAATTCAATTTTTGATAGCAAACTTGACGTATTTTCAAACCACACCGAATGAGTCGCACCATTTTGCACGTACACAAAATGATTTTGACCCGTCTTGTGTGTATATTGCTGCTCTAGCGCTTGCGCTTGCCCATAAGACAAAGCCTGGGTTCCTGCACTGCTCCAATTGTAACCATAGCCTGGGATGCCCAGAATAATCTTTTTAGGAGGAATTACAGAAAGCGAATAATTGAGCACTTTTTTTACCCACGATGGCGATGCAATGGGACCCGGTGGTCCTCCTGCCCAATGCTGATCATAAGCCATGATCATTAATAAATCGGCACTTTTTGCTAAAGCTGAGTAGTTGTAGGCGCCTGTCCAAGAGTTGCCGGGCTGATATCCGGTTTCTGCGGGCAGACTCAAGGTAACGTAATAATCGTGCTGATGGAACACTTTTGACAGTTTCGCCACAAATGTCGTAAATGCTTTTTGCTCTGAAGGTGCAATCCCTTCCCAATCCAGATTAACTCCATCATAGCCGTTGTCTTCAACCAGCGTGAGCATATTTTCAACCGCTCGGTTCCTGGCCACCTTACTATTGAGCAAAGGACCGAATACCGACTGGCCTTGCATGTTTTCCACCAAAGCAAAAGTCCACAGGTGATGTTGACGGGCGAGCTGCAATACGGCCGGATTCGTCTGCCCGCTAATATAGCCATTGGCATTAATCGTGTACCAAAAGGGAATAATGCCCGTTAAAAAAGGCAGATAGTGTTGCAGCATTGCAGCGGCATTTCCCTGGTTTCCGGGATCGTAAAAATAGCCCATAACCATCCCTTGAGGCAAGCCCTCTTGAGTCTTGTGCACAATCTGGTCTACGGGTCTCGGCCCTTTGCCCGGCAATGAAGATTCGGCAGGCTGTAACAAGAGCCGATCCCAAGAAGCGATGATCCGATTATGCATATAAACAAACCATCCGCAGCCAATCACCGCTGCCATAATCATGACTATTAGAAGCCACGCAGGACGATACTGTTTTCGCCATGAACTGTAGTGCGTTCCCCTCACCCTTCCCAAGACGTGCTACGTAATATCTATGCCAAAGATCCACGCAGTAGACACGTTTTCGGTATAATAGGGCCTGAATATAGCAGTAAAGTGGCCCATGGACTACTTTAAAAGCATCGCCAACCAGTCAAGGGTATGGGGGGAAATGGATTTGCACACTTTGCTCATCGAAGATGACGACCGTGTCGCGCGCTTAATTACCTTGGAACTCCGCCACGCGGGATGGGATGTTCACTGGTGTGATAAAGGCCGTGACGGGCTATCCGAAGCCATTGGCGGAAACTACGACGTGGTTATCTTGGACCTGATGCTTCCCGACATCGATGGCATTAAGGTTTGCCAGTCTCTACGACAAGTATCGGATACCCCCATCTTGATATTAACCGCAAGAGATGCGGTTGTGGACCGGGTTCGGGGACTGGACGCCGGTGCTGATGATTACCTGGTAAAACCTTTCGCCACCATGGAGCTTTTAGCCCGCATGCGGGCGCTCACGCGTAGACCAGCAAACGTCTTTCACCAGGATGACACTTTAACAGTAGGGCCTTTGGAGCTATATCCTATGCGCCATGAAGTCCGCTTGATTAACAACCCCATTGAACTGACACGGCGAGAGTTTGATCTCTTACAGTATTTTATGCAAAATGTGGGTATCACTTTGACACGTGATATGATTCTGGACCGGGTTTGGGGATGGGGATATTCCGGTGCATCGAATATCGTGGATGTCTATGTCGGCTATCTGCGCCAAAAAATTGGCCTGCCCACTGATGATCTCAATTTGGTCACGATTCGCGGAGTCGGTTACGTTTTGAAGTACGAGAGTCCATCGTGAACTTTCCGCGCAGCCTTCGAACTCGCTTCACTATCCAAACCGGGGGAGCCATAGTCAGTCTGGTGGTTGTGTTTGCAATCATCACGATTTTGGCCGTGAGTCTTCACTTGTATGATGCGGCAGCTTCGGATGCATATAGTGTATATTCGGGACTGAAACAAGCGCATGGGGAAACTCTTGTCGCTATCGTCCACGAATATACCCGGCCTGTCGATCCCCACATCTGGATCATTCGCGGACACCATGTTGTCCTTCATTCTCCCAATGCATCCCCTTACCCTCAAGGCCCATTAATCCCAGGCTTGGTTCGCAATCCTCTTTCGTTTCGATTAGTCAAAAACACGGCACAGGCCACCTACGTGGTCAACTGGCCCCTGAAGCCTGACTTGGATTTATTGGGTGATCTGGTGTTATCGATGGCCAT
This sequence comes from Bacillota bacterium, assembly GCA_021841025.1. Classification (GTDB taxonomy): domain Bacteria; phylum Bacillota; class Sulfobacillia; order Sulfobacillales; family Sulfobacillaceae; genus Sulfobacillus. Next base: position 15,382 of record JAKBWA010000083.1, on the reverse strand, counting down.
CGTTGGTGTTGCTGCCGCTGCGGGTGGAGTCTTATTGGGCCGTTGGACGACGCACCGAGTGCTGGAACCTGTGAAACGCATGACTCGATCCGTTGAAATCATGTTAAAAACCAATCAATTTCTTCCCGTGGAAAATCCCTCTCGCACCAATGACGAATTTAGTCAATTGGCTGGGCTGTTATCTCAGCTGGTCCAAACTCTTGAAGCGCGCTGGCAGCGCGACCGGACTTTATTAGCTGATGCGGCCCACCAGCTAAGAACTCCCTTGGAAGTCATTCGCGGCAACCTGGACATCCTTCGGAACTGGGATACCATCGACCGCTCCACAGAACAAGAAAGTCTTGTAGCCATCGATCGCGCGGTGTCGGAAATGATTGCGCTGGTCGGAGATTTACTGACTCTCGAACATGTTCGCAATGAAGGTCTAGCTCAATTAAATGCCTATCCTTTGCAAACTCTTCTGGAAGACGCCTGCGAAGACGCCAAGGCTTTAGACTCAAGTTTGCATATCGTGCTAGAGGGGACAACTCAAGAGAACATCAAAATCCATGAACCTTTTGCCAGACGTGCTTTGTGGGCTGTGCTGGAAAACGCGGTCAAATACAGCCCCCAAGGGGGCCGAATCGAAATTAGCGTCCTGACCGATGGTGAATTGTGCGGAATTGCTATACGCGATTATGGACCCGGGATCCCCGCCCAGGATATCCCTAATATTTTCACACGCTTCTACCGGGGGCAAAATGGCCGGGGAAAAAGCGGCACAGGTTTAGGGCTCAGCATTGCCGACGCCCTTATGCGCTCTCAAAAAGGACACATTACCGTAGCTCCCAGTGACCAGGGCACGACGTTTACTTTGTGGTTTCTTCGGGAGTCACCTTATTCCCCTTGATTGAGGAGGATACCTTTCTCCTTTGTGCTTCTTTCATTCGCGGAAGCACAAAATGCACATAGCCCATTGTCAATAGGACCAAACTCGCGATGAACATAAATGGCCATGGCCATGCCGAGGATGAAGTAAACAATGCAGCCATTCCCAGTACGAAAAATATGATTCCGACGGCGGCTGTTAACCAAGGGACCCCCAAAGCGTGAAAAGGTCTTGCCCGCGTAGGCTCCTTTTTTCGCAAACGAATCACCAATAGTGCAGACAATGCGTAGACCAGTCCTTCAACGCCAGCGCCCGCATTAATCAATACCGCATACTGCCGGGTCTCAAAAATGACTAAAGCCAGAATCAAAGACAAAACCGCTATCGCGCTGAGAGCATAAGACGGAACCCACCGGCTATTTAAGTGAGAAAACTGTTTAGGCAGAGCCTTCTCCCGGGCTAACGAATAGATAAATCGCGAGGCCGTGAATAATCCTCCATTGAATGTCGTCATCGCCGTAGTAGCCGTAACAAACAACATCCACCAAAATCCCCACACCCCCAAAGCTTTTTGTCCTGCCAGCAGCTGAGGAACAAACGTTGAAGCCAGTTGAGCAGGACGGGGAAATATGGTCGTCAATGCCACGGAAAACAGTCCAAAAGCTATGGCAATCAATCCCAGGGCCAAGTACATGCCTCGTGGAATCGCCTTCGCATCCGAAAACTCTTCGGCTAAAGGAGTGACCCATTCAAATCCCACATAGATAAAGACACCTAATGCAATACTCTGGACGATCCCATGCCCGAGGTGAAAGAACTGCTGGACCGGTGGAAGAGGACCTTTCCCTAAAATCACTACAGCAATAATTGTCAAACTTGCCAACAGCAACATCGCATTGATGTCCTGAATGCGTCCGGCCACGCGAATTCCCCGTAAATTGGCCCATAATACCAAGACGAGCAAAATCGCAATCCATACCCACCCAGGAACAGCAGGAATGGCCCTACGAAATGCCTGGGCCAAGACAAAGGCATCCGCTGCAATTACAAAGATCACCGTCAAGGCGTAAACCAAAGAGATAATGAGCGACCAGGAATCGTTGAGGCCTCTTTTGGTCCACACCCTGATGGCCGCGGCTGAAGGATACAGTCCGCTCAACTCTGCAAAATTACTCGCCGAAAAAACAATGAGTATGCCTGCCGCCAGTAGTGCAATCCATGCAGAAGATCCTCCGGCATATTCGGCAACCTCGACACAAGCCAAAAAATTAATGGCGGCCGAAGCTAGCCCGGCACTCGTAGAAACCGCAGTTTTCAGAGACAATACCCGCGGTTGGGCCATGATTATTCCCCCCAGATCAAAAGGGTAATGATATCGAGGCGCATCAGGTCGTCCTGCCGACCCTTCACTAATAAATCTCCCGCATTGTAGGGCTCCGTAGGACTCATTTCACCGGAAAATACACTGCGGATAACGTCATGGGATCCCTCCACTTCCAAATCAGCCTCAAATTGGGATCCTTCCCCGCTTTGAATGGTTCCTTCTTGGGATCGCAACCAGTAGGCGTTTCCGCTGTCCGTTTCCCGGATGACGATGGTCCGGTTCCACTCACGGTTCATTTGGCGCAAGCGATCATTGCTATTGCATTCTCTGGCAAAATTTTCCAATACTTGTAACATAGTCATGACGTCTCTTCCCTCTGGTTTTTTGTTCCTAAACCCTGTCCAGTCGCGTGACAGTGTATTCTAGCTCTGCTCCACGAACGGCATCTTCCC
>JAKBWA010000083.1:0-12638 GCA_021841025.1 Bacillota bacterium | reverse complement strand
CTGGTTTTTTGTTCCTAAACCCTGTCCAGTCGCGTGACAGTGTATTCTAGCTCTGCTCCACGAACGGCATCTTCCCATTGTTTCTGGCCTGGCATCACTCCTGTTGCCGCCACAATAGCCGCCTCAATCACGTTTGTTCCGAAACTCCGCCCGTCCAAAACCGGCGTTGTCGTAATCAGGGTGCGAAGATTGCGGTCCTGCAGAAGCCGGCGGTCCTCTTCCGTGGTCGTATTGGTAATAATCAGTTTTCCTGAAAGTTCATCCGGCAAGTAACGGCGGACGAAATGAAAATCGCCGGCCACGATGTCCGCTTGAGCAAAATAGCGGTCATAAATCGGGTCAAAAGACAATTGTTCTTGTGCGGATCCCGTTGGATAAAGCATCGCAAAAGGCATTTTCACCATTTCAGGAAGAAGTCGGCGCGCAAATTTCTCCAATTCTTGCAACGACAGAATCGGATAATCAATGTGAGAAGCAAAAATCAAATCTCCCGCCACAGTTGCAAATCCCCGCTCATAAAATGCTTGGGCCATTCCAAACCGATCCAGTGCAGAGACCAACAAAACTTTTTGATCAGGGACAATTATTTTTTGCTCAACGAGTTGATTGATGACCCAGTATTCCCAAACGGCCTTGACACCTGTTCCATCCACCACAGGAGTACTCTGAACACATTCGGCCAAACGTCGGGCATCTAAGATTTCATATGCCTTCCCATTAACAACCAGGTAACGATCAATGCCTCCAAGCCCAATCACGTCAACTCGGTTATCGAGTTCGCGAAGCATGATCATCGCACGATCCATGTCTCCATCACATCCTCGCCTCGTCACGCGGATTTCCTGATGGTACATCCAGATTGTCGTATCATGGTCACGCTTTGAGCTGCCAAGACTGACACTTACTACTTGTTTCATTCCCGGCCTCCACCAAAAATAGCTGTGCACAAAATTGTACACAGCTATCTTATCGCCTTTCTTCCAACATTCCTAGACTATTACTCAGACAACTGTCCCGACACTAAGGGCCTCATCGTGGGAAATAAAATAACATCTCGAATCGATGCCCTGTCGGTCAAGAGCATGACCAATCGATCAATACCCACACCTAATCCACCCGTTGGGGGCATTCCGTGTTCGAGCGCATTTAAAAAATCCTCATCCAAGAGGGGAATTTCTTCGTTGCCTTGCTTGCGCAGTTCTTGTTGTTGCAAAAACCGTTCGCGCTGGTCCAAAGGATCATTGAGCTCAGAAAATGCGTTAGCTAATTCACGTCCCGCAACAAATAATTCGAATCGTTCAGTGAGATTGGGCGCCTTCGGATCTCGTTTGGCTAAAGGTGAAATGTCCACAGGATGATGCCATAAAAAAGTCGGCTGAACTAAGTCGGGCTCCACGACTTGCCCGACAATCTTGTCCATAACCTGCGTACGGTCAAAGCGCATATCAACTTCTACTCCTAAATCTCTGGCCAAACGGTGCGCGTCTTCCCGACTGACGACGTCATCCCATCTCACGCCGGTTTTCTCAAAAAGCCGTTCAACCATGTCGACTCGCTCAAAGGGCGGGGTAAAGTCCAGCTTCTGTCCCTGATATTCAAATTGCAACCGGCCTTTTATCTGACGTACCAGATAGCTCAAAAGTGACTCCACCAGTTCCATGATGCCTTGGTAATCGGTGTACGCTTGATATAATTCCAGCATAGTAAACTCAGGATTGTGCCGGGTAGAGATGCCTTCATTGCGAAAAACCCGGCCAATCTCATAAACTCGGTCAAATCCGCCGACAATCAACCGTTTGAGATGCAGCTCCAAAGCAATGCGCAGATAAAGAGTCATATTCAAAGCATTATGATGCGTCACAAAGGGCCTGGCTTCAGTTCCGCCCGCAATCGGCAGCAACACGGGAGTTTCCATCTCGACAAAACCCCGTTGCACCAAGAACTGGCGTATATAAGTAATACTTTGGCTTCTGATGTTGAAGACATCGCGTACTTCCGGGTTAACCAACAGATCGACATAACGCTGGCGATATCTCAGATCGATATTGGTGAGCCCATGGCGTTTATCCGGAAGATCTTTAAGACTTTTGCTTAAAAATTGATAATGCCGCACCTCAACCGTAACTTCGCCGCGACGTGTTTTAAAAACAGTTCCTTCAACACCCAGGATATCGCCTAGGTCCAAGAACTCTGTCGACTCAAAGGCCCTGTCTCCGATAATATCTTCACGTAAGTGACACTGCATTTTGCCTTGCTGATCCACTAAATCTAAAAACATTGCCCGACCATGAGTCCGAACGGCCATCACCCGTCCAGCCAGACGAACCACCTGACCTTCCCATCTGGCAAAATCCTGGTGAATCTCCCCACTTAACACGGAGGCATTAAAAGAGGTCGGCTCGTAAGGATTCACTCCCCGCTCCCTCAAGGCCTTCAGTTTGTTAAGCCGGACTGCACGGGGGTCAAAACTTTCTTCAGACAAAATATACCCTCCACACCTCTCTATGAGATCTTCATAACTTGCATTCGAATCTTGCCTACCGGAGCACTCACTTCAACGACCTCGCCGATCTTAGCCCCTAATAGCGCCTTACCGACTGGTGATTCGTTGGATATGTGATTCTTGTTTGGATCGGCTTCTGCTGCCCCCACCAAAGTATAGTCTTCTTCAAACCCCTCGTCCAAATCTTTGACCCTCACGACCGATCCGATATGGACTGCGTTAGGGTCTACGTTTTCACTAGTCACGACTTTAGCCTGGCGCAGCATCTTTTCGATGGTCTGAATTCGGCCTTCTACAAAAGCCTGCTCATTTTTCGCATCCTCATACTCGGAATTCTCCGAGATATCCCCAAATTCCCGGGCTGTTTTAATCCTTTCCGATACCTCGTGCCGCCTGACTGTCTTTAAATATTCCAGTTCACTCTCTAATTTTTTTAGACCTTCCTCAGATACTAGCAACTCCTTATCGCTCAACAGAGATCCCCACTTTCTTCACACTTAAGAACTGGCTAACGAATTCTGACGACAAAATTTGGCTATGTCTATGCTATGTGGACCTATTATATACATTTATCAGTCTTGCGCAACGGTTCCGAGCTTATTTTTTAGTGGACGGTGTTTCGGCCACACTCAAAATCGTCTGCCTCAGTGCCTCTATATCGACGGTGACATCAGTATTTAAGGGTGTTTCGCCCAGAACCAGAGGCACCACAACCCGGTTATCCAGCAAAGCGGCCATCAGCCTGACCCGGGCATTAGACGCCAGAAGTATGACGCAATCAAATTGCCGGAACTTATTGGCCAAATCCATAATCTCATTGATTAATTCGATCCCATTGCGATTTTGCGCATATTGCCAACGTTCTTCGTTCGTCATCACCCAGCACAGTTCGACCCCAAGTTCTTGGCATAACTGTTTGACGTCCTTAAGGTTTGCAATAGGAAATCCAATCACAGCAATGGAACGACCCTTGCGCAACTCCCCCAGGGTTTCAAGCCGTGATACGAAAGAGCGATCCACACTAAATTTTTTGGCCACATCCTGTTGCGACAACCCCTGGGATCTGGCCAAAAGCATTTGTTCGGTAAAATTCGATATACGCGATAAGCTTACCACCTTATCGCCGATCCGAATTAGATCCATGAAAGTTCCTCATTTTGGGCATGGTCCATCCATTCACTGATAAGGTTTTCGGCTTCTTCCAGCGTGTTCAGTGAATAACACCGGTTGCGAAACACACTGGATCCGGGAGTCCCGCGCAAATACCATGTGAGTTGTTTGCGCATTTCCCGAATGCCGACTGACTCTCCTTTCATCGTCACCATTCGGCGCAGATGAAAGCGTGCCATTTCGGCTCGTTCTGGGGCCTTAGGTGGAGTTAATTCCCGTCCCGTTCGCATAAATTCGGAAATCCGCTTAAATATCCAGGGATCGCCGAAAGAGGAACGGCCAATCATCACTCCATCGGCTTGGGTCGTTTCCATCATACGTACTGCATCCTGCGGGGTCTTAATATCTCCATTGCCCACCACCGGTATGCTGACGCGCTCTTTCACTTGACGGATAAACTCCCAATTTGCGGGCCTCGTGTACAAATCATCACGGGTGCGCGCATGCAAAAAGATGGCTTGGGCCCCAGCCTCTTCAAATGCTTCTGCCAAGGACGGCGCCGTAATGTGGTAGTGATCCCATCCTGCCCGCATTTTTACCGTGACAGGAATCGATACACTGGCAGCCACGGCCTTGACTACGGCTACGGCTGTATCCCGGTCTGCCAATAAGGCCGAGCCGTCACCATTCTTGACCACCTTGGGAACGGGGCATCCCATGTTAATATCAATCAGATCACAGCCCTGACTCTCTGCTTGGCGTGCTGCTTCAGCCATGATATCGGGATCCGATCCCGCAATTTGTATTCCCACGGGACTTTCACCGGGATCCATTTCCATAAGCCAGTAACTCTTCGCACTCTTGTGCATCAGAGCATTGGCATTAACCATCTCAGTGATACACAATGTCGCCCCTTGCTTCCTGGAGATAGCACGGAATGCGCGGTTCGATACTCCGGCCATGGGCGCCAGCATCACAGGCGGGTCAATCAAAAGCGATCCAATTTGCATCGTGTATCACCTCTTCGTTAAAAATTGCCCAATTATTATATCACATTCTAACCGAGCCAAAAGCTGCCACTTCGAGGCAAGAGATCAACGAGCTTTCAAGATCCGTGATGATTGTCTCCGGTTTTCCACAGTTTTTTGAGTCTCTGCGCCTTCTTCATGGAATCTTCCTTGTTGTCATAGCGCACCTCTTCATAAATTCTGGCGATGTCCGTGGCATGGGGATTATTCGCAAAATATGCCATAACCCACTGGCGGAATGTCTGACCCGGCACTTTTCCCATACCCTGCCTCTCGGCCTGTTTCAATCGATTTTTGACCGCAGCCCGCACCGGAGACAACGCTATCCGCCTAAACACTGGTTTGTTTGGAGTCGTAAGGTTTTCCAATTGCACACGGACTGTTTCTGTGGCTCCCCGCTCCTTCAGAGCATTCCGGCGGTTATTGCTCAACATCATCCACAGCATCAAAAGAAGCACGGACATGCCTGCGGCAATGATAAGAATATCGGCGCCGATAAAGCTATGGACTTTGCCGTGTTCTCGCAAGACGTGCAGTCCCTGGGTTGTTGTGGAAGAGATCGGCTTTTTCCTCAACTTCAGCTTCGGCATGAGTGTGAGCAAAAATGAGACCAATACCCCGCCTGCCAATCCCAGCGTATGGGTGATCAGAAATCCCCAGGGAATTACCCACAAAAGCACCGTCACGCACAAAGCGCCTAGGGTGGCCGCTCCTGTTATCAGAAGCAACGTCGAATCCCTATTCCGCTGCCAGGCTTCTGTCAGCAAACCGCCTATGGCCACAGCCACCAATATCAGCGGGAGAACAGCATTATGGGGATGGCTGAGACTCAAAACACTCCACGCGACCACGCCGGCCATATAGGCATAACGAGTGTGATGGGGTAAATATCTGCGCAAGTAGGCCAATAAAAAGGCTAGAATTCCGAATACCGCCCCCCATAATTCTCCCCAAATGGTTGCACCAGCCAACAAGAGAATGACCAAAAGCCGTTGCCATATCCCAAAATGGCCCAAACGCACACTAAGATAGATGCCTAGCGGTACCCAAAGCACCACTGCGTCACGTACCGCCAATTTTTGGGCCGCCAAAATCCAGCTGAGATCAAATAACGCGGGCCATATATTCAGCATAAATTTCCCGTCCCTTTTTCCAATGCCACCTCATGTCCAAATCAAAGTCGGCTCGACTTTCGGACGTTGTTAACCAGCCAATCACATAACCTTGGTCCGATAGCCTTTGCAAATAAGGATTAATTGTAGAGTCCCAAATGGGCGATACCACAATTAATAGTCCCGGTAATGTATGGCGCAAAATGATCTGATTCATCAATGCTTCCAGATTGGAGGACAAAAGTCCGGCTGGAATAGCCCACGCTAAATCGGTTAAATAATCGGCCAGAACCGCGGAACCGGAACTCGGAGCAAAAGACACACCATGGCCAAATCCGGGAATAGGACAAGAAAGAGTCAAGCCACAAGCAAAATCTTGAGCCAGAGCAGATTCTACAGCCGTTGCGGCCAAGGTGAAACAATCTTCCGCCTCTTCACGGTCCACGCCGTACCATGATTGGAGGTTGCTTATAGGATGACAGATGACCTCCACCACATAAGAGCGTGTATAGTCACTTTCCTTCACCATGATCTCTTTCATGCGCATGGAAGCGTGGGGATGGACCGATCTTAGAGAATCTCCCGGCTGGTAAGGCCTAATACCCCGGTATAAAGCCGGATCGGGTTCATCCCACCACTGTCCTTTGAGTTCTCCCACACGTCTTGCCGCCTTCCACAAATTTGCCGGTAATGCGACTCGCCTGGGCCATACGGTCACCATGATCGGTGCCGTTTTTTGAACGGTCATTTGTGCCCATCCCAAAACATCAATCTGGTAAAAATCCATCGGGGCAAATATCCAGCGTCCGCGAGCACTTGCCCGCACAGTGATGCTCACCCGTGCCATTTGGCGCTGGCCCAAGGAAAATTCGGCATGAACCGGAGACTCTCCAGAAAGGCCCTGGGGAATGTCTTGCCGCAATTGAATGAACCCGGCCGCAACGTTCAAGGGATTAGCTAGCGTCACGGATAAGCTAATCTCTTCCCCCACTTCCACTGTGGCATGGGAGGGATCTGTGCTAATAGTCAGATTACGAAAAGCCTGGGCCGCTAAATAATGCGACAGCACCAAGGCCGCTAACAAAAATATTGCCGTGACCACAACTGGAAAGTCACGACTCAAAATTCCCGTGACCAAGAGTATACCGGACAGCACTTGAATGCCTCGGGATGACCATGTGGTCCAAATCATGAAACGTTCTCAACAGGAACCGCAACCTTCGCCACAATGTCATCCAAGATTTCTTGAACAACCCGGCTTCGCTCGTACAGCACGTGTTGCCGGGGACCCCCTTGAATTATCAGGCGGTGCCCCAAAATTACCCGTACTAAAGCTTGCACATGATCAGGGGTGGCAAATGTTTCCCCGTGAAGCCACACATACGCTTTTAAAGCACGAATCCACTGCATCACAGACCTGGGTGAGGCCCCGAGCACCACTTGGGGATGCTCTCGGCTCTCTCTCACCAAAGCCACTATGTAATCACTAACAGGCTGACTAATACGTATACGACCGGCTTTGTCTTGCCACGCCACAATCTCTTCTGGCGTAATCTCTTGAGTCAGTTCCTGAACGGGGTCAAAAAGGGACAGCTGGTGGGCCATGTGCTGTTCTTCTTGCAATGTGGGATATCCCATCGAAAAAGATAAAAGAAATCTGTCTTTTTGTGCTTCCGGCAGGGGAAATGTCCCCGACATCTCAACCGGATTGGCTGTCGCTGCAATCAAATGAGGTTGAGGCAAAGGATAGGTGATGCCATCCACACTGACTTGCCCCTCTTCCATGCTCTCCAAAAGAGCAGATTGTGCGCGGGGCGTTGCACGGTTAATTTCGTCGACCAGAACCATTTGGTGAAATACCGGGCCCGATCTAAATTCCAAAGAGTGTTTTGAGGGATCATAAACCATGCCTCCAGTGATATCCGATGGCAATAAGTCGGGAGTGCACTGGATCCGGGCAAAGGACAATTGCAGTAATTGCGCCAACGAACGCACCATCCGAGTCTTCGCTACGCCCGGAACATCCTCGATAAGCACGTGTCCTTTCGCGATGAGCGCAACGAGAAGCCATAAAGCTTGTTGTCTTTTCCCAATAACCACTGTCTCCAGCTTGTCCAAAAGCTCCTGTGGCGTCATAAGGTTATCCCCTTGTTGATTTGTCCAATTTATTTTACCATGCGGGAAAAATCCAGAAAGGACTATGGCAACATGAAAATATTGGCCCCCCGCGAAAACCCCCACCATTCATATCCCGGTTCAGTACATTCCTCTAGAATTTGTTCCGCCAATGTCAGCCCAACGACCGCATAACTGGGATTCGTTTTCAAATGCAAGGCCCACCACGCTGCAGCCGGGTGACCTAGGACCGTTTCCAGCCACTGTTTAACAGTCATCGGCTCAGCACCCTCCAACCACATCCAGGCATCACTTAAGGCGAGAAGTTTCATGGAGTGTTGCCAGTTGTTTTTCCATTGCTTCCATGAATCGGGAACAGACTCAGGAAGACACGACACCAGAGCATAAAGAATTCCGTCGAAAATGGGAGGAGCAGTTAACAGCAAACTTAAAGGATCCAGGACACTATAGCGGATCCACCAGAGATACAACTGACTGAGAAGAAGAGAACCTGCGGCCTTAGGGCCATAGAAGAGAGCAGGCTGAGGATGAGCCCTGATCCAGCTTGCCGCCCCCAAGGAGGATATCGGCACATACTGCACGGTTTTTAGCGCGCCTCGGACCTTGGGCAGAAGGTTAGCCGGAAAATTTTCCGTCAAGTCACGAATTGGCAACGAGGGAGTAAGAGAGCGGGAAAGCGGACTAAAATCGTTCCGTCTGATATGCCATTCCCAAGTGTCAACATGGGCACTCGTGGCCCAAGGCACGTCAATACCGCGGCTTTCCTTTCGCTGAATCACGACACAATAATCATCCAAAGCCAAATGCAGTGCCTCTACTTCACGGGACAGATTTTGTCCCGCTAGATGGTTTCCCGTCCACCGTTTAATTTCCTCACAATCATCGTGAAGCTTGGCCCGGATAAAAAAATCTCCCCCTACGGGATCCGTGATGGCATGAATCCAGCTGGCGGCTTGTAACACCATAGAGTGCCAGTCGATTTGTTCTCCTTGTAATTCCAATAGCCATAAAACCCACAATGACGTCCGTAACGTCTTAATCGGAGCCAAAGGCGATTTCCAGCCTCCTTGAGCGATACGATTAGCTGCCAAACGCGCAAACCTTCCCCAATGTTTGACATCCTCTTCCATTCCATTGACGGTCAACTGAGAGAGAGACAACCAATCGTTTCGTTCTTTGGCAAAGGCTTGGTGAGACCATTCTGGCCACTTGAATTCAGAGACAGATATGAGCCCCTGCCATAGGACCGAAGCAGGGGCTCTTTCCGTCAGGAGTTTGAGAAATGCCTCCCGTATATCCTTGGAGGCTCCGGGCTCCGCTTTTTGATGCACATCTTGTTGTCCCAGTATTCCAGAATAACGCGTCATCTGTAATAATCTCCTCCCCTCTTCTGCTTCTTCATCCTATGTTGACAATGTCCTTCACGATACATGCAGATCATGCCATGAGGGCTCGAAAACCGTATCGTTAAAACAAGGACACATTGACAGAACAGCAACAGGGATTAGAGGGCGAGAACTGACAGAATAGGATAAGCAAGATCGTCATGCAACCCGCAGCACAATTCTTAATTTCCGGGAAGGTCAAAGGCAGGCCCAATACCCACGTGACTCACGTGATGTGAATTGTCCCCAGGGCTTGGCGATGGCGAAGAGTGCGTCCTGGCTCATTCGCGTTGAAGCTGATATTCTGCGGCATACCGCAATCCGTCAAGTGTGAGCATCGGCTCATATTTGACCTCAAAGGGTAAATGGCTCATAATTCGGTTGGCCCACCCCCCGGTAAGAATAACGGGGGCATCCTCTCCCAAAACGCGCCAAGTTCGCATAATCAACGCACTAACCATGCCGATAAATCCATGGCCAACTCCAATAGCGATGGCTTCTTGCGTGTTTTGTCCCAGTTCCTTGTCCGGAAAGCCAGGCGGAATGAGAGGCAGCCTCGCGGTGCCTTGAGCCAGAGCCTGAGCCAGAAAATGCGGGCCCGGAGCAATCGTCCCTCCCAAAAACACACCATCGTGGGACACGGCGTCTACAGTAGCCGTTGTTCCGACTCCGACAACGACTAAGCTGGTCCGGTACTTGCGCCATGCTCCCAGAGCATTCACGAACCGGTCTGCTCCCAATGAATCCGCAGGAGTATATTGAACCTTTAGTCCGTAACCTGGAGGGGTAATTTCCATTAAAGGCGCATCGGAAAGAGCCTGAGCGACTCGGTGAAAAACCGGGGTTAATAACGGCACTACCGATGCCAATACCACTTGATCGACTTGTTCAACTAAAACGTCTTGCAAAAATGCTTTCAGAGGAATACGGTACTCATCTGCGGTCCTCTTGGGATCTGTCGATAACCGCCACTCTTCTTGCCATTGGCCATGATGAAACAATCCTACTTTGATGTGAGTATTGCCGATATCAATTGCTAATAAATATTCAACGATCCGTCTAGGCGCAGCCATGATGGCTCCTTTCCCACTCTCCTCTCCGATGACAATATCACCTGTTTTAGGACTTGTACAGCAAGATGTGTCCAGGCCGCTAGAAGTGTGTGTTACAAACCTCTTAAGACCATCGAATTCGGGGATCTGCACCCCCCACATACCTAATCCAACTTGGCGTTCAATAAAGTCAGCAAGCGCAAAACGCTTCCGTTTTTTGTCCAAGGCTTCCCCTATAACAAGCAAGATAATAACTAAAATGATAAACAAAGGGGTACTAAGGTGTGAGGCCTCAACACTTGGCACCAAAAGCAATTTTGTTACAATGGGAACGAAGCGACATGAAGAGCTTTGCTGTGTCTCAGTCAAGGAAGGATGAACAAAGGTCATGTTAATGACTGTTGAAGAAGCTCAAAAACGTATACTATCTCACACTGTTCCCATAATGCCACCAGAGTCAGTCGGCTTGCTAGAAGCCTGGGGAAGAGTCTTGGCTGAGAACATCGTGAGTCCAGATGATATCCCAGGGTTCACTAACAGCTCGATGGACGGCTTTGCTGTCCTGGCCAACGACCTTTCTCAAGCCAGCTCTGCAAATCCCGTGACCCTTCGGATCAAAGGAACCATCGCCGCGGGACACCCTTCACCTCATTCGCTCACTCATGGAGAAGCCTACAAAATCATGACGGGGGCTCCTTTGCCTGAAGGAGCCGATGCAGTGATTCAATCAGAGTGGACCCAGATAACAGGAGAGAACCTGGTTCTGGCACTATCACCCGTGCATCCGGGTCAAAATGTTCGTCGAAGGGGCCAAGACATTCAGCAAGGAGAACAGGTTCTACAGGCCGGGTCTGTGATTAAGTCCCCTATCGTGGGGATTCTCGCCACGGTCGGGCGCAAGAACGTTATGGTTTATCGCAAACCCACTGTGGCCATTGTCGCTACGGGAGATGAGTTAGTCGAGCCCGGGGAGGAACTGGAGCCAGGGAAAATTCGCAATTCTAACACTTTCGCACTGGCAGCAGCCTCACTGGCCGCGGGTGCCGATCCGATCATTTTGCCACCTGTGCCTGACACACGAGAAATGATTTCACAACGATTTCGACAAGCGGCTTCGGCAGACATTATTTTGAGTTCCGGGGGGGTATCAATAGGCGACTTCGACTGGGTCAAAAACGTGTTGTCGGCCGAAGGGTCCTTGGAATTGTGGCGTGTCAACATGAAACCCGGGAAACCGGTAGCCTTCGGTATGCTTCACAACCGCCCGTTTTTTGGACTGCCGGGCAACCCCGTTTCCGCCTTGGTCACATTCGAGCTATTTGTCAGACCTGTCATCCGCATGATGATGGCCGATGACCAGTGGCAACGCACCATTCTCCGGTTGCCTTTATATGAGCCCTTTTCGGAAGTTCACGATCGCCGCCATTACGTCCGTAGCCGCCTGGTGCAAGATGGCGACAACCTTTATATATGGCCCTATAAGAAACAAGATTCAGCTGTTCAAAGTTCGTGGATAGGAGCCGAAGCTCTTATGGTCGTCCCGGAAAATTCCGGACCTTACCAACCAGGAGACCTCTTGCCGGTAATGCTTCTCACAGGCGACGTCTCGTGATTGCGAACCGTCTTGATGCTACACGCATCCCCTGGAAATTTGATGCAGACCGAGCCTTTATATTATGCCATCGCGAGTCGCGAAATGGCTAAGGAAACGGCCTGATCTCTGATGGCTTGTTGACTGATTTCTTTTCTTTACCGAGTTCTTGGAGAAGACGGAGACCAACACTATGTCCTCAATACCCTTTGCTTACCATGACGGACATGTTCACGTTTTCCCGGTTCATTGGCAACAACGCATTTACCAATGGTTTGCCAAATCGGGGTGGGAACTCTTTTATCAGAACTTGTGGGAAGAGGCCCTTTGGCAACAACTTCGCCGAGGCGGCGCTGACCATGCTTCTATTCTGGTTTACGCTCACCGACCCGGCGTTGCTAGAGATATGAATATGTGGCTTTTTCATTGGGCTCGCCACCGCCCGCAACTCCATCTTTATGGAACCGTTCATCCGGATGATCCTGATTTTTCTTCTATCGTGGTCCAGGCTCTGGACGAATTCCAGTTTGCCGGATTTAAAATACGTGCCAATGTTCAAAAGGTGCGTCCAGATGATCCGCGTCTCGACTTTTTATACCAAGCGATCATCGACCGCAATCGTTCCATTGCCATCCACGCAGGTACTCAACCCGATCCGAATCCTTACGTAGGTGAGGACTTTCTCACTCTCCTCGATGACTATCCTCACCTCTTCTTAGAT
>JAKBWA010000043.1 GCA_021841025.1 Bacillota bacterium | reverse complement strand
GGCAGCGTGGCTTTAGCCACCCTCACGGCCGTCCACCGAAACACGGGCCTCGAAAACTGGTGTCGAGACCGTACGGTCTCGTTTCGCTTGGTGGCGTGAAGTGAACCCCTCTTTCGCGCAATGAAGTATACAGGTCGAAAAATTTTAGGCACTTCTTTAAGGTTAAGGAAGACTCTTTGGTCGTGGAATACGGCCCATTCTCCCATCTCAACGTTTTGCCCTTTTTCCTACCCCTTGCGCAATCTTTTAGGGCTTTTCGCTTTGGTTCCCTCTCGAATACTTCTCCCACCATCTTCACGCGCAAGCGAACCCCACCATGCCTCACAAGGTCTATGCCCGGCCAATCCTTCGTTCATATTGACGTGCGCCATGCAAGACCCGGAGCCGGACTCAGTTACGGCAATGGTAATACAATCTCGCTGGCTGCCTTTTTAGTTCGTAACCGATTGGCTCTCTCCATCGTTATTATGAAGAGGAAATAATAATCTATTCAATATTTGCCAGGAGACATCAAAGTACGACATGATCTTTTCGGTGTTTGGGCTACCGCGTTGAGCACACTTGCTTTAGCCGGATGTGGAGTCAGCAGCCATTCATCTATCTCATCCAGTCGACCTGTCACAACAACGAAATCGGCCTCTTCACCCTCGACGTCTCCAATATTGCCGTCTGCGAAGATTACCCACTCCTCGAGGCTCTCTGCCACGACGATGAGGATCAGTAGTCAAGGCGCCCCTGCGGGAGAATATCTACTCACACCAGGAAAATTGGAACCGCAAGCCCCGGGAATGGTCTGGAGCTATCACAAGGCCAGTTCTGTGACGACGATCTTAAGTCATCAAAAGGCGACCGTGACAATCCCCGCACGGGCGTCTATCTTGGCCGTTTTTAACGTATCAGGGACCGTTCTATTAGATCTCTATCCAGTAGGGGCCTCTCAACAAATACAGTTACATAAGGAGAAGTCCGGTTGGGTACTTCAAGGACAATTGGGTAACGGCCAGTATCGCGTGGAATACGGGAACTTAACTCCGTACTCCCGGAGTGCAACGCATACATGGGGCTGGGCTCGACTGGGTGGATCTGAAATTATTACGGTGACTCACGGCACTATCCTAAGCACTCCTCTCAAAGCGTCTACGGTGGTTGGGGCGGAAAATCCGGGTTTTGCCTTATTTAATCAACAAACCAACGCATTAATTGGATATTTTTCTCCATTCCTAAATTTTTCATTACAGAAGGAGTAAGTATCGATCATGGTGTTGTGTGCACGGGACTCCCCGCTTTGGCTATGGGGGTCAGCAACACCTGCAGCAAAAAGGGCTTAACGCACTTGTGCCAGAGATATTGGATCCCAAGTGAACACCTGGCCATTGATAGCTGGGGCAGGATGCCGGCCATCGGCAAAGTCGTGATGTCTGGTTTCTAGGTTTTTAACAAGGGCATCCCACAGAACTCATGTCCGTATTGGAACTCGAGATGAAGTCATCATCCTACCAATTGATTAAGAATTTTCTTCGCCGTGTTCGGAGAATCTCTTGAAACATAATAGTGACATCCCATAGCTCCTATCGCTGCACATCTATTTCAAATCGCACAGCAAATTGATTACCCAGGCACGCTGCTATACTTTATGAAGAAGAACCGGTATATCCGTTACAAACCGCATCTCTGACATACTCTTTAGCGCGCATTAGCGATTTCTGGACATAGTATTGTGTATCGCCCTTATTTCAACAAAATCTCGCTCAGAGAGCAGCATGCTCTGAACACGCAGGATCAAACCCCACAATACGAATACCCTCTTTGTTGATTGCCCCATAGGCCACCGTAGCCCATGGCTTCGTCTTTTTGGTAAAACCAGGGTATTTCCAATTCACCTTCTCTTGCTTAAGGGGGATCATGGCAACATTCTTCTCACCGGACGTGGCGTTTAGAGGATCGCGTTTTCGAAGAATGGCCGGCGGACACAACGTGTATCCAGGGAATGTGGCGGCCCTTTTTTGTTTTTGTCACTCGCTTTTGTCCCACTATACGCCACACAGTTAAACGAGAACGCAAAACGATCTTTCTCTTCCCAAACCGAAACATAATAACCCGGCGAGAGCCCAACGACTTTTCAAATCCCATCTGACGCCACACCTGCCAAACAAGAATCACTAGGCTTGCAGCCAGTAACGCGCCTTCCAGTGTCAGTAAAGCAATGACAGCCGTCATCGGTATTGTGCCTCCTTACCTCCTCACGAACCGGACCATTTTAGTTAGTGTGTTCTTACACTCATCGACATCGACTAGAATCTGTCTTCTTTGCCATTTCGATCCTGGTTGCATTCGATCTGCTATTCGACCGAAGTCAGTGTGGCGGTCGAAAAATCATGCGGAAGTCCTGAATACCCGATCACGGCAATTGCAATACACCCTCTAGATGTGACTGCCCGTCACTTGGGACTCAAAGAACTCACCCTTGCAGCAGCATCGTACAACATAATCGCATGCTCTCGGTCATGAACGCCGAGGTGCTTAAAGATGTTGTTTACGTGGTGTTTGGTTTGCGACAGTGAAATCCCGCAATATTGTGATATTTTAGGATTGGAATACCCTTTGACCATTAACGACCAAATATGATAGTCAAGATCTGTAAGCCGTCCCATACGCTGGGCATCACCTTCTTCGATAACATTCAGCAATTGGCGGATCCATTCAGAATCCACCCCGCCTGTGCGGTAATAGGCTAAACGCACCATGCTTACAATCACCGAAGCCTGCATTGACATGGTTAATCCCTTTACCCCGTGATCGAGCAAACGGGAAGCAACACTCCATTGAAGCGGTTCTTTGGCGACGACAACAATGGGCACGTCCACGAGATTCTCATGGCAGATATTTACCGCAGATTCGACAATTTTATGGGTCAGCATCATAATCACAACCTCTACCTTTTCCCACTGACAAGTCACCATTGCCTCAACATCGGCAATGTCATGAATGATTCGGTGACAAGTGCTGACCATGTCAGTAAGATCATGGATCACTTTTAACAATCCCTCGTCCTCCAGTTCACTGGAAACCAGCAAAGCTACACCAATTAAAGGCTGTTGATCTGTGTTCTTGGTCATCATTGTGATCCCCCCTGGCTTCACCATTTCCATGCGCGTGGGTGTTGTTCTTTTGCTATGTCGCACGCGTCTAGCCATGTCTTCCTATATCGCCGTTTCTCTGATCACCACCCTGCCTTATCCGCCCCAGGTCCAGGGTGCTTCCATTTTCTCGATTCTCACCCGGGTTTCATCACAAGCGATCCCTCCTCCCACAGGGTCTTCTAAGGCAATGCTCCACCAAGGTCCGGCTTTCAGTGATTCGTCGCAGCGCATCAGGGCATTGAAAGTTGAGCACTGTCCTGCTCCATCACCCGGACGCTGTTGTCTTGTCGAGGCAACGGGGCCATCAGAACGGTTCTGAACAAAGGAAAGCACTCCCGGCCTTTGTCCTGGCCAAATGCGGATTCGTGCACTTACGCCCAAGGGGTAGCTCACAGATTTCACCCGAACCAGTTCCTCATCCATCCATCCATTTTTTTGGGCATCCTCTGGATTCATATCGATGACAGGCAAAGATACCAACACATCGGGCACGTTTTTTCCCCATTGACGGCTGGGCTCAAACACATTCTTGCGCGAAGTCAACACAAAAGGGAAACCTTGGATAAAATCTGCCTGATCGGCATGTTGTCCCATCATATTTTGCAGCGGTTGATAACTTCCCGTACCCAGAAAACGCCTGCCCGTCAAGGCGTTACGCATATGAGCCTGGTCCTGGCTGTAAATCTTAAGAGCCCTGGCACTGCCAAAACGATGGCTCATCCACATCCGCCCATGATTGCTTAAAGGAGGATAGAACAAATCCCAATAGGCACTAACCGGCTCCTGTTTCCTTCTAAGGGCAGCCAAAGTTTCTTTTATTGGTAGCGTTTTCTGGCACATAGCTCCTAAGGATCTTCCCTCGTAAGCATCCAGGTAATTTTCAAATCGTCCGCCCCGCGCCAGAACGTAGGCCACCTTGCGCCATTCCTCTTCACTGAGAGCATCTTGATAATTTTCACGCCACTGCGCAATCACTTTCATGTCCTCAAATCCGCCACCTGGAACCGGCCCCAGGGAAACGGTGTGCTCTGGGCCTGCGTGAATATAACTCGCGTCATATGCCAAATTCGCCAACATTTTGAGATAATACGGAGCACGGCTATGTAAATCTCCGCCATCAGAAAAAGCATGAGATCCAAAGCCCGGAAGTCTAATGCGCTTGGCCACATCAATAAGAAATTGTTCCATACTCATGCTCTCGCCTTCCGGCGTCCTCTCATTCAGAGGTCGAATCACCGGTGCTCCCACACCGACTGTTTTGGCCGCACTCACAACCTGATTCTGGGAAAACCCCCATCCTTCAAATCCTACCGTGTCCGGCACGATATAATCCGCATATTGTGAGCTTTCGGAAATTTTGGTGTCCACCGCGATGAATAACGGAATCTTCCCTACGTCTGTCATCAGCTCGATCCATGGCGAATTTGTCCTGCCGCCAATGGCTGGCGCGCTCTTGGCTGGATTGGCATGGTATTGCACGATAATTTCCCCATGATAGGGATAGCCTTGATACAACCCCGCAAACATTTCTTCCCATAGTCCCTGGCTGTAGGGAAACCAGGGACGAAGCGCTGGATACGGAGATTGCCCTTGTTTGACGCGTTCAACATAATATGACGTCTCTTCGTAAGAAACGCCCGATCGGGAAAGATTTACGCCATACGGCACGCGATGGTTTTCACCGGGCCAGTGATCCAGATTGTACCGGGCATCTTTTTCCTGACCAAGAAGATCCGCTCCACCACCCCCCGTAATATATCCGCCAACCCAGTCCACGTTGCCAATCAACAAATTCAAGGTAAAAATGGCACGAGCGGTATAGACACCATTGGTGTGCATAACCGGTCCCCGGAAAAAGTCTGCCACAGCCTGCTTCCCGTGTCGGGTAAATTCTTGAGCCAGACTTTCCAAAACTTCCACATGCACACCTGCAAACAGAGCATATTCTTGCAGAGAATAACGGTGGGCTTCTTGCCAAAGAATCTGAAACGCTGTTTGGCAATGAATACCATGGATTCGCAACGGTTTATGGTAATCAGGATCAACGGCTAATGAGGCTCTGTCCGCCAACATTGCAGGGGTAAGCCGCCCGGATTTCAGATCCAGGACCACCGTGTCTTTAGCGTAGGACGGTTCATTTATAATCAACCCGGCTTCTTGAGCCGTCAGAAACTCTCCTTGTTGCACTCTTTTTCTGTCAACATTCACAAGCCAGGTGGAATTGGTAAAATTCGGCTGCCCATACTTCCATGCCCCTTGAGCACTGGGAATAGCCAAATAGTCTTTGTCATACGCATTATTATCCAAAATCCACCGCACTATCCCCATGGCTAAGGCCCCATCACCCCCCGGTCGAATCCAGGTGAAATCCTCCTCGGGACTCCGAGGATTTTCGGAGCGCACGTCCACGATATGTATTCTTCCGCCCGCATGACAATCGGATTCTCCGCCATTTATCGGTTGTCCAAACTCTTGGGCTCGACGGGCCATACCAAATCCCAAAACAAATTCCGCATGGCTCATGTCTGGACCGAAGGTGGTTCCTTTTATGCCACATGACAACGTTAGGCCTACCTCTCGGTTCTCGTCTTTAATCTGCCCGGCGTCAAAAACATTCACTGTACCAAAAGATCTGGCAAACCGGTCAATGAATTGCCTCGGCCCGTCTTGGACCTCACCCATGTAAATGACTAACGCATTCGTTTTAGGACCCATATCTGGGTGAGTCGGATCTATCGGCACACTTTGGTTGAGCCCTTTATCATAGAGAGAACTAAACCCTGGAATGACCCGTTCTTCTTCGCCAGGGATATTAGAAAACAATCGCCCGCCATTGACAACTTCTCCTATCAACTTTTCCCAGCTAATCACCTCCCAAGTTCCAGATCCCCGGGATCCTGAGCGTTTTAAGGGCAAAACGACGCGCAGGGGATCATAAATCGCGTCTCTTCTTTGAAGAGTCTCGGCGCATAATAACGGTGGTGTTTGCCACACCTTAGCAGCCCCGAGCGGTGTATCATATAAAGCATAGGAGGTGTTCGGCACGGGATGATATGGGTTGGCCTTTATTTCGCGTAAAAGTCCCCCAGATATTGTTGCGGCAATTCCGCAGTGATTACGACATCCCCAGCAGACCGTATACCTCATGTCAATGTCCGCTTTTGACGGCAAGAAGATGGGTGCGTTTGCAACGTGCCAGGACCTCATCTGACTACGGGATGCAGCCTTTTTGGGTATTGCAAACCGGCTCTTCAAATCCGATCGGTCGCTCTTCATCGAATGGGTCCTCCTTCAAAAACGAGTTTTTTCGCGCGCGCGTGAGATCAAATACATGAGGACCGGTCGGCGCAACCGTCGGTATTCAGATCTGAGGCCGGCATACCCTCTCATTAATCCGGCGAATCTCCTTGGCCTCTCAAAAGTGTCAGGGACCCGTTCTCCTCTTCATGCCTGCAAAGTGTCATGAGTTAGCGAAAATGCTCCCCTCGTTGCTTTTACGGCAGCCAAACTCTATATCTATGCCCTATTAGGCCAGAAAGAAATATTGGAAGTTAATCGTTGGCGATTTATTTCATCATTATTCAAATTCATAATAGGTAAATTCACGAAAGAAGGCCAGGACCATATGGCCCCCTTTGCCATGTCTTGTGGAAGCATCTCTAGTCTACAAAAGGGTCAGTCGGAAGGCAGATCTAGAGCCCAAAAGCGCCCCAAAAGGAGTCTTAGGTGGATCAATAGCTTAAAGTAGGCCGGACCATCAAGGCAATGTGTGAAGCCATCAAGGGTCGAAGAATGCTAAGACAAAAACCAACAACGGCCCCTTCCAGGGGAATTGTTCGCCAGTTTCAAGAGAGAAAACAACGACTCAAATTGCCCTTCGGTCACCTCATCCACCACGAGGCAACTCTATCGACCGAATGATCGCATGCAAAGGCACCTCGTGCGCCGAGAAGATCGGGTAAGATTTGTTGTTCGCAGTACAGCAACAAACCACACACCGTCATTTCCGAACAATCAAGCCCCCATTTTTTTGACAACATCCAATTTTCCGTATTATGCCGATCCCAAGGTCCCGGTGCCGGACATCATTCTCTCCATTCAGCACTCCAGCGTGCGGGCGACTAAGGGATGTAAACCAACGCGATAAATCCGGCAATGAGGCCGTTTTGAACCCTCCGACTCCAACATGTGCCTATTATATTAAATGGCACAGACTTTTCTCGTTTGTTTATAAAGAGATACGCTGAGTACAGTGCATGCGGCTCCTGGGAGGCCCCTCCTAAAGGTCAAATTACGTACATGAAATTGCCCTGGGCTAAGATGACCGAAGAGGGGAGCCCCACCGTCCTGCCAACACTTTTCACAATCGGCGGGCACCCTTGCGTACAAGTTTAGAAAAAAACCTTCTCAGTTATTCCATAGACAGCAAACTCGCCAAGAAAAATCTCTTCAGGTTTTGTACGAATTCATGAAGAGAATCGGATCAAACCCTGCACCTGCATGACTGAATATAAATGCCGGAGCCCGCCCCCAGTGCGAACCTCGTTCCACCCAAGAGAAGGGACCATGAAGGGAACATCAATATTCTAAATGATCACGAACCGTTAAGCGTTGGCGAAAAATCCAGTACGTCCAAATTTGATAGGCTAACACGATGGGCACCATAATCAAAGACACAATGGTCATGACGTGCAATGTATAGGGGTTAGATGCCGCACTGTAAATCGTTAAATCATACCGAGCGGAGAGCGTGGAAATCATCACACGCGGAAACAGCACCACGAAAAACCCGGTAGTCATGGCCGCAATCATCAAGGATTGCAGTAAAAACGCCCATTTTTCCTTTTTGGCGATTATTATGTCAGCCCCCAACAAGCTAACCCACCCCAGTGCCAGCAGAAACCAATAAAATCCGCGGTGATTCAAGGTGGGCAAGGTTGTCGTCCATACTCCAAATCCAACAGCTAAGACCAGGGCTGCGGGCAACAGTTTTTTCGCCACGTTTAACGAACGCTGCCGGATGTCACCCGTCGTTTTCAAAGCAAGAAAAGAGGCTCCCTGGGCCAAAAACACTAAAAGCGTCAGGATACCGCCCAACACGGCATATGGCGTGAGAAGACTCCAAAATCCGCCGACATCGTTCATGGCCCGATTAATAGGCACTCCTTTGATCAAGTTGGCAAAGGCGACACCCCACAACAGCGCCGGCAAAAAGCTTCCCAACCGTAAGAGAATATCCCATATTTTATGCCATCTGGCGCTCTTCATTTTACTGCGGTACTCAATGGCCACGCCTCGAAAAATCAAGCCCACCAGCATTAACACCAGTGCCACATAAAATCCGCTGAACAAGGTTGCATACCACTTCGGAAAAGCAGCAAATAAGGCGCCACCAGCCGTAATCAGCCACACTTCATTGCCGGACCAGATAGGCCCTATCGTGTTTATCGCCATACGGCGTTCATGATCGGAGCGGGCGATCACCGGATATAGCATGCCTACACCATAATCAAAACCTTCTAAGATGAAATAGCCGGTGAACAAAACAGCTATTAACACAAACCAAAAAACGTTGAGCATCTTTCATGCCACCTCCTCCATCACTTATCCGTGAGATCCGCCTAGAAACATCTCCTCATCGGTTAATTCAGGCTGTTGTGCCGGAGGGTTCAATCCCCAATGAATGGAGCGGCGAAATAAATAAATGGCTGCAATTGCCATAGCGCCATAAACGACAGCAAAAATAACAAGGGACAGGATAACATCGGACATAGGCACACTTTGGGTCGATGACACCCCCTTTTGGGTGCTCAAAAGGCCATAGACAACCCAGGGTTGCCGCCCTACTTCTGTCATGATCCATCCCGCTGTATTCGCTAAATATGGTAACATCAAGCTCCATTCCAACGTTTTGAGAAACCATCTTTTGTCTTGAAACCGTGATCGCTTTAGCAGATATACGGCATAAGCCGAAAACGCCAACATTAAGATGCCGGCAAGGATCATCAACCGAAACGTATAGTACACGGGGGCCACGGGCGGAATATAATTACCCGGTCCATATTTTTGGACATATTGGGCCTGAATCTGATGAATCCCCGCAATGGATCCGCTAAGGCTCTTATAGGCCAAAATCGTGAGCATGTCGGGAATTTGTACTGGGGCGTAATTTTTTTGCGCCTGCCCGTTCACTATAGCAAAGACGCTCCATGGCGCATGCATAGAGGTTGTATTCCATAACGCCTCGGCAGCGGCCAGTTTCATGGGTTGTGAGGTTCTCAGATGAGACGCTTGCATATCGCCTACAAAGATCACCAGAACCGCAGAAATTAAGGCCACAATACTTGCTAACCGAAACGAAAATTGGAACAGTTCGGGATAGTGATGGCGCAACAATTGGTAAGCGCTCACCGCCAGCACAAAGAAGGATGCGCTTAAATACGCGGCTAAAATGGTATGCGGAAATTCAACCCACAACTGCGGATTTGTTAACAGCGCCCCAAAGCTCGATAATTGGGCCGTTCCGTGTACCATTTTATACCCCACCGGTTCTTGCATAAACGCATTCGCGGTGAGAATCCAAAATCCTGAAAGCATCGTGCCAAGCGCCACAAGCCAAATTGACAAAAGATGCAGCTGCTTCGACACCCTATCCCAGCCAAAATTCCAAATGCCTATGAAGGTCGATTCCATAAAAAACGCCACTAAGGCCTCCACGGCCAGTGGCGCTCCAAAAACATCTCCTACAAACCGGGAATAATTGGCCCAATCCATTCCAAATTGAAATTCTTGCAAAAGACCGGTAACGACCCCCACCGCAAAATTGATCAAGAAAAGCCGGCCCCAAAATTGAATCAAGCGTCGATAATCCTCATTACCGGATCGGACATAAATCGTCTCCATAATAGCCAGCAAAAATGCCAAACCGATGGTGATGGGCACAAACAAAAAATGATAAATTGTGGTAATTCCAAATTGTAATCGGGCAAGTCCTAGCTGATCCATACTCTCCCTCCCGAAAAGTCTTATTCTGAAATAACTAATAATTCATCTGACATCAGAATAGGACAACGAACATTCCCGAGATATGGACACTTGGCTTGACTTTACATGCCTTTTGACCCCTACCCGGTAGGCCATCGGATCGACTTCTTAACCTCTTGGGACCAGTCTCGATCGATAACCCACCTCAGTTAACCAGCGAAATATTTCCTTAATTCTTGGCTTTGCGCTGTTACCGCACCCTTCGTCCATGGATCTCAGGTGCCTGTCGAAACATGCGGAAATATACTCCCAGGCCTTTGACCGCCAGCATATTTCCCTGACCGAAGAGTGACCTTGGATGCCAAGGCGGTCTTCAGCCTCGGGGATTTCATCTCAAGAGTCTCGACTTATGTGAGAAGACATTCACGCAGGTGGTGCACGATCACATGGAAGTCTCAAGCACTGAACGTTGCCTGATGCCCCGGATTTTTCTGGTCCTGCCCCGCCACAGACGTGTTATTTCGTAGAAAATCCCACAACCAAAGATCCCGTCCGAGCATTAATGACGAGATTATCATGGGTGACATAGACGGGAATTCCGGTTGGAGCCTGGCTAACATTAGCCGGCGTGGGTGTGGTAAACGTCACGACCCAGACTGGTACGTCCTCAATTTTGTGAAATGGCACCTTAGTCGCAGGACCCGGAATAGAACCGGGAAAGGTAAAGTCCGTCAACTTCACCGATGTCACGGACAGATCCGGCGCATTATCATACGACTTCGCCATCACCAGCGCTTGAGTTTTCGATACGGGAGGATTGTTGAGTTTTGCAGGTAATAGTAGAGCCTGATTCGTATTGATAAGCACTCCGTTTGCCGGAATGACACTAGGCACTTCCGTCGCCGGCGTGGGGGAAGCTATCCTGGTAGAAATCACTCCAGCCTTCATAAATGCCGCAGTAACGTGAGTCGATTTCTGTGATCTTTTCGACAAGTCTTGAGAAGACGGCATAACCATCAAGGCCGCCAACAAGCTCAGCCCACCTATCTCAACCATTGGCGGCATGTGCAACAGCCTCATAAAAGCGTCTCCTTAATTGTAAGTTTCCGAAAATTATTAGCTTTCGCGTGATGGCATGGTCTTGTCTTGTGGCGTCACCAAGAAACAAGAACCCGTGAACATAAACCTCGGTGTGTTTGGCGATGGTATTCTCCATCCCCCCTGCTGTTATACGATGGATTACCTTAACGCACATCTCAACTAGTGTAATTTGTCGCGCAATCTGCTCTGGTTCCGAAGCATTTTCCCATGGCCACCAGGCCTTAACCGCGCAGAACGTATGAGCCCAACAGTTTATGGTTTCGATTTTTCTTGTTCGCGCAAGATCCGTCTTTGTATCTTGCCTGTTGTCGTCATGGGCAATGATTCGACAAAGGCAACCTCTCGCGGGTATTCATGCGCCCCCAGTTTTTTTCTCACCAGGTTCTGAATCTCCTTGGTTATGTGCTCTTTATTCAATAGGGGGGAGACGGGCACGACAAAAGCCTTGATAATTTCTCCCCGAATGGGATCTGGCTTGCCGATTACGGCAGCCATCGCAATCTGCGGGTGACTGAGGATAGCCGCCTCAATTTCCGCTGGTCCCATCCTATATCCTGACGAGTTGATGACGTCGTCACGACGCGCAACAAAATAAAAGTTTCCCTCTTCATCTTTGACGGCCAAATCACCCGTATGCACCTGGCCTCCCGCCGTTTTTTCCTCCGTGGCCTCAGGTTTGTTCCAATATTGCAAAAATGCTACCGGATCCGGTAGGTCCACCACAATTTCTCCCGTCTCCCCCGCTTTGACCTCTTCTCCTTTATCGTTGAAAAGACGCAGATAGTGGCCGTAAACGGCTCTTCCCATAGAGCCTATCTGGGGAGAGAAAGCATTCGGTTGATTAGAGAGCAGCAAATTCGCCTCGGTCTGACCATAAAATTCGGCCGGCACTATCCCAAAAACAGACTGGATCCAATCCCATAAATCCGGACTTAACGCTTCCCCTCCACTCGCCAGCGTACGCAAATGCACATCGCGGTAGTGATCGCGAGACGTCATAGATTGCCGCAACAAACGCAGGGCGGTGGGTGGAAAGAACACGTTGCGAATGTGGAATCGTCGCATCAGTTCAAGGGCACGTTCAGGGTCAAACTTCCGAGGGCGAAACGCTACCACACCAATGCCTTGATATAAACTCGGCAATAACACATCCAGCAACCCGCCAATCCATGCCCAATCGGCAGGAGTCCACAGCAAGTCACCGGGCTGGGGAAAATCTTGATGAGACATAAAAACCCCGGGCATGTGGCCCAAAAGTACCCGGTGGGCATGCACGGCTCCTTTGGGTGAACCCGTCGTACCCGAGGTATAGATAATGAGGGCAGGGTCACCGGAGGCGGTTGGCCGCATCGGGAATCTTTCCGAAGCGGTGTTCACCTGCTCCCAGGAGATCACCCCCGCACCCGTGGGGGAAGAGGTTCCGGTTAAGATCACATTCCTAATATGATGCCACTCACGGCGCAATTCCCTGAACCGCTCCCAGTCTTCACCACTGGCAACCAACACAGTGCACCCAGCATCGTTAAGACGGTACGTAAGCGCTTCGTCCCCAAAAAGAGAAAACAGCGGCACGGCAATGGCTCCATTCAAATACACCGCAAGATGCGAAACAACCAGCTCCACACTCTGAGAGAGCAATATGCCCACTCTTTGTCCCGATTCGAGTCCTAAATCGCGCAGCGTATTGGCCAGACGACAGGCCATTTGGCGTATATCGGAAAATCGATAAAACTTGGCATCAAAATCCTCAGATACATCGATAATTGCTATATGATCACCTGGATTTTTTTCAAGAATCGCTTGCGCCATATTAAAGTTCCGAGGGATATCCCACTGAAATGCGCGGTACCTCTCGCTGTATTGGTTCCCGGCCAAATACCAACACCTCCTGAAGCTCAAAATTCGTCCAGAACTATTTTGCAACGAATTCGTTGAATTCTATTAAATTCATTATACATTTAAAATCTGTGAGTCTAACAATCCCTATGAAAACCAAGACAAGCGTATCCACGTGCCGACACGTAATGGCCATAAAGATGGAAAAACACGGTCGTCTTTCCCGGCGAAGAAGATGGGTTGACTAAGACGGCCCATCCACACTTAGTGGCCGGGGACGTCTTAGTCTCTATCCGGTCCTGGGTTTGTTCTGCCTTTGCTTTTTGCCTCGTGTCGTGTGGTCCGGGTATTGCCCAAACATCTCAAACCCCAATGGAACATATGGGAACTGCGGTCAACGTTCTGTTTCTTTTGGCATATACTGAAGATGTTCGCCATCATCCCTCCCCAACTCGGTGCAGGGCAAATGTGTTAATAGCACTTCGTTGACGGCGGTACTCATAACCAAAAGTCATGTCTCATGCCAATGACTGCATGACTTCGTCGAGTGTGGCCAAGAAAACCGCAGCCTGCAAACCATCTACAGCGCGGTGATCGAAGGTTAGGGAAACAGGAATGGTTGTGGCATCTTTCTGACCCACTCCCAAAATCGCGACAGTTGGGCTCATGAGACGAGGAGTGAAATATTCGATGCCCCAAGGGCCTAAGTTGCTGATGATAAAGGAAGGGCGGGACATCTCAACAAGATTCCAGGCTCCTTCTTTCGCAGCCTTATGCAGTGTCTTTAAGACCTCGTCCCAACCGGGCCCATCATGTGATCCTGCCACAACCGGCACCATGAGTCCCTCATCAGCCGCCACAGCAATTCCTAACCGAAGTTCCGAGGCAGGAGTAAATCCCTGGTCATCAGCCCAGCCGTGAATTTCAGGATGACGCCTAAGAGCCATGTCGACTCCCCAAGCGACTTGAACCAAAGGAGAAAATGAAGAGGACGCTTGGCGAATTCGCCTATGCAGAGTCGTTGGAAGCGCACCGGGATCGGTCAAGTGACGAATCAACTGCTGGCGAAATGCTGAATAGGGCTGTCGCGGGGAGATTTTTGCGCGCGACATAAAATCGTCCACGTCTTCGACCCTCAAAGGTCTATGCTCAGTCCAACGGGTCAGTTCATTGAGATCAACATGTTTGTCGGCCGCATATTTTCTGACCCGGGGTGAAGCCGGCACAAAGGTATCTGAGGAAGGTTCTTGAAGCGCGGATTCCCCGGGGGCAGAAGAAGCTGTTGAAGAGAATCCTTCTGGGGCAATGTAAGCTATGGTCGCGCCGGAAGAAAACGTATCGTTCTCCTCGACCAGAGGTTTAAGATAACCGGCTTGAGGGGCCTCTACCGATAATGTCACTTTGTCCACCATGGCTTCGGCCACAATCTCCCCCTGACGAACAAATGCTCCGGGCTCGTATATCCAGTGCACTAGGACCGCTTGTGAATCCGACTCGCCCTGAAAATCTACTTGCAACGCAAAATCCTGATCCATACCGTTTTCAAGTCTCCTCATCGCGTTAGTTGTCGAATGGCCTCGGTGATGTGATCTACTGACGGGATTACCGCTTGTTCCAATACCCGGCTATAGGGAATGGGTACGTCTGGCACGGCCAGTCGCTTGATGGGAGTATCCAGGTATTCCAAGGCCTCTTCAGCAATGACCGCCGCGATTTCAGCACTCATGCCGAACGATCGGTAATCTTCATCCACGATAATAGCCCGGTGAGTCTTTCTCACGCTGTCAATAATGCTCTGGCGATCCAAAGGTACCAGGGTTCTCAAATCAATCACTTCCACCGATATCCCTTGATGGCGGAGATTTTCCCGAGCCCGCATGGCTTTGGGAACCATAGCCCCAACAGCAAATACACTCACATCAGATCCCTGAGCCGCCACCTGAGCTTGTCCCAGGGGAACGGTATAAGACTCCTCAGGAACATGCACTTCGGCCAAATCATCAGAAGGCATCCATCCTAGGCCCAAAAGCCCTTTATGAAAGAAATACATAACCGGATTATCATCTTGAATGGCCGCAATCATCATTCCCTTGGCATCATAGGCGTTTGATGGCACGACCACTTTGAGACCGGGCAGATGGGCAAAGAGACCATATAAACTCTGACTATGTTGAGCTGCGTCACTATATCCCCCTCCGATCGCCGTCATGATCACCACCGGATGACGCACACTGCCACCGGACATATAATGATTCTTGGCCAGGTGATTATAAATTTGATCCATGGCCACACCGAAAAAGTCTACAAACATCAATTCCACAACGGGTCTTAACCCTTCGGCACTCGCACCGATAGCAGCACCAATGAAGGCGCTTTCAGAAATCGGGGTATCGATGACGCGCTGAGGACCAAAACGTTGAAAGAGTTCTTGGGTCGCGCCAAAAATCCCGCCATAGACCCCCACGTCTTCTCCCCAGACCAAAACATTCGGATCACGTTCCATTTCTTGTCCAATACCTTCGCTAATGGCCCTGGCCATTGTTAGCTTGCGTACGGGAGTTGTTGTTGCCATTGTTCTGTTCCCTCCTGTCTGGTTAAGATTCCGCAAAGACGTCCAGAAAAGCTTCACGAATATCTGGTTCCGGGGATTCCCGGGCAAATTTCACGGCATCATCGACCAAACCCTGGATCTCTTTTTGAATAAGCTGATCCTCTTCCGGCGTTAAGTAGTGATGATCCAATAAATGCGTGCGGAATTTCGCAATAGGGTCTTGTTGCCGCCATGATTCCTTTTCTCCACTCTGAAGATAGGCTTCAGCATCTCCTTGAAAATGCCCGTATAAGCGCGTGGTTTGAATCTCAAGCAAAGTCGGTCCTTGTCCTTGCCTTGCGTGGCTTATTGCCTCTTCTGCGGCTTCATGGATGGCCAGCACGTCATTGCCGGGGATATAGACCCCAGGAATTCCGTAAGCTTGCGCTCGGTCACTGTTTTTGGCGATGGCCGTCGACTGTCCTTTCGGCACCGAAATAGCGTACTGATTATCCTCAATCACAAAAATTACCGGAACTTTCCATAACGCCGCCAAATTGAGACTTTCGTGAAAAGTCCCCTGGTTCGCCGCTCCTTCGCCAGCAAAAGCCACAGCGACATTCTTCCGGCCTTGTTTGGAGAAAGCCAAGGCCGCTCCTACTGCCGGTGGGAAACCGGCCCCGACAATTCCGGAACAGCTAAAGTGAGACTGAGGATCGAAAAGATGCATATGCCCCCCTTTTCCTCGAGACAGACCACTTTGCCGACCAAAAATCTCTGCGGTCATAAGACGAAGATCAACACCTTTGGCAATGGCAAAATGATGAGGCCTATGAGGGGCGGTAACCACGTCATCTTGCTCCAGATGGCTGATCACCCCGACAGCCACCGGTTCCTGACCGGCGGCAAGATGCATTTCACCGGGAATGGTTCCGGCGGCTATACTGAATAAGGGAGTTTTCCCTTCGGTATAAATTTCCGCCAGCTTATCTTCATAAGCACGAATTAGACACATGGTTCGATACATACTGACTTGCTTATCCATCACGCACCTCCTCCAGATTTAATCCCAGGTTGGGCAGCAGGCGCCATCTTTGGCTGTAATATCTTCTGAATATGCCCGTTTAGCCATTCTTTACTGGCATAATCCTCTTGGCAAAAACGGCATTGTTATGCCTGATTACGATTTCTGTGATGATCTTTCTGAAATCCGAGCCGATTTGATACGATTTGAGCTTCGCGACATAATTCGGAAATTACAGAAGATGGCAAACGGTCATACCGTTGCCGGGGGAGCGATATGGCTACAGATCCCCAAACTTGGCTTGTGTAATCGAAAATCGGCACTCCAATACAGCATATTCCTTCCTCCCATTCCTCTTCATCCAAACTGTATCCCCTATCTCGAGTTAAAAGCCTCTCGCGCTGAATTTCATCCCATTGAATTCGCGAGCGGGCCGTGAGGGCTTCGGGAGGATGGCGAAGAAAGTAGGTATGAAACGCCTTAGGGGAGACGTAAGCTAAAACGGCTTTGCCTAAGGCATGCACAAACGCGTGTTGTCTATAGCCGACATACAAGGACCGCACTTTTATGGCCTGGTCGCCCTCTGCAATATAGTGAATGGCAATCTCTCCCGATTCCCATTTGGCCACGTAGCTGGTTTCATTAACGGTGCGGCAGACGTTTTGGGCCAGGGTCCTCAGATCCTGAGGGACAATCTGGCTTGAGTGCAGTTGATTATGAAGATACGACACTTTATATGACAGGGTGTATACTTGCCGGGTGCGGTCCTTTTGAACATAGCCCCGCGCCACTAAAGTATTGACGAGGTGGTAGCAGGTACTGATGGGAATACCCGATACTGAACTGAGCCATTTGATGGTCGTCCCCGCCGGTTGCTCCGCCATTAGGTCCAATAGCTGAAGACCTCGAGAAAGACTTCGAATTGTCCAAGCTTCACTCATGGGATTGCCTCCATTAGATTGAACCGACCCGGATACTTAAATTATAAGACCAAATATTTTCCTCTCAATACAAACAATTTCAAATACCGATAATTTTCCACTGCTTTATCAAATTACACCGGAATTTCTTGGCCAATGGTCATGCCTCGCGAACATTTGGGATCAATAGAGCAACCCCAAAGTCGTGATTTCGTAACCAGCCCTGGGTACTCCGGACGAGAGAGGGAGTTCATCCCAAAGATACTTACTTTGCTTGAAGATTTCGACCAAAACATGGTTCTGGATAGCCGTATTAGACATCGTCTAAGATGAATTGTGAAGAAGTCCAGGAGCGAAGAATGTTCATGGTAGAATTGACAAGAAAAAGTTCTTTCATCCCCAATCACAAGACTGGGCAAGAAGAACCATGTTAGATACCAGCACAAGGGGGAACTCCGATGCCGTTCCAAGAATTGTTGCCTGTCATCTTAATTATTGCGGTAATGCTGGGATTTCGCGCCAGAAGAACCATGACTGCCCAACCCCTGAGGCCGGTAATGCTCATTGGCCGAATGGTAGTCTTGGCTCTTTTGGCGATCGTGATCTTGCTTAACTCCACACCTGAGTGGCTACTTTACGCTGGGTGCCTTTTGGGTGTGGCAGCGGCATGGTTTTTTTCGCGTTATAGTTTGCGGCTCACCCATTTTGAGAAAGCCCAGGACACACTTACTTACCGCACCAACCCGTACATTGGAGCCGTCGTTGTAGCGGTGACGGTGATACGGCTCATTATTAATACCCAGAGCGTTTTGGCACTTAAGGTGTCAGCGCCACCATCCGGACCAATCCAGGTATCCCAGGGGCCTTTAACCATGGCGGTCTTCTTTTTCTTCCTCGGATATTGGTTTTTGTATTATTTGGGTATCCTGAAAAAAGGCAAAGTTTTGTTGGAAGATGCCCGATTTTCTTCTTGAAAACTCGGATGATGTCCTGTCAAGCGGTGTAAAAGCTTCCATTTCCTGTACCCTTGCCCAGTGGGCTCAGGCAGTGGCCTGATCCGATTGCGCATAAAGTGCACACGGCACCGCTGCCAGCTCGCCCCTTGGAGGACTTGGTGAATCGCGGATAGGAGCCCCCGGATTCGCGTCGCTAATAACCCACGGGACTCCACGGAGGTCTCGGGCTGCGAGATCCCCCAGAAATGTGGCCCAGAAGGGCGCTTCTTCACTGAGACCGATGTCAAAGCCCAAGACCTCGTCCTCACCCGACGGGGTGACACCAATTGCGGGCCACGAAGGCCATGCTAATGACACGGTCGCCCCACGTTGCAGGCGCCTCACGAGGCCGTACCCACCACGCGATCGTTAGCCGATTATGCGGAGGGGGAAAAGGGAATGGGTCCGCCTTCTGGTCATGCCGTCCACTGACCGATGGTTCTTGTTGAGCACTCCAACAACAGATAGCACCAAGCAGACCACAGCCACCCACCCGTACAACCTGCGTCTATTGACATCGACTCTCGACTTCACACCAGACTGAGTAGAGGTTCCCGGCCAAGCTCCTATGCCACAACGGTTCGATTGGATCCCAAAAGGTTTAGTTTTTGTCAGCGAAAGTGGAATTGTATAGATTATAAATTTTAACCTTACCCAGTAAGCAACCATCCGGTTCCAAGGCCAGAAACTTCGCACCATATCACAACAACATCTCACCCCATACCTGTTTAAGGAAAGGGGGATTGAGCAAATTGCGCACACTATTTTGTCGCTATTTGATTGGGACTAGAAACTTGGAACAGTCGGCTGACCGTAGACGGGGTAATACTAAAGTCCACTTCAAGGCTGTCATGAGTATTATTCATTTGTATTGTTCATTATGAATTTCTGGTCAAATCCTCTACCCTAGGCAGGATTTCTTCTTTCTTCTGTCGAATGTATTGACACAATATTATTTACGGGCAGAAAGGAGAGCCCTTTCATACAAAACCAGGTTCGTCAGTGGCGTTTGCATCATACCCGCTCCGTTCGCCGCCGGATTGCTGTGGGTATCATTGCGCTTAATATTATCGCAATAATTGTGGCCATATGCGGAATAGAACAAATCCCTCCTCAGTTTCGGGGGCCGGTATGGATAGCGTTTGTCCTCGATTTTTTTCTTATCATGGGCATTTTCATTATCCTCCGCTGGATTGTTTGGTACCAATTGCTTCCCTTGTGGCAGCAACGAGCCGCTTTGGATGGGTTAACCGGCCTTGTAAGACCAGCCCCCTTTTGGGAAATGACCGAGGAAGGCGCTGGTACCCGCGGATCATGGCCTTGGACTGTGGCTTACTGTGATTTGGATAATTTTAAACAGTACAACGACCGGTGGGGTCACGCCACAGGCGACGCCGTGTTACAGGTTTGGGGGCGCATATTGCGTGAGCAAGCCCGCCACAACGACATTATCGGCAGGTTGGGCGGCGAAGAAATCGGTTGGTGGTTCCCTCATACCACGGCAGAAGAGGCACAAATAGCAGTGGACCGTGTCCTTCGGTTATGCCTGTCGACGACTGTCAATTCAGTCGCCGGATTCTCTTTTTCCGCAGGTGTCGCCCAAGCACAGCCCGGAGAAAGCGTCTGGGATGCGGCCAGACGTGCCGATCGAGCCTTGTACGAAGCCAAAAGAGCCGGCAAAGGCCGTGTATACGAAGCCACCAAACAATAACACAAAGTAAGGAAGGCTCCCATGGCATTCTTAACACTGAAGGCGATGGATAATTTGTGCAGACAGTTTGCTCAAGAAAACCCCATGGCATCATACTCCGTCGTAGGTTATTCTCGCTTGGGCACTCCCATCTATTTGTTGTCCATCAAAGGCATGCCCGAATCTTCATTGTTTTTGGGATTTGTGCACCCTAATGAGCCACTAATGAGTCTTGTCTTGCCATCGTTATTGAAAATGGCCCAAGAACGCCAGCAAAATGACGCAAAAGGCATATGGTTACTTGTCCCCATATGGGATGTAGACGGTGCAGAGTTTAATCACGAGTGGTGGGTGAATTCTCTATCCTTTCTTGACACCGAGTTTTTCGTTTCGAACTTTTTTCGCCCCAGTCCGAAATGGCAAGTCGAATGGACCTTCCCCATTCAATACAACCATTACGAATTTTGTCTTCCGCTTGCGGAAACCCAAGCCGTTATGGCTATCATAGACCAGTATAATCCGGAATATTTGTTCTCAGTTCATAATGCGTTATTTCCCGAAGGATATATTTTGCTGCATGATTTGCTGGCATCCCGGGCTCCTAGTCTTTCCCAATTGCTTCGGGAACACTCGGGCACTCGGCAATTTAATCCCATTCCTTATGTTGAGGAGTGGGCCCCTTCCATCTACGGCCTTCCGTACTTGTCGCGGGAACTGGATTTTTTCTTTAGCCAGAGCATTCCCGTTCCTATTGATTATGGCGGTGCCAGTTTTGACTATGCTCACGCCAAAGCCGTAGTAGCAGAACTTCCGTTATTGCAATGGCCTCAAAATCCTGCTCGCTGGGCTGATAGAGCAAAAGAACGGTTGGCTGTTCTTTGGACTGAATTCTATAACATCCTCGAGATGTTATTTACAACCGTTGGAATCAAGACGGACGATGATGTTCCAATTTTAGTGTCTAATGCTTATTATCTTCTGGAACGTTCGCCATGGGACCTTTCACGCAAGCAAAGTCGTTTGGCCGATTCAAATTCCTTGCAACACGGCAAGGATTATCTGGAAGGATTACTCACAATGACCACTTATCTGATGCTGTTGTACCGGCAGTACCCCCACCTGCCCCCTTCTTATAAACCGTTTTTGCACGAATTACTCTCGATCGCACCCCAACTTCCTTTAGCTAATTTGAACAGAACCCAAGAATGTTACGTGCAAATTGTCCGAACCATCCTGAACGGCAGAGCACATTGAGAGTTCCCGGAAGATAACCGGCTGCATTGTTGTGTCAAGATCATATGCCAGCCAAACTCTATTCCGGCAAGTATTTTCCCCAATTTATCTCGGCCGCTCACTCCATCTTGTTCCACCGGCCTATTCCGTCTCTACCGGGTCTTCCGGCGACTTACCGTCCTCGTCAGGATCCCACCACCATAAATCTTCGATATGGCATTCGAGTGCCCATGCTAACCGAAATGCCCACGGCAAAGACGGCAACCGCGAACCTTTTTCCCACCTGGAAATATGGCGCGGGTCACATTGAACCTTTAGAGCTAGATCAAGCTGAGTCCAGCCTCGCCGTTGCCGATGAACTGCCAAGCCATTACGCCACATAATTAGAACTCCATCGACCGGATGGAGTCAACCAACGACTGCCCTTGAATGACATAGCCGATATAGCGGAGAACGCTGTCCGACCAGCCATAGACGTAATGCACACTGGGGTCTTTAGATGGCGCCACTCTGGTACCGCTGGGAACTAACTGAATGAGCACTGCTTGCGCCTGGGGAGCTATCTTCTGGTAATGTCGCCATGCTGCCAAAAATCCCTCTCCGTGCCAGCCGCCACTGGCTGCCCAATCCTCTGAGTCGGTAAGTCCAATAAACAAGTCGATAATCTTGCCAGAGTGGTTCAATGCGCGAATTGGCACAGAAAGATCGGTGCCCCCGCCGTTCAGCTGTCCTACAGCACGACTAATGGTCATGACGGAATCCCTCGGGCTTACTCCGGATAAGGCCACTACCTGGGTGCCAAATGGCAGCACCACAGCGTTCGCTGCCGCTTTCCAAATAGCTCCTGTGAAGATGCCTGCAATGACCGCCGCCGACGTATGTTCTGCCACCTGGGTGCCATGCATCGAACCCGAAACGTCAGGCGCTATCGCCACTCGCAATCTCCCTAAGTCGGGTAGATTGCTCAAAGATATTTCGAGGGCATCATACAAGGCGTTAATGAGGGGCTGGACAATCCTCTCACGCTCCAGAACTTGAGCGGCCTGATAATAGCGAAAGGGGAACTGCATCGCCTTATGGATCCGGTTCGGATCAGCCAAGACTTTCACCGCGTAATCCAGAGATTCATCATTATCCCAAACTCCGGCACGGTTAAAAGCACTGATGGAGCGCAATAAGAACATATACGGAGCATGACGCAACAAAGCGCTCCAGACAGCCTTATCAGCCTTTTCTATACGCGGCATGACGGCTTCAAACGGAAGCCTTCCACTCTCAATAGCCGACACCGGATCGACTTCACCCCGGCTCAATCGATCCAGCCATGTGATCTGCGGCAAATCCACTTCAGGCGTCAGTGTCCCCTTAACCAGCCAGCGGTAAATCGCTTCGCGTTCTGGACTAGGAGGCACCGGATGAGTCAGTCGCAAGATGTTGCGCAGGCTCAACCGCTCACCCTTCCCGGCGTATTTGATGGCTTGATATTCATCCAAATGCGTATTTAGCCAATCGGCCACAAGTCGCCTGGCCAGACCGCCATATCCATCTCTGAACTGTTTGGACTGGGCCAATGCTACGACGTTACGCAAGTCGTCCCCAGTACGAATGATCCGTCCAAAGACGCGCCGGCCCCAGGCCTGCGCCCGAGGACTGCCGGAAATGAGGGCCATGAGGGCTACCAAAGGAGCCGAGCGTACAAATCCCTCTTCACGCGCTTTGACTGCGGCCTTAGCAACAAATTCCGGATCCTGCGCGACCATTTTCTTCACTACGTGGGTAAACGCATCTGTCCAGTGTTGACCCGTCGCATAAAACGTGTTGCCAAACGTACCCACAAACATTAGCTCTGCGAGCGCCTGGTCATCCGATGGGATATAAGCCGGAAAACCGGTGTGGTTGATTGTCTCGGGCTTAGTCATCGCGGAAATTGGGAACCTCTTAGTCAATCGGGACATGCGTTCCTCATCCTTTCTGCATGAAAAAGCCGCGGGCCTCATGGTTGGCGCACGGCTTCTTGAATCCCAAAAGAATTGCGGCAAAAGTGATGAGCGGGGCGAACTCCGGGACTCGAACCCGGACATCTTCCAGTGAGGAAGTGTCTACCATTGACGAAGTATCCTCGCTCAGTGCTGCCGCAAGCTATTTCGCGAAAAGTAGCGATGGGAGAACATTTGGCGCTCTAACCTCCTGAGCTACGGGATCCCAGATCCCGGTAGGACTCGAACCTACGACCTCTAGAAACAGTAGAAGTATCCTCCATCTCTGCTCGCGAATCTTTTGGTCGAAAAAATTGAACGGGCCACGGCAGTCACGCTGACGGGATAGAAGCCGCGTCGTTCTGTGCTCAACCTCACCTTGATTATGGCATCCAATTGGATGAGTGTCAAGACTATTTTATCAAATGTGGCGTTAAACCCCTGTCCTCTTTTCAAGTCCCCCTTTACTCTGGGACTAAACTAACTCTAACTCGTTGGCTTACCAGGGATGTCTCCCAGAAGACACAAATCCAGAAGACTTGTCACCGCTTTTTTAGTAAAGAAAAGACCGGAGCACAAAACCGTACTGCTTGGCGAATTCATGCTCTCATCTCTAACACTTGCTTGGTGCACTTCACATGCCAAGACATCGCGCATGAAGACCTGCTACAAAGCAAAGTAGGCTTGCCATGCCGTCATACCTCCGACCAGGTTATAAACTTTCTCAAAGCCGTGTTGCAACAACATTCGTGCTGCCACATAACTCCTGTGGCCGCTGCGGCAATACACCACTCAAGATCGCTCTTTTGCCGATGAAACCTGATCCAGATTGTGACGCAATTGATCAAGCGGCATCAAAATAAAGTCGCCGAGTCCTCCCGTTGCCTGGACTTCATCCGGATTTCTTACGTCCAGCAATATAGGATCTTGCCCTGATTCTTGGAGCCACTGGTTGAGTACTTGCGAGGTAATGCCTTGAAAGAGCCCATGTCTCAGATTCTCGGCCGCCATGCCGGTAATGGTAAGCGAATCTTTAGAGGATCCAAACGGCGGGGCATGTGCTAAATCCAGTTCCCCCAATTGTTCGACTGTCATATGTGCTGACATTGCCGTGCTAAACACATCAATCCTTTTATCAACACCATTTTGTCCGGCAATTTGCGCCCCCAATAACCGTCCCTCTTCAGGATCGAACAAAATCTTAGCAAACAGATCCTTAGAACCCGGGTAATAACTAGCATGGTCACCCTTTATGG
The DNA here is from genome assembly GCA_021841025.1 of Bacillota bacterium. GTDB lineage: Bacteria > Bacillota > Sulfobacillia > Sulfobacillales > Sulfobacillaceae > Sulfobacillus. Next base: position 40,015 of record JAKBWA010000043.1, on the reverse strand, counting down.
TGTATAGAACTTGATAGGGAATGCCGCGGGCCTGGGTCGTCTTTTCTGTTAATCCCGTGACGGCTACCGTATAGGGTTCAACCCGAACAATCGCCGTGCCTAAAGCCCCTTTTAACACGGCCGTCCCCCCTACGGCATTAGTTCCTGCTATCCGGCCTTCTTTGTTGGCCACTCCAGCCAAAGGCCACCATGCCCTCTGGCCTGTGACCAAATCTCGCTTTTCGACTGCATCCCCTGCGGCAAAAATGTGAGGTTTTGAGGTGCGCATAGCGGGATCAACCCACACAGCTCCCGTCGTCCCCAGCTTCAATCCCATATCCCGGGCTAGTTTCAAATCAGGTCGCACTCCTAGGGCCAACACCACCGCATCAGCCGCCAGTTCGGAGCCGGATTCGAGGTAAACCTTTCCTAGACCAATCTCTCGAATCGTATCTCGAAGCCAAATGTCGATCCCTTGTTCTTGGATTCTTGCGGCAAAGTACTGAGCCAACTCGGAGTCGACAGGCGGAAGAATCTGAGGAGCTTTATCAACTAAGCTTACCGTAATACCCCGTTTGCCAAAAGCTTCCGCCATCTCCAGACCAATAAATCCCGATCCGAGAACGACAGCATGATGAACTGAGTGGGATTCAAGGAATTCTCTGAGCCTGATAGCATCAGGAACCGTTCGCTCTTGAAATACTCCCGCAGTCTCCTGACCCTTAATTGCTGATAAGACAGGACGGATTCCAGGAGCCACAATCAATTCATCATAGCTATGATGACGAGATTCGCCTGTGATAAGGGAGATACTCTCGGCCACTCTCCTTTCGGCATCGCCCCAGGTCACTTCGCACCTCGACTCCAAATCGGTGATAAAAGCTGTCGGGCGTCTCTAGCAACAGCTCGTTCACCGTCTTAATTTCTCCGCTGACGTAATATGGCAATCCACAATTGGCAAAGGAGACATAGGGTCTTTTTTCAATCATGGTAATTTGCGCATGTTCATCAAGCCGCCGGGCCTTAGTGGCTGCACTGGCGCCCCCTGCTACTCCCCCAATAATTAAAATTCTGCGCAACGGTGATTCAACCTCCACGGTAGTGACTTTTTTTGCATTGGCAAGATATTCGACCATGCCTCGAATAACCTAAAGCCTGAGTTGCGTCCCATTTTTGTGGCTGAACCCTTGATGCCGATTATCTCCCCCCCTTCATCTCGCATGTCAAACAAATGGCTTTTTCACGATACCCCATGAGGTATCACAACTTCAACAAACAGGGTTGTCGGACCCATCGTCATACAATTTTAATAAATCATGGGTTCAAACCCTGCTTAAGTAAGTCAGGAATTGCTGAAGAGTCGGTGGTAGAGATCACCTCCCAGACTTGGCATCATTCATTTCCCTATGTCGTCGAAGCCGTGCCTCAGAGATGGTATACCAAAATTCTGAGCCTGCAAAAAAATTGCTGCCCCGACGATGGTCTTCGGAACAGCAAGATCGATTTTTCCACTTCAGCCTTATCCGCCTCAGAAATCCTCCCCATTCTTCTGATGGGAGATCTTTATCGGGGGAGAGGGCAAAGACTTTACAATACTCAATAGACCCTTGTGCGGCTTGGTGCACTGATTATAGAGAGGACCGAATGGCGGAAATTGCACTTAAGATCCGCCATGAGTACGTAACTCGCCAGAGGAGTTCGGATAGAAAAATACGGCACGAAATTCCCTACAGGGTTAGTATGAAAGATATCAAGGACAGGATCTCAAAGGAATTTCTGCCCATTATTTGGATTTCTCTTAAGCCGGGAGTGGGTACTGACAGTCTTTAGTTTAAATCTACCAATTTTGACCCAAAGCGGTATTGAATACAACCCCATAGGTGAGATACATGAGCCAGAACGCTCCGATAAACTGCCAAAACGCAACAAGCCGTCCTCCGCTTACCCATCCAGAGAGACGAGTAGGAATCTCAGTGAGATAAATGAGACTCAGAATCAAAAACAAAATTCCGACAGGGTCATCACCGGCCTGAAAAAACACCAGCATTCCTAAAATAGAAATCAAAGCAAAAGCTACAGCCATCCACCCTTCCACCTCGCTGGCCGCGCTAATATATCTCCGCCAGCCCATCGCAAACCAGTGAATGCCATAAGCAGTGAAAGTGACAGCCGCCATATATAAAGGAGCCTTCGCCGTATAAACCGGGAACCAACTCAAGCCTACCATCAAATAAACTCCGGTGATGAACTGCATGAAGCCTCCCATAAAGATTCCCCACACAGCCATCGTTTTGTCCAAATCGGGACTGGATTTGAGATAACCGAATAATCCCTGACCACCCCACCTAAAATAGTTCGTACCCAGTCCGAAAAATCCAATGGCAATCGGCAAAAATGGCGATTGCAGACCTAGAGCCATTACTTGTGTCCTCCTGACTCATATCATATCGCCGTTCACGCACTCTACGCTAAACGACTGTCGTGCTGGAACGACCGGAACCCCGTGCTGATTAATCTGTCCCGAATCGCCATCACAGCGTGAGAATTTTTACATGGTACGGATACTCTCTTCCCACTTTTAGGCGACTAATACCAAATTCCAGAAATTAATACATTAGCCAAATAAATGATTCTCCGCGTACGCTGTGTCCACAACTCCTAGAAACTCTCCCTCACCCGGAGAAACAAAGGGTTGGACAAAAAAGACAAGCACAACCGCTATATGCCTTCCCTCCCATATCGAAGCCAATAGCGATACCGCACCGAAGGATTCAGCAAAAAGCGGCAGGAAATATGCTGCCGCTAAAACATTCACTCCTAATGAATACTTTGTCCCTTATAGCGCGAACTTATGCAGTTGGCAAATGATTATTGCCATGCCACCATTATTGCCCCAAAGCGTTCGTCTGCGACATACAAAGGAGTCGAAAGCAAGGTCATGACGGTGACATTATTGCGAATGTATGTCTGAATCATGGGAGAAAGAGGAGTCGCTGGGCGTTTTAATCCCGCACCATGGGTCTTGAGTTCGTCCCGGTTCAAATTATTCGGCAGCCACTCCACGCGCTCCCCCAAACCGGTCCGTGCGCCCCGCACCCATGATGGGTGAGGTAAAAGCCGCTTAAAACGGTTTCGGTCATCAAGCTTTGGATCACCTTTTAAGGCGGGACGATCCACATCGGCACAAGCGAGGACGTAGCCATTGAGATCCACTACACTAAAGAGAATCCAAGTCCGGTCTTGTTCAATATAGCGTTGAACCATCTGATTTAAATCGTCTTCCATGACCCCTTCATAAGGGACTTGGTATTTAGGGGGGTCTAACGATTCACGGTCTGTGACTGCCGAGACGTCAAAGTAGTGGCCCAACTTCCTGATGCCTTCGCGCTCAATGGGTTGATAGCTTCCCAAAGAGAGCACCAAAGATTTCTGACTCAACTTGGCCGCAATCTTGGCTTCCATGATCTCTTGAGCCTCCCTCGCAGCTCGCTCAGCAGCTTGCCGTGCCTTCGGGACCATTCCCTGGTATTTATACTCCGCGAGTTCGCTATATCCATACTCCATGGACAGAGCCGTTTCTTTCACATGGTCTGTAATCTGATTCAACTGTTCGGCAACTTGATGAAAATCTTTAGTGAGGGTGTTAAAGGTGCCAGCCACGCGACTCATATGCTCTTGTTGCTGTTCTCCTAAATGCGCTGTTTCCGCAATTTGGCCCGCTGCATCGGAAATGACCTGGCCAATTGCGGTAAAGGAATCATGAGAACGTGTCACGACACCGTTCAATGCCTCAACCGATTTTCCCACCTGATTACTGACCGTACGGGCCAAATCCAATTGGCGCATAACCGCATCCAGATCTTCAACAATATTTTGCGCCTGCTCGCGCGTCTGATCCGCGAGCTTTCGGATTTCTTTAGCCAAAACGGAAAAACTTCGTCCATAATCACCAGCCCTAGCGGCTTCGATGGATGCGTTTAAAGCCAGCATATTGGTCGTGTCGGCAACCTCTTTAATCACGCTGCTAATCCCGAGTACCTTCCGCGTTTTTTCATCGAGACCCTTGATCGCCTCCTCAATTCGGGTAATATCGCCAAGGGCTTTTTGCGCATAACTGCGGGACGATTCAGCCACATGCCCCACTTCACCGGTTTCCGCCTCCACTTCCTCAACGTGAGCGGCCACTGTCGTCAGCCGTTCTGCCATTTGGCTAATGCCGTCGACGGACTCTTCCACAGTGTGATTGGTGTCAGTGACCATGGTATTCAGATTGGTCACAACGTGGTCGACTTGCATTAAATCTCGTTGATTGGTAGCTGCCCTGGATGCCACGTCCTTCATAACGTCTTCTAATGACCCTAATGTCGCTTGCACGGATTGGGGCAACTGGTCTGTGAGATCGTCAGACTTGAGTTCATGTGAAATGCTCATCAAAATCCTCCTACCATTACGTGTTCTACCGATAAATGATAGGGATCCAAACGAGCATCGGGCAATTTTTAACGAAGATTTGGCGACAGCCCCGAGTTTCTCACCCCATGCAACTTCCACTATTTGAATGTTCGGCCGTAATTTTTTCGGATTCTACCAAAACATTAGACTCCGTTAAAACCCCATTGTGAGAAAAACGAACATTAGACTGAACCGGATTGCCATACCCGTATTCTTTGACACTCCCCATGCCTGAAGTTATCTTGAGGGATCACAATGCCTTCTCCACCGTAAACAACGTAGCCTAATGAGACGAAAAACACCGTGGGAGAATCATTGTCGTTAGGGATTCTCTCACGAAGAAACCCTATCCGTCGACGGCCCAAAGTCATGAATGTCTGAGCTTTTGGGGAAGTCCTTAATTTTTCGTGTTGTACGTGGTAGACATTTCTACGACGTCAAAAGGGCTTATTCCTTAAGAGTTTTTAAAATCTGACTATAGATAACTTGAGGCAGGGGTTTTACGGCGCATCTGATAACGCGAAAGTTCGAGGATATCCCCAAGGGGTATCCTGGTGTCGGAACATATATTTATATATTTAAAGAGAGTTTCGTTTCATAGCAGGCGGGCGGGTTCCACGCCCCCCTGCGGACGCAGCGGCTGCACCAGCTGTTTGACCCAGCTCAGAATGCGGTGTATCCCTGGGCTTGGGCCACCCACCGCATTCTGACAACCCTGTTGTCAGCGTTCTTCGATATCCTGTTTATAGGCATCCAGTTTGCTTCCGCGGTCACGACGCCTCCCGTCGTGACCGCATTCTCCCCGCATTACCCCTTTGCGTATGGTTTGACGATCGCGGCCGGTGGCCGCTTGAAGACCGTAATCGACTGCTCATGCGCTTGCATTGTCGTGCTCATCCGACACTCCTCGGAGGATAGATAATACGCCATATTGGGGATTTTAAACCTGTCGTTGACAGCGTCCGTCGGCACACTCTTTTGCCGTGATCAGCTATTCTCGCCATGTAGAAAGACTCCCTCATTCCCCCACATCAAGGTTCACAGAGAAAACCACATCACGCTTCTTCGGCCAATTTCTTTACGAGAGGCCTGTATAAGCACCAAAAAAAGAACCCAAAGGTTCCTTGGGATATCATGGCGCACTTAAGTTGCAGGGGACACGAAAAAACTTGAACAAGCCGGAATTATCTCAGTCTCACTCCCCCATCTTATCCGTTCTTCTCCCCAGTCAAGCATCCAGGTAAGGGCCTTAATCCCGTCTAGGCATCAATTAAAAAGCGCACTGCGGTGAATTTCATCAAATATTTCCTGGGGATAATCTATAACCAGCTTAGGAATAGTTGAGGCCGAAAAATACTGAAGAGCATGAGATTCACCGTCCATCGATTTTAGGGTACCGCTTTTTACTCGACAGTCAAAAACGATTATCACGTACTCAACTTCGTTGCCATCGGCATAGATAAACCGAAACCGTTCTCCGCCAAACACGCCGAGTAATCTGTGCGGTACTATGGATAGTCCCGTTTCTTCATAGACTTCCCTCTTTACGGCATCGGATGGACTTTCACCCAGTTCTATGGCACCCGCTGGAAGACTCCAAATATCATGGTCCAAAGACGGCCGTTGAAAGAATATTTCACCTTTTTCATTGCGAATAATCGCTGCCACACTCGGATTAAAGATACATTGGGGTCCGATCTTTTTGCGAAGCCCCTTGTAATAGTCTGACATGGGCAATATTTTCCCCTCCAATACTCTTTTCCACACCCATGCGCTAGGAATAGCGAACAAAATCCAGTCCTATTGGCGCTTCCTAAAGTTCCGCGTTCCGATTCCCCTCGTACGGGTTGATGCATTTCGAAAGCCTATATCCCGGCCGACAATTCTACTCACACCTCCTCGAAAAAACTTGTTCGTTTTACTACGGGATACATTCTACTCGTTGCCTGATCGTTTGGAACCACTATGTCATAGCACGGAAATAGCGGTTAAAGGCTTGCTTCAGCCCTCAACAAGGAGAAGTGTAATTGGGCCGTGACTCCCTCCACAGTCCAATAGTGATCCCGCAACACCCCATCCACGTGAAACCCGAAGTGTTTCAATAATCGTATGGAGGCTGTGTTAAATTCAGCTGTCGTAGCGTAGAGCTTATGGAGATCCAAAATTTCGTTGGAGAACATCTCCGCAAGAAATAGACGAAGCATGACCGTTCCTAGGCCATGTCCTCGATGGGCGGGCGGAAGATAATAGCCGAATTCCATACTCTTGTTCCGCGAATTAAAATCAAACCCTTCGATTTTTCCTAGTATCTTCTTCTGTCCCTGAGTGAGACAGTATATGATGTGGCGCTGGCTTTGGACACGATTAATCAAGTTTTTCGAATAGACCGTAAATTCTGGGAGGGGGGCGATGGGGCGACACGTATACAAGTCACGCCGAGGCTCTGTCAAATCCCATTGATATAGTATGAAACAATGCGATTCTTGCAACCGAACCAACTGATAGTCCAACGTTCTACTCCTTCTCATCAAAAAGAGCTTAACCGCACCATTGCCGCGACATCCTCTGGAATTGGCGCCGTTCCAGCGGTCTTTGCCCTTTTTATTGTAGCTGACTTATCAAGAAAGGGTCTAATCAAACCCGAAATGAGTAGGGCAAGTCGTCTCCGTCATATGCCAAACCATTGGGAATCAGTATTGGGCGAGCTTAATCGGTGCTACTGGCACCGAAAGGCGCAAACACATCTCTTGTCTTGATGACTTTATGGCGGCTATTAGGCACAACCACGTAAAATAGAAACAAGAGGGTGAGAGTATGACCGAAGAGGAATTCGTTGCGCAATTATATGATGCGATCTTGGATGGCGGTCGACAGGGTGAATTTGCCGTGCAATTTGAAGACACCGAAGAGGACGGGTTGTCGGATCAGTTGTCCTCTAAGTCGTGGCAATGGATCGTTCTCGGGGACAGAGTATTTTGGTTTTTACAAATTCGTGACTACCGTCCACCAATTAATGGACAGCCTTATCAATTAGATGCCATGCATAACTTCTTCCCCTGGGCTCAAGAGCTAAAACTCGCCACTCCTCACCGTATTCGAGGATTTTTGCAAGTCCTTATAAACGCCATGGATGCCCAAACATTAGGGCAACACGAAGCCTCAGGGAATCCTCAGTGGGCACAATGTAGAGAATTTTTTAATCCGTGGGCCAATCGGTTCGTCATCAAAGATTCTCAGCCCGAAATAACCAAACAAGAATTTTTAAAGCGCTTGTATGATAGGCTTTTAAGTCAAGAGCTCTGGCCCAAGCAAACCTTCTGGTTGCCGTCACCCGGTCAGCTGCATCCGCGCCAACCCCATTTTCAGGACTCGTGGCATTGGAAACTTCAGGGTTCCCGAACAGAGTGGTGGTTAGAAATTGTCGATCCGTACCATCTCGGTTCAGAATATCCGTACCGCATTGCCCAAGATGATCCGGCCTTTTTCGAAACGGCGCACTTCATGCACCTCGTTAATGACATTGACACTTTTATCGACGCCGGGCTAATCACAGCCATGGAGGAAGGTGACTTAGGACAAGATCAGGCACGTAGAGCTTATGACCAAGGCGCTATATCTAGCACTCCTCCTTGGATTCATACTCACAACCCGATTTAACCCACTGGGATAAAATTAGCGAATCACTTTCCGGGACGTGTTCGATGATGGTCTTCCACAGACCGGATGGTGTTTCTCTCCCGCGCTTTTCATCCTGGTTCCAGAAGAGATGCAAAGAGCCGGGAAGACTTTTGGTCCAAGGTCAGCCGCGCAACACGGTTTACCGAAAGATCACGGCTTCGACTTGTGTATATAGCCCAAGGCGCCCTAAATGATGTCGATTGTGTCCGTATGCCAATCCCCAAAGCCGTATGCTAATCTCTCAAAGGCGTGACACTTCTCCCCTTTCCATGCCACAATATTAAGGTCGATGGTTAGGTACTGCACGAAAGGAACAACTCCATATGATAAGGTCGCTAATCAAGCAATTCAACGCAAATTTCCGGTGGGGAGTCGCCACCGCAGCATACCAAATTGAAGGGGCCGTGAACGAAGATGGGCGCGGGCCGTCTATTTGGGATACATTTTCCCACAGTCCCGGACGTACTTTCAACCGCGATAACGGGGACGTCAGTTGCGATCACTATCACCAATTTAGGCAAGATATCCAACTCATGGCCCAACTCGGTATCCCCGGTTACCGTTTTTCCGTATCCTGGCCGCGCATTTTCCCCACAGGCAAAGGGAAAGTCAATTCCCGCGGCATAGACTTTTACGACCGTTTAGTGGACACCCTTTTGCAAGCCAACATTCACCCTCTAATCACGCTATATCATTGGGATCTCCCTGAATCCCTGCAAGAGAAGGGAGGATGGATGAACCGCGACACCGCCTACTATGTCCGCGACTATGCACAAACCCTCGGCGAACACTTAGCTGACCGGGCCCGGAACTGGATTACCCATAACGAACCTTGGGTCGTGAGTGTGGCAGGACATCTGCAAAGATGCCACGCACCCGGACTCAAGCGGCTGGATAAAGTACGCGTGGTAGCTCATCATTTGCTGCTGTCCCACGGACTCACCGTGGAAGCATTCCGTGCTAGCGGATACGGACAGATTGGCATTACATTGAATCTCCATCCAGTTTATTCCGCATCGGATCAAGAACAAGACTTAGAAGCCCAAAGACTTCATGATGTCTTCCAAAACCGGTGGTTTTTGGACCCCGTTATCCGCGGCACCTATCCAGTGGCATTAGACCAGATTTTACCCCCTATTTCAGATACCGAGGTAAAAGATGGCGATTTGGCCATTATCAGTCAGCCCCTAGACTTTTTAGGAGTCAATTACTACGCGCCTCACAAAGTTTTTTATGATCCCGCCCAGCTTGACAAAGCCTCCCTTTTGATACGCGAAGATGAGCCTGTCACTGCTATGGGATGGCCTATCAATGCACATGCGCTCACTGATCTCCTCGTAGGCATTCACCAAGATTATGGTCCTATTCCCCTACTCATTACAGAAAATGGTGCCGCTTATGACGATGTGCTGGAAGCCGGCCAGGTGCACGACACGTTGCGACAACAATACTTACTGAGCCATTGGCAGGCTGTTCGAGACGCACTGGCTTTAGGAATACCAGTTGAAGGCTACTATCTATGGTCTTTGCTGGACAATTTTGAATGGGCACTGGGCTATTCTAAACGCTTTGGCATTATTTATGTGGACTACCTCACCCAAAGGCGGACCATCAAGGACTCCGGTTTACTGTACCGCAACTTAATTCAAGAATTCAGAGAATATCACCAGAAGTCGTTCTGATTAAAAGGCCTGTACTCAATACTTTTCGCGATGCGGCCCGCCGGTTAGGTGTTTCCTCCGGGCATTGAAGGCACTTTCATAAACGTTTCCTGTAGAGCTCAGAAGAAATGGCGACGATGCCTACATACAGTGATTTCGTCAGCCCAATGGCGAGGACGAGCACGAACGGTATCATCAGTATACAGCAAACACTATCCACCCTAGCTCCGATGAGAATTGGCACCCCAACTCGTTCTGCTGAAGAACTGGCATCCAACCTATATCCCCTGGTCGCGCCGCACTCGCCATGAAATTGGGGGGCTTCTCTATAATGACCGGTATGAACGACCCTAAAAGCCACGCATCACTGCGATGTCAGTGCATAAGCCAGGCGAAGAGGATCTATGGTCCCTGGCCCCCTTTGCAGCACCAGGGACCTGGAGCCGACCCCCTCTTCTAAATAAAAGTCAAAAGGCCTGCCAAACTCGCCAATACCAAAGCCTGAATTGCCGCATCGTAATAAGATTCAGCAGTCCATTCTGCCAAGTAGCTCAAAAACTCGGGAATACGGCTATCAGAGGTAAAGGCATAACGCGTTAATGCCGAGATAGCCACTAAAGCGCCTGAAATCTGGGATGACAAGGGATCCCCCGACATGCTATAGGCACTGCGCAAGAAATTCAAACCATGGTCTAGAAAGAACTGGGAAATTTTCTTGCCGAGAGGGTTTAGTTCACAAGCCATTCCGGAACTGGCTGCCACATAAAGCCGCCAGGGAACTCGCAGCGCATCGTACGAAAAAATAGACTGAAACCCCTGGGGCAACGCACCATTTAAGACCACCCAATCGGGCCAAAGTCCTGTTTCAGAGTGCTGAACACTCTGAAGAATCCCAAAGCTAGTTTCGGCCCATTCATCCCACCACGGATCATGGCTCACGCGGCTAAAGACCGGATAGTAGCTGAGACACGTATAGGAGGGATTGAAGACCTCAGGAACCGGAGCCCAGGCGTCACCAGGCTTCAGATACCCTTTATGGCTTTCCCATCTTCGCATGGCCTGCACCATACTTATCCCGGCATTAAGATAAGATTCATGAAACCACTTTTGTCCAGCTCTAATTAAAGCATAGGCCATATCCTGATCCGCATCGGCAGCAGATCCGGAGTCAATGACCATGCCATTAGCATGAATTCTCCAGGCCATTAGACCATGACGATTGAGATAAGACTGCGCATATGACCAAAATTTATCGAATGCCACAACATCACCATGTGCCAGGGCTAATAGCATCCCGTAAGCTATGGCCTCACTTACCGTATCTCCACCCTCTTCAGGCCGTAAAATCCTCCAAGCATGGTCGGATACGGCATTCACATACCGGTCGAGAAATTTCCGATAAGATGTTTTCGCCCACGCAGCCAAAGTCAGTGTGCCATGATCCTCAAATGCAGGTATGCTCAGATATTGGACGTGGTCCATCCATACGTAGCATCGAAACCAGTCGACACTAAATAGTCCCGCCGATAGGTAATAGCGGCCGGGTTCTAAAATGACTGAGAAAACCATACGCCCGGAACCCGTGGCTCTATATAGCTGCCGAACCCGCGTCCGGTCTTTTGCTTGATACCACTCTAAATCAAGCATTAGACCGGCGGGAACTCGTTTTGACAGTTTCACCGTCACAGTGATGCAAAAAGGCAATGCACGGCGGCAATCAATAATGACATCCCCGGGATTCAACTGGGAGACCCACTCCGTCTTTTCCTCTCCGTTTCCTTCGCACATTACCTGACATCTCCCGATTTCCAAATAGCGTCCCCGGAACCCGCGATCCGGTTTGTTTCAGGAAGGCTCCTTCTCCCATTTCGCAAGCGTCCCAAAGGCGGACACTCCCCCGGTTCCGGCGCACCATAAATCAGTTCCACAAGACGTTCGTAATCCTGTGGGGATAAGTTATGAAAGTGGCCGATCATTCCCGGCTCCTTTTTCTTAAGACGCCTTCTCCAACCCCAAAGGATCACGGGATAAAAGTAGTTATCGATCTCCAACTGTCCATTTCGAAATAGTGGGCCCGGATATCCAGTAATGCCGTTCAGACAAAATCCCCTTTCGCTGATATCTGCCACCTTGACTTGATAAGCACCCCGAACGCCTTTAAGGAATAACTTGGCAGGGGCATTAAGTGGCCGCCTTTCGTGAGTTCTGGGCCGAGGACGTTCGTACGCTCCTATGGCCGCAAAAATCAATCCAGCCAAATTAAACGCATCCCATCCCAAAGAAATGTCGAGACTATTGCGCATATAAAGCGAGGTATCACGACTCCATGAATCCAAACCTGTGACGAACCCCGCCAGCGCCACAACAGCAAATCCCACGAGCACCCAGAAATAACGGCTAGTGTGAGGCTCACGTGACACGATTCCTTTGTTGGTCACCCGAAATCTCTTCATGGATACTTTGAAAGATTCCGCCAGAGCCGCCAATGACAGAAACGGCATCAGAGCCAATTCCTGAACGTGACTCCACCAAATAGTGCTCTTCCGTTCCGAGAACCGTTTATACGTAAGGATTTGAGACAAAAAGTACGGGGTCCACATCAGCACTAACACAGACAAAGTGGTATGCAAGGAAATGACCCCAAAAAACAAAAACAACAGGGGACTAATGACAAAAATGAACTTCTGTACCCCGAAGTACCAGTACATGGTTCCACTAACATAGGCAAGACGCTGCCAAAAAGTCAATCCTTTCGGGGATAAGAGATTGTGCTGCCGAAAAACCTGAATGTTTCCCCGACACCAACGCACGCGCTGATTCACCATTTCAGTAAAAGATTCAGGCGCCAATCCGGTGGCGACGACAGCATCACAATAAACACAATGGAATTTCTCTGCCTGCAGCACCAGACCAGTAGCCAAATCCTCGGTAATACTGCCCGTCACAAATCCGCCAATGTGAGCTAACGCCTCACGTGAAAACATCGCATTTGAGCCAATATACATTACGGCCCCGAGTCGATCTCGCCGTGGCAGCATTTCCCGCATAAAATAGTCCTGATCATTGTTGCGCAGATGCCCCCAAGGGATGTTGTGCTGGTAGGGGTCCGGGTTATAAAAGACTTGCGGCGCTTGCACAAATCCCATCTGCGGATCGGAAAAATAGCCAATCATAAGCTGAATAATATTGGGTTTTGGCACCATATCTGCATCAAGCGTTAGCACTAGATCACCTGAGGAATGCGCCAGAGCATAATTCAAATTTCCCGCTTTGGCATGTTCATGGGTTGAACGTGCTAAATATTGCGCTCCCCATCTCTTGGCCACTTCTGCTGCCTCTTTCCGTCCGCCATCGTCACATATATAGACAGTTAAAAGCTCAGCGGGGTAACGAATTCGATGACAAGCCGCTAGAATCCTTGTTAATATTTGCATATTCTCGTTATAAGTCGCGATAAAGACGTCCACAGACGGAAGCGGTCGATCTTTGGGCCAGTCGGCAATCGGCCGGCGGTACCTTTTGTACATGAACACACCAAAAATGGCGAACTGGACAATACCGAGCAACTCCGCCAGTAACAACAAAACGGAGGCCACTGCATCGACAATTGTGGAGAAATCGAGGGTATAGCCTATCCGCCAAATAACATAAATCAAGGAAATCACCAGACTTACGGCGAACATGAAGGTGTAGGGCCATTGTTTTTGAGCATATTTCCAGCTGTACAATCCCATACCTATCAGAACCAAAACCGTCAAGGACACTGCGCAAACCATTAAAGCATTGGGTCCCATATACTTTGTATCCCCTTTATCAGATATGTGACTAAAGTCACAAACTAATTCCGACGGGTCGCGAAAGCTGTTAATCATCAGTCGGGAAAAGACGTCAGGAATAGAACAAGCTCGAAGGATTTTCAGGCCATAAAGTCAATAGCCTACAGAGACTGCATCAACAACTGCCAATGTTCTGGCATGACCTAAAATTGAAATATGGTTTACTGGTTCATCTTCCCAATAACCTAGGTCATTATATCCGGCTCTTATTACCACTCGCAATAAGGATCTCCATGAGTCAAACCACAAATCGATCGCATGTTGTGAATATCTTCTTCAATCGTCGACACGTTCTCCCCGTACGATCGTTCAGTATGTGCGTACGCTTGTAAATTTTTGCGGTCATAAAAAGGATGATGAGAGACGACGTCGAATTGTGAAAACTAAGCCAAGGTATGTGACAAATAGACCATTTCCACGCACTTCAGAGACTAGTCCCAAAATAAATTTTCCCATTGTGGAGTACCAGCGGTGAGCACCCGAGAATAACATGCCAGGGGTTCGGATCCAAGCTATTTACGTCTAAAATGAGGCAGGAATAAAATGATACGACGATCTGTAATAGGCATAAGTGTTTTAGCCATAATTTTACCCACACTACTTGCCACAAACTTATCGACGAACAAGACAGCCACTATCGAAATGTCTAATTCTCGCGTGTCCTTTCCGCAAGTCTTGGTTTCCCAAAAGTCCTACGTCCCTGCGATTAATACATGGAGTATAAAAGGCACGTTGAAGAGCACCACTGCAAATCAAGCTTTGTGGACTGTAAGGAGCTCCCACTCTGTTCCCCCCGGTGATGTAGTAGACATTGAAATTCACCAAAATGGCCGGAAAATCTGGCAAAGCTGGTCAACTCAAGGCGGCCATGCGTGGCACGGCCAGGCTACCAACTTGCCTTCGGGAAGTTGGTCACTGGATGTAGGTATTTTCCAACCCCAATGGGCTTCTTTGGACGGGTGGTGGAACCAAGTGGCCTCTGCCCACTCAGGAAATGTGACTGGCACCACCTCTTTGCCAATAATAGCCGATCAAGCCTACCAGCACTGGCGCAAGACCTATGTCGTTTCGGCAGGCCCCGGCATGCTGCGTGTCATCAGACCACAAAACCAAAATGACACCGTAAGCGAAGGAATCGGTTACGGCATGTTGTTGGCTGCCGGACACAACGATTTGTCCACTTTTCAAGGATTATGGGCTTATGCCCAAAAATATCGGGATGCTTACGGACTAATGAACTGGGAAATCAAAGCTTCCGGACAGGTTATTGGCAGAGGATCTGCCACCGATGCCGATGAAGATATGGCATATGCTTTGGTTCTTGCTCATCAAAAATGGCCCCACCACGGTTTCGGACAAGCAGCAAAAACACTCATTAACGCGATTCTCGCACACGACGTCAGTGTCACAAACCGAATTTTGCCCGGAGATAGTTGGGGACCAACCCGCATTATGAATCCCTCCTATATCTCTCCAGCCTATTATCAGGTATTCGCCCAATTCACCCACAACAGCCGGTGGAACTCCATAGCTCAAATAAATTCCGAGTGGCTGGCCAAGAATGCCAATACCCAAACCGGGTTACTGCCAGATTGGCTTAATGCGAATGGCACAGCACCCTCCATTTCCTGGGATCAATACCCGCAGGACTGGTATTATGACGCTGTTCGCGTGCCGTGGCGGTTATGGATGGCGGCATCCTTGGGCAACGCCAGCGCCCAAAAAATCCTTACAACAGAGGGACAATGGATTCAACGCACCGGTAATGTGTCCTTGACCAGCGGTTACACTTTGAATGGCCAGCCTCTTAACCATTACCAAAGCGGGCCATTTCTCAGTGCCTGTGTGTTTATGACGCAATATGCCAATTCCGCGATGCGGCAAGAGGCCTTGAACCAATTGGAAACATGGCATTCCACGACCTACTATGGAGCATCTCTGCGAGCATTGGCCCTGGCAACTCTGGCCAAAGAATTGACTCCCCCGCTCTGATGTGTTCTCATGATCCTATAGGTTTTTTTCATTCCGGCATTCATTTCGAAGCACTAGCGGCCTAAGGTCAAACTGCCAGAGTGCAGTTTTTGTGAGCCCTCCGGTCAACGGCGGGGCTTTTTCTGATCTTGGGCGATTTGTCATAACACGTCCCGAAAAGTTTCGATGACGCCCGGAGCAGGCCGCGCGCGACCGGAACTTATACCCGTTTACGTGTTCTGTTCCTTTTTCCCCGGAGCCATGGAACTGTATCGGTCAAACCCCATATTGTTTTCAAGTGATATTCATGGTAAAATTCGCATCGGCTTTTTACTGAAATTATTGAAATATTCTTCTCGTCAGTTAACAAGGGCGAACCGTCTTTATAGCGC
This sequence comes from Bacillota bacterium, assembly GCA_021841025.1. GTDB lineage: Bacteria > Bacillota > Sulfobacillia > Sulfobacillales > Sulfobacillaceae > Sulfobacillus. The sequence goes on along the minus strand of JAKBWA010000043.1, from coordinate 24,046 downwards.
ATACACGATGAGGTGAGAGAATAGACATTCAACTGACTCAGCCAAAGTCTCTTTGGCATAAAGCTCCATGGACATGTGCCTTAGCGGTTACGCTGAGTATTTTGCTGATCATTACCTGGACGAAACCCTTGAAGAATTCCGCCTTGGGCCTAGTTCCGGTCTATCATCCGGAGCGGAATATCATAGCCGGATTCGTGTTTCCCGGATGGCTTGTCACCTCCTCCAAACTCCATTTGATGTCTGAGGCGCAATGGAAGCATCAAGTGTTGCTCATGATATCGCAAACACATTCTCCCTGGATTGAAATACAAGTCGCCTTGTATCAACCCAATATCTATCTGCCTCATGTTAGCTATGGTTCCCTGACACCAAAAATACCCCAACTACGCCAGGAAATTCTTTTTGCCCGTCAGCACGGGCTTAAAGTCATCATGGCGCCGACGGTTCTCGTCGGCAATGCCGTCTATTCCGGAGATATCCACTACAACTCCCCATCTCTAGATGCTCAGTGGTTTCATAGCTATCTCGACCACTGGGCCCCTTATGTCATAATGGCCCAAGAAACCCACACAAAAATCGTGGCCGTTACGAGCGAAATGGATGGAATGCAATCAGCCCCTTCCCGGCTGTGGGAAAATTTGATTAGTCATGTCCATCATGATTTTTCAGGTTCCTTATGGGTGGACCTTAACTGGGTGGACACCACCCGGTTCGAACCGTGGCTAAAAGACCCTCTGATATCGGCAATCGGCATCTCAGCCTACTTTCCTCTGGAAGCCAAAGCCCATCCCCTCTCTTACGCCGTGATTTCGCACCGCTGGAAAACACGCATTATCCCTCAATTGCAAAGTCTCATAGAATACTCCGGCCATCCAATCGTTCTTTCTGAACTAGGTTATAAAAATGCGCGCAACGCCTTATATCAGCCCTACACTCACACCACATCTCAAGGTTCTGACGCCATCTTACAAAATAACGCTTTGGTCGCCGCGGTCAAAACCACGACACAAATCCGGAAGGTGACAGGCGTTTTGGTCTACGGGTGGGACATCGGATACTTCAGTCCCTCTTCTCCTGCCAAAAACGTCTGGCTTGAAACAGGTATTGTGCAACGCACCATACACGGAGTCTTGCTGCAAAAAACTCATCAAAGTTCTCATGCTTATCATCAATCTTTTGTCCGCAATACCATAAAGGCATTAAAAAAAGACCTGTAAAGCGGCTCCATTGCCGTTTTGCCCGCCCGAATACAAGCAGGGTCAAATTGTCGTGATCCCTTTATTCCCGGCTCCTCGTTTGAGATGCGCTAGCAAAATTCTACGAAGTTTGGGACAACCTGATACAGTCAAATGCTCCTTTGGCTCAGTGAAAGTGTGTTGATTTTTTCCCATGGCCCTTTCTGCGGATGCCCAGAAAAGCGGACGTGATTTGTGAGGGGACTTGTCTTTAAAACCTTTTAGGAGAGCGCTTGCGTTCGCCGACGAAATGGAAAAACGCGATGTTTCCCGACTTCATTCTTGCTTAAAGCCTTTTGCATCATGCCTCGACGGGGATTACCCCCTCAACACATGCTATGGGGGAAGAACCTCAATCCCGCCGCGGTCCCCGGGGCGAACATTATGGAATCTTCCCGAACTGATCCTATCCCCCTCATGAGAACTGCTGTTGTCACGGGTTCTGCAGATCTTAGGCTGACCCCGGAAAAACCCGCATCCGACCCATATTCAGTAGCCGAGCGAGACCGCCCATGAAATTGGAGGCTTGTCACATCAACCTTCCAGACTGGAAGAGCCCGGACGCCAGCACTGAAAAGTATCGGCCTGAACGATCCTCAAAGCAGCACATCGCCGTAATTCACCTCATAAAAAATTGGAGAGAGCCCTTAGCTCCAGACCCCGTTGACAGCACCAAGGTCCTGAATCCCACTCTATTTCTCACTCAAAGGGAGCTTTCCCCCTCTCTACCGAATGGTTGAGTACAGAAGGAACTTACGGTCAAGACCAGCGACGTCCGTGCCTGACCGAAGACGTAGACGAGGGGCAGGCCTTTCCCCCTGATTTACACCATGCAATTGGACTCTAACAAAGCAAATAGCAACAAAGTGTTTTTTATTTACTCTTCTACTCCCCTCCCTTTTTCCCTGTCAGCATGGCTGGCACCTCCAGTTCTTCACTCTTTCCCGGAAGAAGTCAGCCAGGTCATAAGGTTAATAATCGTCCTCAAAATCTGGGTATTGCGGAGGCGCTTCACCTTTTCGCTCGACTATCACAGGGTCTCGCGCAATGGTGCCGCGCATAAGTGTTTTAGCGCGGATGGTGACGACCCACCAATCCCCGAAATCGAAAACGTAGTGAAATGTTTGCCCCTGTTCCAGGATTTCCCCCAATGTCAGATCATAGGCTGAAGCCAATAAGTCATCGACTTCATCAGGACCAATGCTGGCTGTAGGATCCCCAGGCCGACGGCTAAAGGAAAACACCCACAAGTGATCATTATCCCAGTCAAATAGACTCTGAATCAGGCAATGCAAGTCGTAAAACGTCGCACCAGCGGAAATGTCGACCGTTCGACTGACGCGATGATGATCCAGCGTCATAACAAGGCGATAATTTCCCCTAAACGGCTCTATCGGTGTAGGAGGCGGCATCTCGGGCATTAGCATACCTCCACTATCCCGCCAAAAGCCGCCGCCCCATGAAAACATTTGTGAGTCCATCTCGACTTCACGTTGGCGTTGTTGCATGAGTTCTCCCAAGACGCGGGGCAGTTTGGGCATAGGAGCCACCTCGTTCCACCGGTACTGCACTAATACGGGAGGTAGAAACAAGGTATAAATGACGGGAAGAGGGGCGCACTGAGTATGATACATTCCCCGGGCCAACAACTCAGCCGCCAATTCCATAACATGGATTGCGCGCCGGTGATGCGTCAAGATATCGTGGGCCGCCGTTCGAATGATCTTATTAGCCTCCGAACGGTCACAAGCGTCCAAAGTCGTCGGTTTAACCGAATAGAGATTCTGCTCCCCATCCACGCAAGTCACTTCTACGGCATTGGCCCCCTCATCCGCTACGCGCTTCAACCAGCGATTCAAACCGGGGGACATCGCGGAGATCCGGCCATATGGATGCCACTGCACTTCTTCTCGGGTCCCATCCGTCAATTCACACACAGCTGGCAGCGTTTGGGGGAAATTTGGATTCCACAGTGCGGCCAATTCCGGAAGCCAGATCACCGGTGCCAACTCTTCTTCGCTAGAGTGATCCTGAGGAAACGGCTGGAGGATCTTAGCGCCGGTGCGAAATCGCGGTAAGTAAACGTAGTTGTGCTCATTTCCGCGAAAACACCCAGGAATTTGATTCAGTTTGGCGATTAGACGTTTTCTCCGCTGAGCAGGTGATAAAGGCCAGTCGGCCATGAGCTCCTCTGCAATGCGCTCAATATTTAAAACCCCTGATTCATTTTGAAGATAGGGCATCAGACTTTCTTTCGTGAGATTCATAACACCTACTCCTGTTGTTTTTTCTTCTAAGGATAACATCAGCTACAATCAATAAATTAAATCAAGCCCGAAATGTTGGCGCAAATTCACCCCTTGGCCATCTCCCTAATGGCCATGTTATGTCTGCTTTGCCGACAAATTCGCGTACCGTTGTGCCGTGAATGGCTGGAAGTCCTCACACACACGCGAAGTCATTCGTCCTATCCGGATATAAGAATTCTCCATTTTTCGTGGAAATTGACACGAGCGATCCTGATGGCTCTTGGGTTTACCAGACAGGGAAAACCCTTCTTTGAGGAGGAATCGCTAGTGACTACTAGTATATAAAGAAAAAAAGTGTGCGCAAACACTCTCTCACCGTACCATGGGTTGACATATGCCGGATGGCGCCCAGCTTCCGTGACGGCCATCGCAATGGTGGCCGCACGCACATCCTACCCCACATATAGACTGTAACTCCATAGTGACACCAGTTCCTCTCGTGCGCGGATCTGCCTGGTGGACATCACCCGTCTTCAGTATAGCCCGCGCCATATGCGACAAAACGGGGCTGGTGGTAACCATCTTAATCGAAGCTATTGTGCCCAACCGCATGGCCATGACATATTCCTAGACCCCTCACCGACTCTTGCCAGATTCCCCAGAGTTCAATAAACTGCACCTTGAAGGAGGGCAAATTTATGAACAAAATCCTAATGTTTTCGGCAGTCGGATTAAGCCTGGTCATAGCCGGATGCGGAACAGCTTCTGCCGCGAAATCACCGTCCTCATCGTCAAAAGCCCACCACCCATCATCTATGTCTTCATCCCCATCATCTCATTCTACTCAAGCTACAGTTCAAGAAATATCCAGCAATAAAACGGCTCAGGTTGTCCAAGCGGGCAAACCTGCCACATTTGTGATCAAAGCCACTACGTCCACGAAACATCCTGCCGCTAGAGAACCCGTCACGTTTTATATTGGTCCCATGGTTCCTCTTGGTCACGGCGTGAGCCATTGGTACAAGTCCGGCACTGCCCATGCCGCCCGGTTGATCAAAACTTATTCTAAAATGACCAACTCTCAAGGTGAGGCCTCACTCACCCTATCGCCGCAACCAACAAAACACATGGAAATGATCGCAGTCAAAATCGGAAACTTCAACACATTTAGTTCGTCCTCCATGAGCGGAGCCGGTCTATTAGATGCATGGTGGACAACGCCTTCAACATCGCCCATGGCTCCCATCGGAGATTATGTGAAAGTCCAACCATTTGCCGTAGCCCTCAAACCAGGGCAGAAACAGGCATTAAAGATTACGGCCATGAGTCCTAAAGGCCCCATCTCGGGTGCAGCAGTCGACATCATTCCCAAAGCCCCCGGCTCATCTTCCTCGTCCATGAGTAACAGTTCGAGCATGGGAGGATCTATGAGTTCAAAGGGTGGCATGACCTTGACGACTAGTTCATCAGGTCAAGTCGTCTATACTGTCACCGCAAGTTCGCAGGCGATGGCTAACCGTCCAGTTCGGGTCGTGGTTTCCCATCACATGGAACGTGTAGCGGGAGGCATGAATGCCGATATCATGACTCGTTAAGGTTTATCCCGGCAGTGCCCCATCTCTCGGCACTGCCATTACGAAAACTCGACATCGGTTTAACGAGCATAGCCGGTGTGCCAGGATTTACCGTCTTACAATCAGAAAAACTCCCCTAACCCCGAAGCCGCACGTTGACAAGTGACTAATAAGCCTACACGGCGTCCCTCAGATGGCGAACCGTTAGAGGGCATGCCGTTTTCAGAATTCCTAAAGGCCAAAGGACTCTGCCATCAAGCGCCGCATCTTATGTATGCCATTAATTGACGAACTAGTCGTTAAGTTTCTCTTGAGTTCGAGCTCGGACGATAGCCTCTAATTTGGTCAATGCCTCCGGGTCTAGTTCATCAATGGCCTCAACGAAATGGACCAGGCAGGATTCGCCAAATTCTGACATCAAGGTCTCTACCGATTCCTTGGCGTGGCCTTTCAACACACTTTCGGCAAGTGCCAAGCGGTACACATAATGACGGATCCTTCCTTCCCGGACCAGGATTTTTTGGGCAACCAACCGATTCATCACGGTCGCGACAGTGTTGATGGATACAGGATGATCATGCGCCAAGGCGCCATGTACGCTTTTAACGGTGGACACCTCTTGGCTCCGGATAATATGAAGAACAGAATGGCGCAGGTGGTTTTTTAGAGTCAATACAATACAACCCTCACATTTGTCGGCAAGATTTTGCACGTTTGCTATAGTGTATCATAGGAGGGAACTTATGATCGCCCGTAAGTCAAGACACGTCCTTAGGTATTGGTCGGGGCCGGTTCTTTATCTCACGATGATGATTCTGGCGTGGCATTATCGCCCTCGAGTAGGTAGCCCAGGCGTTATTCTCAACCGAGGTGTGGCCTTTGGTCTTTTCTCGCACACGCCGTCATGGATTCTCAGCTTAGGCACTCTGGCACTCATAGCTCTAATTGTCCTGTTTTTGAGAAGGTGGCCATCTCTGCGGCTCACTATGTCTTGGATTTTGAGTGCCGCGGCTGCCAACTGGACAGACCGCATCTTATGGGGCGGCGTAGTAGACTATTGGCAGATTCGCCCTTATCCCTTCATTTTTAACTTGGCCGATGTCATCCTTAGGCTCGCTTCCATCTTACTGGTTATTCAAATTGTTCGGCTTTCCCGACGCCCAGACAAAGCCTCCGATAAATCCATTCATCCTTCCCGTTCCTAAGGTTTCGTTGCGAGTCGAGAAGCTTTTTTGCTGTACTCTCCCCAGCCGAACCCTCGGCAAGGAGCCATACCGACTGAAGCACAAAGACCGATGCGAAACGTTAGGTGCTCATCGCCATGAAATAGGCACTGAAAGCAATGAGCCATCCCAGGGCCATGATAAGAGAATCTCCATTGTGTTGTCCATACATGAAAAAGCGCATCCCGCTATAGCCCGATACGAGGACTGCCAGAAACGAGGTCCAAGCCAGTACTTTGCAACCCGTCCCCTCCCGAAACAAGGATACCAGGGCAACAATCAGGGCTAACAGCGCCAAAAGTATTCCCAACATCATGTGGACCATAAAAAGAGGGGACAACCCGGAGCTTAACATTTCGCCTATTCCCATGGAACCGCCTGTTCTCATAAATCTCCCCGCGCCAGTCCGCATAACTCCATGTCCAACTCTAACAAGAGTCACAAAAAGGTTAGTGTACATCCCTAAAACAAATTGAAGGGCCAATAACAGGAGCATAGCGCCCAAAAGGCCCTTGGGGCGAACTTGAGGCGTTTGATCTGCTCGGTTCATCAAGCATTTCTCCTTAGCCTATTTACCTAGTTACCATCTTACCAAGCACAGGGTATTCAGTGAACAACCCTGAAAGACACCACTCTTCGGTGATTTCTCGTCAAATGTGTTGAAGACGGAGGGTTAAATTCCCCCCGGTTCCCTACATGTCCTTCGGAAGATCAGAAAATAATGATTCCGGCACCACGATTTCTCAGAAAACGCCGAATTGACTATTGGGCTCGTTACAGTATTGACTCTTCGGGCAACTTAAATGTGTCCATCCCATCCTCCACTATGTTGTTACCGGAACGAAGGTCCAATCACGGGGCCTCAAATCATAGGTTAACGAACCTGTTTGGCATCCAACCGCTATATTCCTTCACGTGAGCTCTACAGGACAAAAGAACCTTGAGACTCCATGGGTTGCGAGGTATTTGAAAGAATTCCATTTGACCGCGAAACAATACCTGTCATGACCTTAGCTGATCACGACGGTGAAGGAAGGACTAATAATGAAACGTCTCGTGTAAACTGACCCGTTTGCGAAAAATCCAATAAGTCCAGATTTGATAGGCCAGCACGAATGGCAACGCCGAAATCGCCACGATACTCATCACAGTTAAACTATAGTGATTGGATGCCGCATTATAAACCGTTAAGTCCCAGGCCGGATTCAAACGGGAAATTATAACCCTGGGGTAAAGCGCCAGAAACACACTCATAGTCGACAAAAAAATGGTGAGAGCTGTCATCGCAAAAGCCCAACCCAACAAACCGCTTCGCAGCAGAAATCCGACTGCCACCATGCTGCTCCCGGCAAGCAACGGAACCGGGCCTGGGTCGATGCCGAATGTGTTGACAAAATCAGCAAAAAAATAACTTAAGACAACGAATCCGAAATAGGCAACCATTGTCAGTCGGCTCATTTTCCGAGCAATTCGCATACTCCTTTCCCTCAGGGGTGAAGGCGTCTTCAAGCTCAGGTATAAGGCCCCATGAAGCACAAAGAGCAACCCGGTGGCACAACCGCCTGCGAGAGCATAGGGATTTAACAAGGTAAAGAATCCTCCTATGTAGTCCATATGCCCATTAATGGGCATACCGTGCAAAATATTGCCCATAGCCACTCCCCAGACGAATCCAGGAATAGTGCTTCCTAGCCAAATCACGAAATCCCAAAGAGAACGCCACCACTTTCCATCATCTTTGCTGCGAAATTCCAAAGCAACCCCTCGCAGAATCAGGGCCGTGATTAAAAGAGCCAAAGCCAGGTAAAATCCACTGAATAACGTTGCGTACCAATTGGGAAACGCTGAAAAAATGGCTCCCCCAGCGGTAATAAGCCACACCTCGTTGGCGTCCCAAACCGGACCAATAGTAGCCAGCACGGCTCGGCGTTCATCGTCCGTACGGCCGACAAAAGGCAAAAGCATCCCTACTCCATAATCAAAGCCTTCAAGAAAGAAATACCCCACGAACAAAACGCCAATTAAGATGAACCACAATGCCGGCAAATTCATAGAGGTGGTTCCTCCGAACGGTTAACCTCCATAAGGCCCATGTCGTCTGGAGATTCTTGAGTTCCAGGCCCGAGACGAATGCATTTCACCAAGAGATAAATATCGAGCACTCCCAAGATCCCGTACAATAAGGTAAATCCGATGAATGTCATCCAAACATCGACAATTGGCACAGTGGGCGATACTCCCTGCACCGTGGTTTCCAAGCCATATACGACCCATGGCTGGCGTCCCACTTCTGCCATGACCCAGCCCATCAAGTTGCCCAAGAGAGGCAATCCCACAGCATATACCATCAACTTGAGAAAACGCGGGTGTTTCATAAGACGCTTGCGCCGTTCCAAAAAAACCCCTTTGACAGCCATAAAGGCCATCAACAAGCCCATAAGAATCATGAAGCGAAACGCCCAATACGTGATTAACACCGGTGGGACGTACCATCCCGGACCATAGCGGCGCATGTACATATGTTGCAAGGTATCAATTCCCATTACCCTGCCCGACAGCCGGTTATAAGCGAGGATGGACAGCATATAGGGAATCCTGACGGCAAATCGATTGATTTGCCGGACAGGATCCACCCACGCCGCCAAAGTCCAGGAAGCGTGCACAGAGCTGGTATGCCAAAGAGCCTCAGAAACCGCCAGGTTCATAGGTTGAATTGCTGCGAGATGCTGGGCCTGTTCATGACCGGCGACTATCACCAGGATGCTAGTCACGGCTGCCACGTAAATGCCTGTTCTAAACGACTGTTGAAATTCATTGAGGTACTGACCCTTTTGCAAATAATAAGCACTGATTCCGGCTACGAAAAATGCTCCGGTGCAAAGGGCCGCCAACTCCGTATGCGGAAATTCCACCCACAATTGAGGATTGCCCAGTAACGCGAGAAAATTGTTCATAACCGCGTGTCCGTGCACCTTTCGGTACCCTGTAGGCTCTTGCATAAAGGCGTTGGCCACAAGAATCCAAAAGGCGGATAAACTGCTGCCCAATGCCACCAGCCACATGGACCAGGCGTGAATGCGCGGAGAGATCCTGTCCCAGCCAAATATCCACACGGCTATAAAGGTTGACTCCATAAAAAATGACACCAAAGCTTCGATGGCCAAAGGAGCACCAAAGACGTCGCCTACAAATCGTGCATAATTTGACCAATTCATGCCGAACTCAAACTCCAACAAAATACCCGTGACGACACCTACGGCAAAATTAATCAAAAACAGCCGGCCGAAGAAATCCAACAACTGCCGCCCCTCTGAAGTGGGGCGGCGCCAATAGAGAGTTTCTAAAAGAGCTAATTGAAAGGCCATTCCAATAGTTAACGGCACAATCAGAAAGTGGTAGCTGGTGGTCACGCCAAATTGGAGGCGCGCAAGCCCCACATTAGTCATCACGTATTACCTCCCGAATGTTTTGGGGGCCCCTCATGATAGCCATCCCCATATCCCCGGTTTTATACTCGTTGGACACAAGACAGGAGGCGAAGAGCAGGACCTATCCTCCCCTTTGCAAGACCATGCTCAAAAAGACTCGTGTATACTCATAAGCAATAGTAAAGGAGGTCACTCAGTATGGGAAAACGAAAGCCTTGGGCAGACGACGTCTTTTATTGGACTAAAATGGACCATCTTGACGGGACATTTTACTTAGTGAGCAGTGAACGCGGCTTGTGCTGCATTACCTGGCCTCATGAACCCTTTGACACTATCAGGCGTTTTCAACAAAATCACGCATCCCATGGTGCGTTAGTTGAGGATCATCACCGACTTCAAGCCGCAGTTCATCAATTGGAAGAATATTGGAATGGTCAGAGACGCGATTTTGACATTCCCTTGCACCTCATGGGTACACCCTTTCAGCTTAGCGTTTGGAAAACACTCCAAACCATTCCTTACGGGACCATCAGCACCTATGGTGCCATCGCCGCCCAAATAGGCAAGCCCAGAGCAACCAGGGCAGTCGGCTCGGCCATCAGCCAAAACCCCGTCCCCATTGTTATTCCTTGTCACCGTATCATAGGAAAAGACAAGAGTCTCACTGGCTTCGGGGGCGGACTAAGGCTCAAGTCCGCCATGCTCCGCCTAGAGGGCTACGACGCATTCGTGGAATCCGGTCATTCGCGCTATGCCTATTAGTGTGTTCCGGGTCAGCTTGATGTGGAAGCCTCCGCGGCCTGAAGGCCGGAGCTTCCACTGCACCGTCCTGTGTCCTCCGGGCATCGAGCCCATCGGACACAGAAACTTGAGCCCTAACGGGCTCACGGGCTTACCTCCCCGACCTGAAGGACGAGGCTTCACGCCCTGCTTGGTGAACATGTGAGTGGATCAATACCCACGCAATCACGGTAAGAATGACTACAAACGCGGTCCTATCCAGGCACTCATATTCCATACTGCCGCCTGGCTCTAATGCTCGCACGACTTGTACTGTTATGCTCACTAGGTAACGTGATTTGCATATGTTCGCATAACCCCACAAGCTTGTTGTTCCAGATTTCGGCAAAGACCGGCGTACCCCGAAAAACTATCTAAGACGTCATAACCTCAAAAAGACACAAACGGCAGTGAACAATACCTAGTAATAATTTCCCCCTACAATTTCACCAACCATCCCTCTGGGTGGTAGTCTTTTTATAGTATCGGTTGCGAATTTGTTTATAATTATCACATGATCAAAAATATCCTCAATACATAACACATAGTGAAAGGGATAGTGCATGGCTTGGATGACAGATGCTATCTCCCAAGAACGAGCACGGCTTTTTGTAGGTCGCTCACGGGAAATCGAAAGATTGCAAAAGTGGATAGATGATCAAGGATCCCATACAACCGTGTGGGCCATAGCAGGTTTTGCCGGAATGGGCAAGTCTTCACTGATCATGGAAATGCTGCGAGTGGCACGACAAGCCGGGTTACTGACGTTTTGGATGGATGGCCGGTCGAGTTCCCACACACCGGCCGGATTCTTGCATGATACGGAAGAATTGGTCCACAGACATTTTAGCTTGCCCGGAGCCGACGGAGAATCCGGACTGGAAGTATTGACTCGGCACCGTACCGTTTTGGCTATAGACAACTTTGAGGACCTCGACATCTTAGAGGGCTGGTTTCGCGAGGATTTCCTGATTCGTTTGCCAAGCCAGGGATTGCTCATTCTCTTAGGGACGCGGCGTTCATTATCCGAAGAGTGGTTTATCGATTTGGCCTGGCGCCAACACATCGCCAACCTGTCCCTAGACCCCTTCTCCGTGGAAGAACAGTATACTTACGCCAAAAATGCAGGAGTTCAACTTAATCCCGAAACCAAAGCCGTCATCCAGCGCTCAAAAGGACATCCGCTCTCCTTAGCCCTTGACGTCGAACTCTTAAAACAATCCTTTCAAGAAGCCAAGACGCTTCAAAATTCCTCCGAGACGATTACCGCCGACTTAATGAGAGAAGTGACGGATCCCGAACTTCAGCCGCTGTTAGACGTATTGACTATTGTACCCTATGCAAACCACCAACTCATGGCCGAAATTCTTGATCATCCCGTGCATTGGCACCACTACCAAGCAGTCTCACGCCTTTCTTTTGTCCGCCCAGTCAGTGAAGGCTTGTCCTTACATGACATGGCCAGAACTCATTTACGCCTGGATCTTCAAACCAGAGAACCCTCGCGTGTTCGCATCTTGCAAAACCGGGCCATTGAGCATTTAAGCCGTCAGTATTATGTTGCTGGCGAAGGCTCACAGAAGAATCTCATTGCATTTGCGCTGCTGCATATTTTTTCGCAATATTTGTCTTTCAGCCAATTATACGCAGACCTGACGACTTTTGCTGAGATAAGCAGTACTGACGGCGTTTACCCTGCGGATTTGCCCACTTTGCACACTTTTTTAGATCGATGGGAACGCCAAAGTTTACAGTTGGGGGATATTGCCTCCACCCACCGATTGTTGGATGAGATTGCCGCGAAGTTTCCGGAAAGTTTTCGTGTGATGCGGTTGCCATCCGGACCAATCTTGGCCTTCACAGTGGCCCTTCTGCTCTACCAAGAGACTGCCGAGTTGCTTGATCGGTATGCGCATGGAGCCTTGAAGCGATATTTTCCCGAAGAGGCGGAACAATTGATGTTTGGCGTAAACCAGGCTGACACCTATCTCCAAATTTTGATCGGGATCAACATGGAGTGTTTGGAATACACACCAGAAGAAATTATCGGACTCCTGATTAAAGACGGACTTTCGCACTTAAGATCGGGACTGCGCATCGCTATGGCCATTACGCAGCCCCATCTTAAAGCGTTATTGACAGGCTTGGGATTTCAAGCTAGGCCTATTGAGGATGCGACTTTGGAACCGGGCGTTCAGCTAGAGCTTCTTTCATTGGATTTGCGCCATCGTGATTTACCGGAGTGGCTGGCTTCTTTAATGCCTGCACTAGGCCAAGAGCCACTGCATGCACCCGTCAGAGATATTTCCGAACAGCGGGTGCGTCGTGCTTTAAGTGCGATTCATAACCCGCGGAAATTACAACACGTAGGCTTGGCAGAACAATTAGGCTGGAGTGTTGCAGAATTGCAAAAGCGGCTAACAGTGCTTCTTACCGAAGATTTAGTTCCTCCGTTGACAAAAACATCTCAAGACACTCTGAGATTGGCCTTTTTTGATACTACGATAAGCCTAGACGAGGCAGCCCTGAAATTGTATATGAGCCGAGCCACTTTTTACCGCCATGTCCGCCTCGGCATTGAAGAATTGACGAAAGTTCTCGCATTCCAAAGAAATTGGCCTTAAAAAGGACAATCCCCCGGTGATTGGCAGCGGGCTCCCGCTTGGCCTTCAGGATTGCCCCCCAAGAGTCTTGGCACACCCTGTTTGCCCGCGGCGCATTCCTTCCGGAGCAGAATTGCTCTTGAACACCATATCGCGACCGAAAGCGGAACGAAACCGGGACCCCGAGTTGGCCAGATTAGTCCAGTTTGATTCCTAACTGCCACGCTTGCTCCCAAAACAACCGTTCATATGTCATACTCCAGTCATAAACCTCTAGAACGTGGGTCGATGGCACATCACCGCTGTACGATTCCCATAATGCCCCGACTTCTTGGACCGAACTTTGGTATCCTTCTGAAGCATAGGTGTCGATCCATTCCGCCAATAGCGGATTGTCGGGTTTGCCATTTTGGTTCAACTCTCTCCCTAGAGCCGCATAAGTCCAGTAACAAGGTAACACTGCGGCCAAGCCCGTGATAAAACTCCCTTCTCCTACAGCCCGAACCAAATGGTCTTGATAAGTCTTGGTGATGAATCCCGGTGTGACATTTTGCAAATCCAACGCCCTTAATCCCATTTGTTCGCCTACACTGTCATGCAAGGACTGCTCAACGGAAAAAACGGTGTCGGCATGCCTTAGCATAATGCGTGCAGCAGTACTGTCTGGCGCCAACGCCGCCAATGTCGCTAGAACTCTCGAAAAATCCTTAAGGTAAGCTCCGTCCTGTCCAATAAAGTAGCGAAACTTCTCTAGCGGTAGGTCTCCTTTACCAAGAGCGAGCACAAAAGGATGTTGTCTTATTAGCTGCCACTCACTCTCACTACGTGTGCAAAGCTCTTCAAAAGTCACGGCAATCCCCCCTCTTTCTTCATCCTTGGCATTGATCATGCGCACGCATTCTACCACTTTTGCAGCTCTTCTGTTACAAAAGAGAAACCTTGATTCATTTTTGAACTTGTTCAGCCCTATGGGTCCGCCTTCAATCTTGCTAGCATCAAATCTATCACAAAGTTTTGTGATTTGGCACCGTCATCCGCAATCGGCCGCCTGCCAGAGAATAAAGAAACGGAGTCTCTCGGCTCAGAGCCTCTTCCGGGATATTCCAGATGAATGAATTCGCGTGTCAGTCGGCGTTTCCACGGCCTGTTGAAACAGGATGTCTATATCCCGGGAGTACTCACCCGTTTTCTCACCGGTCCATCCCATCCGTTTTTGCAGATAGCGCGTCACAAGCTCCCGCCACTGCCGTACCCAATCCACATCAAAATATAAGGCTCCGGTGCGGCGAACAAAGAAATCCGCTGGAGTTATGACCATCTCATGGTCGGTTCCGTACAGAAGGGCGCCGTAGGCTTCCAAAGACAAACCCTGAATTTTGGCCTCTGTCCGACCCTCTTGAATGATGCTATAGACCTGATCGACATTCGTCCCATAGCGCGAACTTAGCCGCCGAGCTTCAAATTCCGTTAGCCCCAAGGTGGTGCCCTGTCGTGTTTTCTCCTCCATAAATTGGGCCATTGTCTCCGGTCCTCCAAACTTTCCCCCAGAGTAAGCCGTACATTGAGTTTGGCAGGGAGAATAGCGTTTTCCCGACTGGGAGAATAACTCGCGGGCTACCATGGACACCACTTTATCCGCCATGATGCGGTATCCCGTGAGCTTTCCGCCGGCAATCGTTAACAGCCCACTCGCAGACTGAAAGATTTCATCCTTTCTCGAAATCTCGGAAGGGTTCTTTCCTTCTTCATGGATTAGCGGTCGGATTCCTGCCCAACTACTCTCGATGTCTTCGGTGCCCAGATTCACAGAGGGAAACATAAAATTGGCGCTTTGTATCAGGTACTCTCGATCAGCCCTCAAGACGGGAGGATCCTGGGGATCCTGGGTATAATTGGTGTCAGTAGTGCCAATATACGTTTTTCCTTCTCGCGGTATCGCAAAAATCATGCGCCCATCCGGCACTTCAAAGTAAACCGCTTGATGCAAAGGGAATCGATTGCCACTCACGACAATATGCACCCCTTTAGTCAAGTGCAACGTTTTGCCAAATTTGGAATGATCCCATTCCCTCAAGGAGTCGGCCCAAGGGCCGGTGGCATTCACTACACTCTTCGCTGTCAGCGTGAAATGGGTGCCCTTTAAGACATCTTGAGCTTCGACGCCTTTGATCTTCCTGTCTCTATAGAGAAAGCGTGTGGCCTTTATGTAATTCAGTGCTAAACCCCCTCGGGCAAACGCCTCTTTTAGAATCTCTAAGGTGAGCCTAGCGTCATCTGATAGGTACTCAACGTAATATCCTGCGCCTTTGAGTCCCTCTCTTTTCAACAGCGGCTCCTTGGACAGAGTTTGCTCAACATTTAACAAACGGCGTCGTTCCGAATGTCTAACACCAGCCAGACGATCGTAGAGATATAATCCCAAGGATGTCATCGTCTTCCCATATGTCCCGCCTTCTGTGATAGGCAACAACATCCACATAGGCTTCGTAATATGAGGACCATTGGCGCTGACAATGGCCCGTTCTTTTCCTACTTCCGCAACCAGCCTAATTTCTCCTTGCTTTAAATAGCGTAGACCGCCATGAATGAGTTTCGTAGACCGACTGGAAGTTCCTGCCGCAAAGTCCTGCATTTCAATTAGCCCTGCACGCATCCCGCGAAGGGTAGCATCCAGTAAAATCCCTGCTCCGGTAATGCCTCCGCCGATAATGAGCAAATCAAGTTCCTGGTGTTCCATAGCACGTTGTATGTCTTCTCTGCCATCCGCCGAGAATCCCCAGCCCATTCTTAAACCCTCCTCATCAACCAACAAAGACCGCTAAGCGGCATGTGCCTCTATGCACATACCCCTTGCGGTCTTCTCCATGATCTCGAGACCATTTTTATATTCAAGGTCTGTCTTGTCACAGCCCCCATTGTGCCACACTTTAAGAATATTTTAGCATATTTGGCGAAGCCAGTTGCCTTAACTTTCGCCCATTGTGTCCAAAATCTCGCTCCCATTCACCATGATCCTGTCCCCATACGTGATCTCATTACGCTTAATATTCAGATCGGACGCCTTTAGCCTATCACCAAGCTATGATCCATCTTTTGTGATCGCGTGCAATCACGCCGGACAACATCTTACTCATACAGCAAATCCTGAGCCACTTCTTGACGATAATCTTCAAGAATTGAGCTTTCATTTTGAAGAAAATCTCGAGCGGCCCCCGCTTCAATTGCATGGCGCAGACGATCCGTGCCCGCGAGCAAATCAAAGAAGAGAGCCCCATGGCCATCAGAATCAGACAGAAAAGAAAAATGCTCTGGATACAAATCATGAACCAGTTGCACCAAGGCAATCCCGACGCGAAGTCCTGGAATCATTCTGGGATTCATCACGTGCAATTGAATACCTTGACACAGAGTGTTGGCATAAGGGTTGCGCCACGGCACAAAGTATAAAGGTCTGGCCCTGACTCCGGGCCAGTTTTGCCGATTGAACTGCCAGGCTAACTCAAAACCGTCGATAAAAGGAGCTCCAATGATTTCGAAAGGTTTAGTGGTTCCCCTCCCTACCGACACATTCACACCTTCCAACAGACACGTTCCAGGGTAGAGGACCATCATATCGAGTCCGGTCGTATTCGGCGACGGGGGCACAAAGGGAAGATTTGTATCCGGAAAATAGAACGACCGCTTCCAGTTCGCCATGGGCACCACTTTGAGTTCCAGGTCTTTATATTCGTCGCGATTAAGCCACCGGGACATTTCTCCCAGACTTAGTCCGTGACGGACAGGAATCGGCAGACAGCCCACAAAGGATCGGAAGTTTGGCTCAACCCGAACGCCCTCTAATGATTCCCCTCCTATAGGATTGGGACGATCGAGAACTATACAGCGTACACCTTTGCTTTCACAGGCCTCCAACACGCCTTTCAACGTGCACACGTAGGTGTAATATCGAGTGCCAATGTCTTGAAGGTCAAAAATGATCTGATCAATATCATCCAGCATCGCCGGATCTGGCGCCCGGCGATGCCCATAAAGGCTCAGTGCCGGCAAAGTACTGTGCATGTCTCTTTGAGCCGGAACGCTTTCCCCTTCTACCGCAGCACCCATAACTCCGTGTTCCGGGCCAAAAAGTTTGACGATATCCTTTCCAAAGGTGTTCATAAGCAAGTCAATGACCGGAACCAATTGGCCGTCGGTCATTGTGTAGTTGGTCACGATCCCATTTTTCTTTCCTTTTACTAAATCCGGATATTCATGAATCAGCCGTTCAATCCCCAAAACCGTTTTCATTTTGCCAATCCTCCCAATATCCTCGCTTTTTGTACCCTCGCTCCGTCAAAAGATTCAACATTTCCTTCGGAGGGTATTTAACCTTCTTTCTTTGCAGTGCAGGTCCTCAAATATAATTCAAATCGTCCGTCAAAACAAAGGGGATACCCAGTCCTCCTTCATTTGGTAAGCCAAATAGCCGAGACGGAACATCCCCCTCTTTTCCATATCGCCATGGCCATTCTCCCAATTCTTCCAATAATGGCCTCACCGACTGCAGCAATGTATCCACATGAGCGGTTTTCAGAGTACCTTGAATGGGAACGGACTCTTTTTCCCAATTTCTTTCTTCCACCAATCTTCGCATCCACCAATCTCTTTCGTGGACATGAAATATTACCGACTGCACACCCAGTTCCTCCATCACCTTGGGCCATGCTTCACCAATTATCTCTCTGTTTCCGGCCCATTCCATGATATGGGCCTGGTGAGGTTCAGATGGTGTCACGAATGCCACGATATAGCCGGCTATGGACGCAGGGGTCTCCAACACAAAGAGTTCCTGGTGAAAACCCGATCTTTGGAACCACAAAGCATTCAGCAATACGCTCATTTCTTGCGCACTGCGCTGGAAACGGTACGGTTCTTGACGGTATATCCCGGCAAGTTGAGAAGCGTAGCTGCTTCTGTCTTCCCCGGCAATGCGTCTGATTAAAAACGCCGGTGTTTTCTTCGAAGGCGACGAGGCTCTGGCCCGCACAGTGAACATCCTCCCCGTTTTCACACAACCCAGTCTCTGATACAATTGCCGTTCCCCAGAAATTAGGCATAAGGCTTGTCCTTCATCATCCATAGATTGAAAAACCTTTTCCAATACCGCCGTGGCAAGTTGTTGCCCTCGGTATTCAGGCAAAGTCACGACACTGCCAATCGAAGCCACCGGAATTGAACAGGCAGGCATAATGAGTGTTTGCTTTAAAACCCCGATCATACTCACAGGATTTCCTTGATATTCTGCGTAAAACAAATTATGAGCGTTCAAAGGATGAAAGAGATGAGGAAATTCTTTGGGCATCCCCGACCCAGGCTGGCGTGAGGGTCTGTAAACGCGATCCACCATAGACCCCAAAGTTTCAAGCATTTCGGGTGTTCCTCGTTTTATTGTCACATCTTTTGTCATCTTGTTCCCTGGTTCAAGAAACTTGACAAAATCGCACGTAGCCCCAGCGGGCCAGTGTTCATCCATCAAGCGTCCTCCCCCTGACCAGGATTTCGCCCCTTTCAGGTTGGATTTCTCCTGATGGCCCATGCGGGCCATAAACGGAGATAGCGACAGGGAGAACTGGGCCCGGGAGTCCCACCCGGTTTCAGGTGTCCCCAAGGGGGACACGCCAGACGGCCAAACCTTGCGGCTGCGTCCGTCTGGCATACCCGAACGATCTGTGAGATTCGCCCTACGGGGTGGCCGAGGGTGTCCCCGGCTTGTTTTCGGTGCCCTCGCTTCACCCAAAGTTCAGGCTGGAAAGCAACTTTTTCGCCCGGCTGACACTCCCCCACAACCCGGTTCGTTTTCGATCCGCCCAACTGGTCAAAAACCCGTTGTGGATCGCAATCCGTTTGTCTGAGAAAAGCCCCAACAAGCGCTTGAGCTGCCCGCCTACCGCGCCTCGCGTTCCTTCCCCAGGTACGAGTTCTGGCAAACGGTTCAATGCGTTTTGGATGTCTTCCCGTAACTGTTGGATCCGTTGTAATGCACCGCCAGCAATCCGCTCCCGGATTCCCAGAGCACGGCGACCGATGGTGAGGGCCGCGGCCTGGTGGACCGAGAGCCCCAGGGATTCCTGATACTTGAAACCGCCGATGACCGAGGTGAAGGCGGGATCCACCTGGACTACGGAAACACCTCCCCGCCGGGCTCGCCGCTGGATCAACCGGATTACCTGGCCGTGGTTGAAGCCGGATGCTAACCGGTTAAAGTGTGGCCGGTGCCCCTTCTCCAGGGTTTGCCCGAAGTCCAGATCCTCCAGGACAATCGGTTTGTTCAGGAAATGGGCCACGTCACAGACGAACTGGGCGACCACTCCCGCCAGATAGGTTCGGCGGAATCCCCGAGCGGTGCGGAATTCCGGGACATGCAGCCAGACGGCCCCTCGGGGATCCAGTCCGGCCTGGATGTCGCCGGCCAACTTACGACTGCCCGCGATTTCAGGGAGGGTGAACCCCTCCGGAAAGGGTTCCAGGTTGCCCTGGGGTCCGACGTGGGTCAAGGCAATGCCGTGAGGATTTTCATCCAAGCCCAATACGCCATGAGACAAATCGGCTTGGGGTTCTGGGAACTCCTCTTGCCGGTCGCAGGTGATATGGACCCGAAACACGGTGCCTTCCGCATCTGCAACGGGGAATATTGCGTCACGAGGCCGGATCTCTTCCATGATCCGGACGCTGTAAGGCCGACCGCAAAGGAAGACATCCATGAGCAAAAGACGGCACTTATCCGGGATCCAGAGGGAGCCGCCGATCCGTGGGGCGGCAGGCATGATGGGACGTCCTTTGCTGTCGGTTCCGTGGCACTGTGCTTGATGGGACATGGCTACCTGGAGCCTGAACCGGATCCCGTCTTCGCTGACGACGCGGATATTGGGGTTGCCGCCTTTGTTCACGTCACCCCGAGAGTAGAGGGCGCCCTGCCGGTGCAGTCGCCATTCCCGCCTCAGTGCCTGGTGCCGTTCGCCGTGGCTTCGGGTCAGTTTTTTGAGCAAGTGTCGTCCCCCAAAGACCACCGGGGGGATAGTGCCGTTCCGGAGATGGTTCTCCAGTTCCGTCTTGCGTAGCGCCGCCCTCTTCTTCCGCCAGCGGATGGCCTGGAGTTTGCGTTCCCCTCTTGCGGCGGTTTCCGCCGAATCGAGCTTCTTGAGGATCCGACAGGCCTTTTTCTCGGCCTTGTCCAGGTTCTCGATTCGCTTTGCCAGGTTTTGGATCTGGAGGGGCAGGAGTTCCTTTTGGGATGCGATGACCGCCTGGGCTGCCATCATCGCATCGGCTACGTACCGGGAGTTCAGGTGAAAGAGTCGCTGGGCTTCCCGCTTGATTCGATTGAACGGTTGATCGGCCACAGGAACGTTGGGGTCGGGGTTGCCTGGGGGAGTGTCGTGCAGACGGTTGAACACCCAGCGCACACAGGAAGAAAAGCCCCGCATTTCCTGTCGGACGGGAACGGGCTGGTCGGGGTGCCATATGCCCTGGATGGTGAAAGAGAAGGAACCCGCCTCTGGAGCATCAGCACGCGTCTTAGCCACTTTCCCCATTCTCCGTCACCTCTGCCATGACTTTGGTCACTGTTTCGCGAACTTTCCGTCCCCCCCGCGCTCCATACAATCGCGCGGAAAACGATGGCACGATGGCGAGCAGATCCTTCGCCAGCTCAGTATGGGCATCCTCGGGCTCTTGCGCGGACGTGACAACCACTGTCACCCCGAGAACCCGGAACAAATCCACCAAATATTCGTAGCCGAACCGGGTCAGCCGGTCGGGATATTCGACCAATAGCAGCTGAATTTGCTTCTGTTCGGCCGCCTGGATTGCTTTTCGTAATCCTTTGCGCCGGGGATTCAATCCTGATGCGACATCCAGGGCCTCCAGGACCACTTGATACCCTTGACGAGCGGCGTATTCCATGAGTCGTTGCCGTTGGCGATCCACGTTGCCCGCATCGGCCTGCTTTTTTGTGCTGATCCGGGCATAGATGCCGCCGATTTTCTGGGACTATTGACAGGGGACGGCAAGCCAATCAACGCATCCAAATCCGCCTTGCGATAGCGTCTTTGTCCGCTCGGAAGACGGATTGGCTTAAGCTTTCCTTGCCGATCCCAAGCCCGCAACGTTTGAGGGTGTACAGAAAGCAACACGGCTGCCTCGGCTGGACGAATCAAATCCTTCTCCATGCACCGATTCTATCGCTAATTACCGATATTGCCAACATTTTCCGAAGCCGATTCAACCTCCTCCAAATCAGACCACTTTGACTATACTGACGTTTTTAGTCCGGTTTTGTCTACCGCCTGGTGGATCCTCTGTCCAATCCCCTAGTTGAGCCGCCTTTGAACCCTTAAAATCAAAACGAAAGAAGGTGTGAACTCTTGTTATATAATTTGCTAAACCAAGACCCTTTTTTCCTCTTGACTCCAAAATGAAAAGTGGAGATAGAGCGTGGATTGCGGAACAGTATTAGTCTAAATAACTCATTGACGAAAACGTCCACCCATGTTCTTGTATTAATGCGATGAAGGCCTAAGTCCTCTTAATGAGAAGGGTCATGCCAAGCGCAAGAGTATTGCCTTGTAAAATTCTACCCAGGAGGCTTCGTAAATGTTGCGCACGTTTCAGCACGGAGATGAATATCCCTTTATAACCGCTTGGAATGCGTCACTTCCCGCCGACGGCATGAGCGAACAAATTTTTATGCAGCGCATTTTGCTTGACCCCAATTTTGATCCCCAAGGTGTTTTTGTGATAGAAGAAGAAGGACAAATTGCTGGCGGCCTAATCGCTTTAATTCGCAGACTACCGCTGGCGGGATCAGATTTAGAACCGGACAACGGCTGGATTACCGCCTTCTTTGTCCATCCGCAGTACCGCCGCCGGGGATTTGGCCACCGGTTATTGCGTGCCGCCGATGACTACTTTCAACGTCTTCACCGAAGAACTGTGTCATTCGCGTCGTATGCGCCAAACTACTTTGTCCCGGGAGTCGATCGGAATCAATATCCCGAAGGCCACAAATTACTTGAAGATTTTGGTTACCGCCCGCGTTATCAAGCAGTGGCAATGGATAAAAATCTCGTAGGGTTTCAAGTTCCTCCCGATGTGAGGAAGTTGGAGGATATACGCCAAGATGAAGGTTATGTTATCGAACAACTCACCCTCCCTTTTGTCGCAGATACCCTGGCCTTTATCGACCACGAATTTGATCCGGATTGGACCCGCGCGATCCGCTACGCTCTTACAACAGGCGTTTCGCTCTCACAAATCCTAATAGCCAGGCACAACACCCAAGTTACCGGATTTTGCCTGTACGGTGGCTACGGGAGTGTGGGAGAGCGATTTGGTCCGTTTGGCGTGGCGCAGTCTGCGCGCGGGACAGGTCTGGGAAAAATCCTTTTATACCGTTGTCTGGAGCAAATGCAACGCCAGGGACTGCATAACGCCTGGTTTCTCTGGACAGGAGAAAACGAGCCGGCAGGGCAGTTGTATCTTCGGGCCGGATTTTCTATTACCCGGCGTTTTGATGTCATGGCCAAAACCTTATAAAATCAAATTTTTATTTAAAATGATATCAACATGCGCTATAAAAACCGGCTCAAAGTCAGGCGCGATATGTCTAAAGCTTGTCGGGCCATCAGATGAAGACTATCTGGCGTTAAACGTGTGTCAGCCGCGAGCATCTCTATACCCTATACCCTATACCCTGATCCTATTGTACAAAAGAAAGAATAGCCTGAAAATTATGTCCATAGGCGGACGCACCAGAGACATGGCTCTCACAGCTGGAGCGGCACTGGCTCAGGCAGTCTTAGAGAGACAGGTGTCGTGCCGATCTCACTGGGGCATCCCACGATGATCAGCGAAGCGTATGCCCAACAAAACATCAAGGAAACCAAAAACTTCGCTTCGAAAAAATAGGGAAAAAAGGTGAAAAAACACGCTTTCGAGATTATCTTGATGAACAACCGCCTGTCGAAGACTCGGTCTTTTAATTGCGCGCATTTTAGCGTCCCCATGCGGCTCACAGTGAGCCGCATGGGGACAATGGAAAAGACTCTTTGGACTCCAATCCTGAATGTGTATGTGGAAATTCACCAAGCGGGCTGCCGGATCTGACCGGCTCCCGACTCTTCCTATGCCTATGCGCGAGAAGAGATGGGATTCCCCCATTTAGATTACTGTCAGTTCGTGTTGACAACACGAGGACTACCGCACAGTTCTCTCACGCACACGCCTTCGCCGTTCCCGCATGGCCGAGGCCAAGTCGTCTAAATTCCTTAACGAAAAACACCTGATACTCTCCAAACCTAAAGGCAGGGGATTCTGGGCAAGGAAAGCTAGCAAGCTTTCCTTGCCATAGTTCGCTTGAATCTCCGGCTCCTTACACATATCGATGAGAGACTTTATGCCACTACCGGCGGCAAAGTCCGCAGGGCCGATTACCAAAGGACAGGGCAGCCGCAAACTTTAGGGTGGCCCAAATTCCAAAAGCTTGTGCGTGAGGTGAAAGTTCTCCTATCTATGCTGAAGGGTTTACGACGCGTTCGGTAATTCACCTGACCTGGCTCTCCAGCATTCGGGGAAATTTCATTGGCAAACCCACTCACCAACAAGAATGAAATGATCGCAATCAACAAAGTCACGACACTTGTCCTCGATGATATCCGCCTCTTCTTGTTGCTCAATGTACTTTCTGATGACATCCTGGTTGACCCCTACCGTGCTCACGTAATACCCCCGCGCCCACAAATGTCGCCCTCGCCCCTGCTTCATTGGCGGAAAACGGTCGAAGACCATCAGTGCACTTTTCCCTTTGAGGTAGCCCATAAACTCTGACACACTTAGCTTTGGCGGTATTTTCACGTATCTATGCACGTGATCCGCACTCATGCTCCCTTTCACCCACTCTACATCCTTGTACTCACAC
>JAKBWA010000046.1 GCA_021841025.1 Bacillota bacterium | reverse complement strand
GAGGGATCTTCGACACGCGGTATGCTCAGACCTATCCATCTCTTGCCCTGTGTGCCCATCCTCTCACCTCGTTTGTCAAGCAGATTTGCCTTAATCATAATGTTCTTTCATCAACCACTCAATAAACTGTCTAATGACCTGAAAATATTGTGAAACCGGGACTTTGGTGGAGAAAGGGTATAACGTTACCAAAATCGGGCGTAAAGCCCCGGCTTTTAAGCCTGGGGATATAAGCCCGTTGGCCCTAACGGGCCAAAATCTTGAAGAGTACCGGCTTTTGAGCTAGACTATTTTTGCAAGCGAATTCCTTCGGGAATCGGAAGGGGAGTCACTTCTGCAGACGGGCTTGCGAGCACGAAGAAGCCGCGAGAGTCTTGTGTTGCAAGAACACCCGAGAGGGTCGGAGCGGTTCGTCTGCGACCGGGATAGTAAGCACTCGATGCCGAAGAATGTTGTGTGAGGCCCAGGATGGTGTAGGGGGAACCCGAGAGCCTGGGAGAGCCAACAGGAGACCGGACCCCCCGGATTTATCCGTGGGGAGACTCAGCTGGCGGCTTGGCTGCTCTATCTCCAGGAAGAAGAGACTCTCCACCAGAGTCGCATTAAATTCCCAGGCTCTGGTGGAGAGTGTTTTGGTGGTTAGCGACCAGTAAAATGGGGTGTGCGTTTGTGTATAAACGCGTCTAGTCCAATGTGATAATCTTCGGTTAATGCAGCCTCTTGTTGAAGGTCTTGTTCTAGGTGCAGTTGCTGGGTTAAATTATGTTCCGAACTCTCATGCAAAGCTCGCTTAATTAAAGCCAAGGCGCGTGGGGGCAAGGCTCCGAGACGTTGGACTAACTGACTTGTCGCATCATCCAAATCTTTTGGCGGAACCACTTGGTTAAGCAGCCCCAGAGTATAAGCTTCTTTTGCAGAAATCACATCCCCCAGCATGGCGAGTTCCATGGCTTTGCCCAATCCGATGAGTCTGGGGAGAAAATACGTTGACCCGGAGTCGGGGATCAACCCAATTTTTACAAAGGCTTGAGAAAATTGAGCATCCTCGGAACCTATGCGCAAATCACAGGCTAAGGCCAAAGACATGCCAGCGCCGGCAGCAATGCCGTGAATTTTGGCAATACACGGCTTGGCCATCTGGCGCAATGCATATATGACCGGGTGATAATAGGAATTGAGGTGTTCACCGATGTCCACATCGGGTCCTTGAGCAGCCACCTCCTTTAAGTCCTGTCCTGAACAAAAGCCTCTGCCGTTTCCAGATAAAATCACTACACGGACGCTCTGGTCTTCTGCCATATCAGTCAGGGCCCTACTCAGTTCTTTAAGCATGGGGCCATTTAACGCGTTGAGACTTTGCGGACGGTTGAGACGGATTTCGCCCCGGTGGCCATCAATTTCAGCGTCCACGAACTGATAGCTCAGCATAATGGATCTATCTCCTTTCTGGTCTAAAGTTCTTTAGCGACCAGAATTTTGATCGCGCCGCGCATGACGTCGTCTTGAGTCTGCTTGATAATGCGCATGGCACATGTCAGTACGCCTCCCGATGACTTTTCCTCTTTCTCTGTGACTTCCAATGCCACGTGTATGGTGTCTTGGATATAAGTGGGTTTGACAAAACGCGCTTGGTCTATACCATAAAACGCGAGCACGATTCCCGATTTAAACGTCAGCAACCCTGTGGCCACCGACAAGATTAGCATGCCATGAGCAATGCGTTGGCCAAATGGTCCTGTTTGTGCCCATTCCCTATCTGTGTGCAAGGGATACCAGTCTCCGCTGAAGGCAGAAAACATCACCAGGTCGGCTTCGGTAATGGTTCTTCCCCGCGACTGCCAGGTTTCCCCAATCGTATAATCACTGAAAATACGGTCAAACATGAATTATAACCTCTCTTTTTTCCTTTTTTGCTAGGGACGTTCAACCAAAGTGGTAATGCCCTGACCTACGCCGATGCACATAGTTGCAAGTCCTTTTTTACTGCCATAGCGTTTCATGCCATGCACGAGCGTGGTGAGAATTCTTGCACCGGACGCTCCTAAGGGGTGTCCTAGCGCAATGGCTCCGCCCTGGCGGTTCACAACTTCTGGGGAAAAAGGCAAATCATGCAATACGGCCAGAACTTGTGCGGCAAACGCTTCATTAAGTTCTACCGCTTCTATCTCATCTAGCTTCCAGCCATGACGATATAAGGCCTTTCGCGTGGCCGGTACAGGGCCATAGCCCATAATGGCAGGATCAACCCCGGCCACTCCGGTGCCGCGGATATAGGCTAATGGTTCTAAGCCGCGGCGCAAGGCTTCTTGTGCCTCCATGAGCACCAAAGCCGCAGCCCCGTCATTGATGCCCGAGGAGTTACCTGCGGTCACTGTTCCGTCTGGGCGAAACGCTGGCCTTAAATGCCCGAGTTTCTCTAATGACGTGTCTTTTCGCGGGTGTTCATCCTGAGTGATTTGTGTGAATTCATGAGTTTTGAGATTTTCTATCGGAACGGGAATTATTTCATCATTAAAGAGGCCTTCATTCTGAGCAGCTACAGCCTTTTGATGTGAACGCAATGCCCAAGCATCTTGGTCTTCTCGGGTGATGTGAAACCTTTCGGCAAGATTTTCAGCAGTTTCTCCCATAGAATAAGGATAGTATTGGGCGCTTAAACGGGGATTGACCATGCGCCAGCCAATAGTTGTATCGTATAATTCCCGGTTTCCCCCAGGGAACGCCGTGTCGGGTTTAGGGAGAACAAAGGGGGCTCGTGTCATCGATTCCACGCCTCCGGCAATAATGATATCGGCCTCTCCCGAAAAAATCGCCTGATAGCCGCGATTGACGGCTTCAAGGGAACTGCCGCATAAACGATTCATAGTAGTGCCGGGCACTTCTACAGGAAACCCTGCCAATAACAGGGCCATTCGGGCTACATTGCGATTATCCTCCCCTGCTTGATTGGCAGCTCCCATCAGGACATCATCTACTTGGGCAGGGTCTAGTCCTATATCCTCAATGACCGCTTTGAGCACCAAAGCTGCCAGGTCGTCCGGACGCACATCCCTGAGTACTCCTTTATGCCGGCCAATAGGAGTGCGTCTTGCTGCTACTATGACAACTTCCCGCATCGTTGTCGCTTCCTCTCATGGTTCAAAACCTGTTTTGTTTGACTTGATCGGAGATCTGGACAAATTCACCCCTACCGCGCATCCTCATCGGTCGAAATGTCCTCTAGAGACCCTACGACCAATTTTTGTGGCCATCCGTTCCTTTGTCTTCCAGTGAATTCACGACTCTTGTCTATTAAGTCAACATGACTTCCAGTCAATATTACTTCCTCTGTGATGTAGCGTGCAATGAGTCGAGTTTCGAATAATTAAAATTTATGAGCGATTGAAGTAATGCAACCGCGGCTGCAATCAAAGGAAATCATCAGTGGGTTGTGTTATCCAACACCACTTTGGGAATAGTCATGCTGAGGCATCAACTTTTCTTGACAGTGGGAATGGCAGTGAACACAATTAACGTGTACGTAAAATCCGGAGATAAGATAGGAAAGACGGGAACATAGACTCTATGCAAGAATCCACAACGCGAATGGGCATCGGAGCCTTTGCCCAAGCGTGCGGCGTCACTCCGAGGACCATCCGCTTTTATGAAGAGCGGGGTCTTTTGCCCACACAAGACAGAAAAGAACGCATGAGCAGATCCTACTCTGTGGACCTGGTGAACCGAGTGGAACGCATCCAACAGTTGCAGTCGTTATTGGGCTGATCATTGGAAGATATTCGTCAAGTGCTGGTTTTAGAGGATCGCGTCGCCATGTTGCGTCAACAGTATTATCAAACCGAATCATTCCAAGACCGCCAGGATGTCCTACAAGAAGCTATTGATTTGACAACTGATCAACTAAGGCGGGTCAACCAGCGGATTAAGGGTCTCATTCAATTGCAACGTGACTTGGAAGATAAGTTGGTGTTCTACCAGAAGCTGAGGGGTGACAAAGGATTCTTGTCTGCGAAGGACGGTGAGGAACAGTGACTCTGAAATTCCCTCGGGCTGTATGGGCGATAGCCTTTGCCACCTTTGTCGCGTTTATGGGTATTGGAGTCGTAGATCGGATTTTGCCGCTGATTGGACGCAAAATGGGTGCGACACCGTCAGAGATCGAATGGATGTTTACCAGTTATATTGCCATCATGGTCCTGACGATGCTGGTATCGGGTGTGGTTGGCACGCATTTGGGCAGTAAGAAAACATTATTGCTGGGTTTGGGCCTGGTTGTTGTCTTCGCGACCGCCGGGCTAGTCCCCTGCCATTTTGGTGCTCTCGTTGTTTCGAGGGCGGTTGGGGTCTAGGCAACGCCTTCTTTACCTCGACGGCACTTTCACTCATTGTGGGACTTTCGGCCAATGGAATTGGTGCGGCTATCACCCTCTATGAAGCGGCTTTAGGACTCGGCATCACCTCCGGTCCCCTCGTGGGAGGATTTTTGGGATCTATGTCGTGGCGCTATCCCTTTTTTGGCACGGCCACACTGATGGCTGTGGGGTTTCTTTTCACTTGGCAAATCGTTTCCGAGCCAGCCCGCCGGGAAAAGCCGCATATGGCTCGGAACATTCTCCAGGCACGCGGGAACCGGGCCGTGTTGACCAATGCGCTTATTGGGCTCAGTTACAGTTATGCGTTTTTTACCATACTCGGCTACTCGCCCTTGACATTGCCTCATGTTTTTGCCGTGAATTTGGGGTTAACGTATTTTGCCTGGGGAATTCTCGTTGCCTTTTCATCGGTTTATTTAATTAACATGCTCGTCCGGCATATGAATTCCGTGACGTTGTTGATACTCAATTCAACGGGCTTGGTAATCGTGCTCGGATTGGCAGGCACTGCTGGCGGCAGTCAGCTCTTGCCGCTCATTGTGATATCCGGATTATTTTGTGGCATGGCTAATGCGCTCTTTACCACTTTAGCCATGGAAGTTTCGACTTTGCCGCGTTCATAGGCTTCGGGAGCCTACAACTTTCTGCGCTGGTCGGAAGCGGCCATTGCGCCGGCCTTGTCTGGATTTGTGGGTCAAAAGGTCGGTATGACGTTTCCTTTTTTTATTGCCGGCGGTGTGGTTCTGGTGGGAATCTTGGCTTTAAGTGTCAAGGGTCGGATGTTGAAGGACGCGCTGAGCCGTTCCCAATCGGCTGTAGCGGTGGATGGGCAGACGACCGTCGTGGAAAAAGACGCACAGCGGTAAACGCGTGATGGCCCTCAAAATGCTGTTTATTATTTTCAATAGTGTGCGCGGGAGTAAGGGCACATCTCTTGGACTCTCTTCCCCGCGCATTTCTTCCCTTCCCCACTACTCGCCTTATTCTATTCTTATTGTCTAGGATTTTTCTTCTCCTGGTGTTCTCTGCCTTGAAAATTACCGAGAGCCTGGGCATATTGCCGCAATCTGTCTGCGACACGGCCCATGATGGTGTTCGGCCCATCACCAGGGTTACCGGCTTTCAGGCCCGTCAAAAGTTCAATACCCTGATCAATGTGATCGACAGCCCAAATATGAAATTGGCCCAAGTGAGTTGCCTCATAGACTTCATCGGATACCATCAGATTTTTTAGGTTGCGGGCAGGAATTATGACGCCTTGCTTCCCAGATAGTCCTTTGGCAAGGCACGTGCGGTAAAATCCTTCAATCTTGTGGTTAACTCCGCCAATAGGCTGAATGGATCCTTTTTGATCCACCGACCCGGTTACGGCGATGCCTTGATCTATGCCGACGCCGGCAAGTTCAGATAACAGGGCATAAAGCTCGGCGCTGGAGGCACTGTCGCCGTCGACTTCGTTGTACATTTGCTCAAAGGCAATGCTGGCCGCCAAGGTTAGTGGGGCTCCCTGAGCGAAGCGTCCGGCAAAAAATCCAGCGAGCGTCAAAACTCCTTTGGTGTGCGTGCTGCCAGACTGCCGCGTTTGTCTTTCAATATTGACAATGCCTCTCTCACCCGCCCACGTCGTAACAGTAATGCGGGAAGGATGACCAAATGGCAGATCTCCTGCACTCATTACGGCCAGCCCATTAATTTGACCTTTGACATGTCCCTCAGCTTCCAACAGCAACGTGCCGTCGGCCACCAGTCTTTGCATTATCTCTTCCGGTCCTGCTGAACGGTAGCGTCGTTCGGCGAGTGCCTTTTTGATGTGCTGGTCTACAATTTCCGGTGCATTTTCTTTTCTAGCCCACACTTGAGATTCGGACAGAACACCTAGGATCTCACCCATCCTGGCGGTGATGCGAGTTTGGTCCTCGGCAAGAGTAGCTCCGAATTCTGCGAGTGCGGCTGCCCCGCTATTAGTTAACGGCAATAGGTGATCCCGTTCCACCACGGCATTTAACAAATTGCGGAACGCACCCAAATTTTCTGGGGTGGCCGGCATGTCGGCAACGAAATCGGCTTTGATTTTAAATAGACGCCGGAAGTCGTCATCATAGGTATACAAGCCGTAAAAAATGTCGGCTGTCCCTATCAAAATCACGGTGACCGTCACGGGAATGGGCTCTGGCTGAAATAACGTGGGGTGAAGCCATCCGATCACCTCGGGAGCATTTTCAACGCGGGTCCAGCCTTGCTTCAAGATTCGCTTTAGAGTGGGATAGGAAAAGGGGTCGCGCAACAAATCAGCCGCATTGAGGATCAGATAGCCTGCGTTGGCACGCAGTAAACTTCCGGCTTTAATGCCCTCGATAGTGGCCACCAGCATTCCCTGTACTTGTTGATAGTCAACATGTCCGAAGAGGTTGGCATAGGTAGGGTTGGTCTCTACAATGACAGGTGCTCCCGACTCGGCCTTATGCTCCACTAAGACGTGTGCCTGATATCTGGTGATCCATCCTTTAACCCCGGGTCCGGGACTGCCAGACTCGCCATCCTCGGGCCTCAAATTGTCCAAGTGTTGAATCAAATCTTCCAACAGGTCTTGAAAGTATTGCCACACCGGAGGATGCTCGTGATAGTGTTCCAGCAGGAGATC
The DNA here is from genome assembly GCA_021841025.1 of Bacillota bacterium. Lineage (GTDB taxonomy): Bacteria > Bacillota > Sulfobacillia > Sulfobacillales > Sulfobacillaceae > Sulfobacillus. Next base: position 11,693 of record JAKBWA010000046.1, on the reverse strand, counting down.
CAGTAGATGCTGCACTGCGTTTTGCGCCACTTCGCGGTCATCTTGAGCCAGTGCCTCCTTTGCTTCGCGTTCCAGTGCACGCATTCTCCGCCCTAATGTGGCAATGGGTTCCTCCAACTGCTCCTGGCGTTCTCTCAAGGCCTGGCGGATGTCTTCCGGCAAGTCCGAAAATTCATGAGGATGATAGGGTTGGCCATCCGCTTTCAAGGGCACTGTGACAATGGCACCCGTTGGTGCAGTCTGTAACAAGAATCCCAATTCTTTCGCTTTGCGGGTGGTTTCATCCCACAAAGTTTGCTGCTCAGTTTGAAAGTGTCTCAAAAGTCCCTGTCGATGATGAATATATCCATCGCTATCAAAAGCCTGGCGTATTCGCTGCAGGGCCGTATTGACAAACTGCTCTACGTCACTTTGGAATTTTCTCCCCATTCCGGCGGACATAGGTAAACACCGTGGTTGGTCAGGATTATGGAAATTGGGGACATAACACCAGTCTTGCCCGGTTCCCTTCGTTTTGGCCCACTCGGTTACGCGTTTCGTCACATATGTAGTTTTCCCGGTCCCGACAGGCCCAACCAAAAACATATGCGCTTGCATTTCGAGGCCAAATTCAATGGCTCGTCGAGCCCGATCCTGGCCGACAATCTCAGGAGTATATTCATGACCCGCCACCAATTCGTCATGACGAAACGTTCGCCGCGTTTTGTTCCAAGAAACATGTGCTGTGATGGATACGTCCCCTGATTGGTTCGTCTCCTCTCCCATGCCGAGCACCTCCTGGGATCTTTTGGGTTGCCAATTTGACTTATGAGTTGTGGTTTCCCATCGTATACAAATGATTAGTTCGCCCTTGTCGTTCATATTTCCTGCTCGATGGACTACCAAAAATGTGATAGATGGATAGAGACACTTGTCTGTGTAAACAGTGAGGCAAAGTATTTAATGCCTTTCATTCGAAATTCCCACAACTTGGACAATAATTCCTGGGGCATTTGGTAAAGGCTGGGTTTACTGATCTCGATCCATCTCACGCTGGATTTTATTCAGAATAAACTGGGTTACCTGAACCGCCGCCACAGCGAGACGGTATACGCGGCCTCCTCGTTTAGTGGGCAAATACGGGCTGTGGCGATTCAGATGGCGGCGAATCGTACACTCGGGAATTGCGGTCGGAATTCTGACATTACCTAAAGTTAGCCATTCCTCCATAATGTCATCCTTCCGTGACGGCCAGACGGACGCCACACGGCTGTACCCTACTCGTATAGTGATAATGCTCTGAGCCCAGCATATTCGGCCATGGCCATGGCCGCATTATTGGCCACGCGGTCATACTTAGTAATACTCGCGATAGAAGGGGAAAATCCTCTAACACCTTAAATAGGTGATTAGCGGGCCTTCTTGATACAGACTGGGACGCATAGGAGCTCGTGGGACAGAGTATTAATCACATAAATCCAGGGCCGGATTGTGATTCCGCGTAACTCGAAACCCCATGTACCCAACTCTTGTCCGGTTAAGATGTCGGATAAGAATTTTTTCTTCGATTACAAGCTGCCGGGTTTAAATGAATGGGATACCGCACGGACCATCGATTGCCAATGGTTCTTGTCAGCCGCAGGATACGAGATGGATAGAACATCCATATTGGTGGACCCAATGAATTCTTTGATGTAATAGATTTGGGACCCATGGGTTCCCGACACGACGAGCCAACCGGATCCATGGGCCTGATACGAAGGTTGCTTCTGATGCTCCAAAGTGCTCAACGCCGAAGCGACTGTTTCAATGTGTCCCATTGCGTTGCTATATTCCCCGTACACTTACAATGTTTACCGAGCCGAAACTCCACGACTTGCCGTCTCTATCTTCTGGTGATGCGGATATGGTAAACGTTTGAGGTACGGCTAAAGAATATCCCCATATTCGGTTGTGATAGGTGGCGTAAGATATGGAAGGCAACGTGGGTGGCGATGATGTGGGTGCTGGATTCGATGCGGTAGATGAATGAACTGAATTATTACTAGAATTAGGCATACTACTACCAGACGTGGCAGATAGTCCCGTTGTGTGCACCGTCCCACTAATATGATAGGTTCCATTCCCGGCTGGCGTGGCATTTACATTGCTGTATAACCCACAACCAGCCAACGCCACGCTCCCTAACACCCCACCGGCGAGTAATAAGTGTTTCATCATAAATTTATGCCCCCTATACTGCAACTAATGCATCTAATGCGTCCGGCCCGTAGCTAACCATCTAGACAACGTATGATTCAACTGGCAGGTTACAAAATCGACCCCATGTTCTCCCCCCTGCCTTACCTGCATGCTTCAGTCCAACCGATCCTGCTTTGTCCTGAACCGGCTGCCGACGTTCCAGAAACATTTGCGCTGCCCGCCAATCGCTGGACATTGCCTGTTGCCATATTCACAGAGCTAAATCTTCAGTGGCTTCTTTCGCGCGTAATGGCTTCGAAAAAATTCGAAAATCATAGGGTGTTTGGGGTGGTACCAATCTCTTAGGGCTGAGCGGCCTGCTCACCCATTTCCTGGTATCATTCCCCCACCCAATCCTTTCTGTACCATTTGACGCCTCGTGAACGAGAAGTATACCGGGGATGCCCGTGGCACAAATGGCCACTGCATTTACACATTGAACCGAGCACCGTGAAAACTTATTTGTATCACATTCATCACAAAAGTTTTTCACTAAGGGCCACTTCGTTTGCATAGGGTTTATTCGTCTGTTCCCTACTCTTGTGCGTGTGATGTTTCTAATCGTGTGATCGTGATAAAAAGTAACCGAATCCATCCGCATAGCGTTGTTAAAAGAGAGGTTTCCGGCATGTTTGTTTCATGAGGAGGCAGAGCTTATGCATCGGACAGGGTTATTTCTGGTGGGAGGATTACTCACTACTCTGATCTTCACAGGCTGTGGCTTAAGCAACGCGAGCGCTCATGCAACGTCTTTACATGCGACTCATTCCTCGCATCAACAGTCTCCGGCAAGATTATCTTCGCCGCACAAGACGTCTTCCCGTTCTGCGTCCCCTACTCAGGTTCAGCCGAACGGCGGGATTGGTCTTCTTCACGTATCTTATACGCCCACCCATCCTCAGGTCGGACAGCAGGTCACGATCACGGGGCGTGCATGGACGCCGTCTCACCAACTAGCATCACATATATATCTCGCGATTGAAGGGCTGACAGGACCGTCAAGCAGTGTGCGGATTACCACGAATACCCAAGGAGATTTTCATTTGACGCATGTGTGGATGCAGGCTGGAACGTATCAAGTCCACCTGGGCGAGGGCCCCATTGGGGAAGCCTTGAGCATTACTGTTAAAAAATCTTAACAGGGTTTCTTCCGAAGAGGGCCTTATCACCTAAAAAGCTTAGACGACAAGGCCCTTACCTTCAACTGTGTTATTTGTCGACGACTCCCGCGGTGGTAGCAAGTGACTTCCAGTGACGCATCGTTCCAATGATATGATGGGACGCTTGAACATCGAAAGGATCGCTCTTGTCAAATTTGGCTTGGTGCTAACCGGTTTGCGATTTCCACCAGGATATGGCCTTTGCTCCGGAGCCCCCAATCCCATCCCAGGGCATCAAGGACACGAAAAAACTTAACCGTGGCAAAGCCCCGATCTGCTAATAAGATTACGTGGCAGGAGAACGGCATCAACTGGGCCACCCGAGTGCATAAGGCGTGTTCGTACTCCCGCATGTGATGCTTCAATTCCCCTTTAGGAACCGTGATCCCAGCAATCGGCAACGCGCGCCCATGGGCGCGTACATTGCAGCTTAAGGTTTGACACCGTTCATCTGGGGTTTTCGGATCGGTCCAATCCCGCGTCACCTGGACTTCTTTCGCCGCACCGATGACGGCTGTGATCAGGTTGCCGCAAGCGACCTCGAGGTCGATCCGGGTGTTGCCCAAGAACCGATCGACCCGTTTAATGGCATGTTTGGCGGACGTGGTCTGGGCCATCGCCAAACTGTGCCCCATCGCGGCGATGCCCAGCAACGGCTGCCGGATCAGGGCCCACACCAGCGCCGCCAGGGTGGTCCGCTGAGATCTCCGCAAATTACCGTGCGTAGCAAAGTACGTGGTGATAGACTGTAAGCGAAACATGGTGGTCCTCCTCGAAGTGGTTTGGGTACACTTACTTCTTCGACAAACGGGCCACCATTTCCTTTGCGTAACAATTCTGACTAGTTAAGAACAAAAACTGGGGATGCCTCAGTGTTCACCCGTAGAAACCGAGGCCAGTGCACGATTGAGTACACAGCGGCTATTACCTGAAATGCGATAGCGACTTAAAGCGGTTTAAGGGGCAAGGACATAGGCAGGTTGCCCCCTCGACAAGTGCGGGATGTGGTGAACCGTGTGCGACGAAAAATAGGTAGTGACAATATTGGCCGCGACAGTTTGCCCCCGCAAAAAGTCCGGAAACAGCTCCGACTTTAACGGGATAAATCCCAACCTTTTGTACTCCCTGCGCTCACACCAATTGTTTTAATGCGGTATCTTGGTAATTCGTGACAGACTCTCCTCAGGCTACCAATGCCGCCACTCCTGCCATGATTGTCGTGACGAGAAGAATGTGGCGTCCCCGCAATAACTAACGATATTTGGACAGGTGTCACTTAGGATCTTGGTCTTAGTTCTCATGCATCAGGTAATCTTTTTGGTCCCCATAGAACAGACAAACCGCATGGCATGCGAGCCGGGGATCCTCACCCCCTTCCATTCTGCTCGGCTCCTCTAACCTCGGGAACAATCCGGGCTCTCAGTTCCACCCCCCGTCGTGAGACAAGTTTGTCGGAGTCTTGGGGGACATTCTCGCACTAGCGCCACCTTTGTACCGTAGGCAGAGAAGTCATCGAGAGCGTGCAGTCGGCAATGTCGATAAATGCGTCTTGGCATGGTCGATATGCTCCAGAACCGCACCCGATTGGTTTCGGTATCGACAACGTTGCGAGGTGGCTTTTCGTAGTCGAAGGCAGTCAGGGTAGGCGAAATCCAATGGACAACTCTTTAAATTTAGAGTCTATCTCTTCGCCCAAGTCTTTGCGCGGGAGCAATGTGTATAGGTCTTCCCAGCGCTTGTTCGGCGGCTTCCACAAGGCTTTCAGGGATCGTGGGATGAGCGTGAATGGTCAGAGCGAGATCTTCTAATGTTGCCCCCATTTCCAGAGCCAGAGTGCCTTCGGCGATGACGGTTGAAGCTTCTGCCCCTACAATTTCCAGTCCCAACAGCAAGCCTGTGGATTCGTCAGCTATCACGGTTGCTTCTCCCAGGCTGTTCTCTAAGGTAAGAGCGCGGCCGCTGGCTGTAAAGGGAAACCTCCCTACAACAGTTTTATAGCCAGCTTTGTGAGCATCACTGACACCTATGCCCGTCACCGCAATTTCAGGGTCGGTAAAAATGACCGCGGGAACGGCGACGGCGTCTGCGGCACTAGGAAGTCCTGAAAGGCTTTCCGCGGCAATCTTTCCTTGGTAGCTCGCCTTATGGGCCAGCATGGGTCCCTGAACAATATCTCCGATGGCTGCGATATGTGGGTTTTGGGTCCGAAGCCGCTCGTCTACGGGAATTAACCCGGTATGATTGGGTTTGATTTTGGCCGCTTCCAGATTTAAATTATCGGTGTTGGGCTGGCGTCCTACGCTAATCAGCACGCCGTCCGCCATTAAACTGCCCTGGTCTCTAGAGAGCGTCAGTTTCGCTTCTTTACCATGCACTTCAACCTGGGTTACTTGAGTATTGAGATACCAAGTGATATCCAGTTCTTTAAGCCTCTTTGTCAGAATCCGGAGCAAGTGAGGGTCCATGCGTGGCAGAAGTGAAGAAGTCGCTTCCAATACTGTCACACGGCTGCCGAATTTGCGAAAGGCAGTTCCGAGTTCCAATCCGATATAACCGCCGCCAATGACGACTAAATGATTCCAGATGCGGTCAAACCCTAAAATCGCGGTAGAATCCATGATTACCTCGTTGTTGCGAGGAATTTCCGGCAAGAAACGGTTACGCGATCCGGTAGCCAGAATGGCTTGTTTGAACGCAATTTTTTCTGTTTCGTAGTCCGATACCACACGGACATGCCCAGGATCTATAAATTGAGCTTCTGCTTTTTTTACCGTGACGCCATGAGTTTTCAGCAAATTGCGGATGCCTTGGGTGAGGTGCTCAACGGTTTGTTGCTTGAAGCTTTGAACTTGTGGAATGGAGAGTTCGACATTCTTGGCAGTGATGCCCCGGGATGCGGCGTGTTGAATACGGTAAAGTTCGTCGGCCACGGTGATGATGGCCTTAGACGGAATACAACCCACGTTCAGGCAAACGCCGCCGATCTCATCTTTCTCTACTAAGGTAACCTGACGGCCCAGCTGGGCCGCGCGGATAGCGGCCACATAACCGCCAGGGCCTCCGCCAATAATTAGCAAATCGGCACTTTCGGTTAATTCTCCCACCACCATAACTAATTCATCTCCAGAAAGAGATTCGCGGGACGGTTCAAATATTGGCGCATTTGATTGAGGAATCGGCTGGCGGTTCCTCCGTCTACCACCCGGTGGTCAAAAGTGAGACCGACTGCCATGACCCAGCGCACGGCTATCTCATCATGCTCCGAATCCACCACCACAGCCTTTTTTTCAATCCGTCCTATTCCAAAGATCCCGACTTCCGGATAGTTAATGACGGGTGTTGCATACCATCCTCCGAGAGCCCCATAATTGGTGATTGAAAAAGTGGAACCGGTCAATTCTTCCCGGCGCAACGTGTGAGCATGTGCACGCGACGACAAGTCTTGAATTTCTCGCGCCAGCTCAAGCAAGCTTTTTCGATCAGCGTCACGAATCACGGGGACCACCAGACCGTCGGGGTCATCGACAGCAACGCCAATATGATAATAGGGTTTAAGAACAATTTCCTGTGTTTTGTCGTCCAGACTAGCATTGAGATAGGGGTAGCGTTTAAGGCCGGCAATGAGAGCTTTAATAACAAAAGGAAGATAGGTTAAGTGCACACCTTCTTGTTCGGCGTCTGTCTTCACCTCCTGGCGCCAGGCAACCAAGTTCGTGACTTCCACTTCGTCCATAACGCTGACATGCGGTGCAGTGAACTTGGATTGCACCATGTGATCTGCAATTTTGCGGCGTAGTCCTCTTAACGGGATGCGTACGTCTCGACTAGCGTCTGAAGCAGGTGCGGTCATAGGGGATTTAAGCAAAGCCTCCGGTGGAGACTCTTGGAGTAAAGTCCCTTGCGGCTTGGTTTGCTGACGAGGATGTTCAGTGCTGCGAACTGTTATCTGTTCTTTGAAACGGCGGACATCCTCTGCTAGAATACGCCCATTTTCTCCTTGACCGGAGACTTGCCGGATGTCTACTCTTAGTTCACGGGCGAGTTTGCGAACTGCCGGCGTCGCCAAGACAGGCCGTTTAATCTCATTTTCTGTTTCTGGTAGAGCCTCACCGTGATGGGGTTTCGCATTTGCGGCTTCGACTCTGGGGTGAGATGGGACAGTTTCTTTAGTGTCGAAAGTTACGAGAGTGGTGCCCACTAGTACTACGTCGCCTTCTTCTGCGTAAAATGCTTCAACCCGTCCCGACACTGGCGAAGGAATCTCGACGACAGCTTTATCCGTTTGAATTTCTGCAATAACTTGGTCGGACGTGATGTGATCGCCTGGCTTGATATGCCATTTAACGATTTCGGCTTCGTGAATGCCTTCCCCGATATCTGGCAATTTCCATTCATACAGTGCCACCGACAATCCCTCCTGATTTCCTTAATCGTTTCATTCGCCTCTTGGTTAATATTGCAGGCTTTGATGCACAGCGGCTAGGATGCGAAAAACATCGGGACGCCACAGATCTTCGACGGAGGCAACAGGATAGGGAGTATCGTAGCCAGTAACCCGAAGAATTGGGGCTTCCAAGGAGAGGAAGGCATGCTCTTGAATAATCGCTGTGACCTCTGCCCCCACCCCACCCATGCCCACTGCTTCATGTACGACGACGGCGTGCCCGGTCTTTTGCACACTAGTGATGATGGTGTCCTCGTCCAGAGGGCTCAAAGTACGAAGGTCAATGACTTCTAGGGAGATCTGTTCACCCTGGGCTTGTTCGGCGCAAGCCTCTGCCACTGGCACCATCGGTCCCCATGTAATAATGGAGACATCTTTGCCGGTTCTCCGAATTTGCGCTTTGCCTAATGGTACTTCATACCAGTCTTCGGCTACCTCTTCGCGCACAGCGCGGTACAGGGGAATGGGTTCAAGAAATAGTACAGGATCCGGATCCGAAAGGGCGGCCAAGAGAAGTCCTTTGGCATCATATGGGGTACTTGGGGTGAGCACTTTAATCCCGGGAGTATGAACAAATAGCGCTTCCAAACTGTCCGAGTGAATTTCAGGGGTTCGGACTCCTCCACCATAGGGAGCCCGAATTACCAAAGGAACATGATACCGGCTTTGGGAACGAAAACGCATACGTGAGGCTTGGGTGGCGATTTGATCCATGGTTTCGTAAATGAATCCGAGAAATTGAATTTCCGCGATCGGAAGCATACCGCCTATGGCTAACCCTACGGCACTGCCGATAATGGACGATTCGGCCAACGGGGTATCTACAACCCTGTCCTGACCAAAACGTTCGTACAGTCCCTCTGTAGCCCGAAACACGCCGCCGTCACGGCCAACATCTTCCCCCAGCACCATCACTTTAGGGTTCTCTTGCATAGCTAGTGTCATGGCCTGATTGATGGCCTGAAGCATCGTCATTTTAGCCATGGGCGTTACCCTCTTTCGCGCGAAGATTACGGCTGAATTGGTCTTTTTGGCGGTGCAGAGACGGTGTCAATTTGTCATAAACATGGTCGAATATCGCTGTGGTAGCGGATTCTGGAGGATAGGATTCCGCTGTCTCAACGGCTTTTTCCACGATGCTTTGAGCTTCATGATCGATATCATTGAAATCAGCCGTATCCATAATATGTTCGTGTTGCAAATATTTTCGCAACCGAGAGAGCGGCTCACCTGAGCTTTGACGGGCGTCATCTTCGGGAGCGCGGTAGCGTGTGGGGTCGTCTGCAGTCGTGTGAGCTCCTAAACGATAGGTTACGGCTTCAACCAGTGCGGGACCGGAACCCGCCCGTACACGTTGTTGCAAGTCGTGGAATGTTTGATAAACGGCGATAATGTCATTGCCATCGACTCGGATTCCCTCCATGTTATAGGCCAAGGCCCGCTGAGCGATGGTGGGAGTATTCATTTGGCGGCTGAACGGCACACTGATGGCCCACTGGTTGTTCTCGACGATGAAGATAGCCGGGACTTTCATGACGGAAGCTAAGTTGAGTGCTTCGTGGAAATCTCCTTGCGAGGTAGCTCCGTCACCAAAAAAGGTGACCGCGACCCGGTCTTGTCCCTGTAATTTTGCTGCCCAAGCCAAGCCTACGGCGTGTAGAATTTGTCCGCTCACCACAATCTGCACCGGGAGAACAGACATGTTTTCGGGCATATGTCCGGCTTGAGGATGTCCCATGCTGTTTAAGAATATATAGTGCATTGGGACTCCGGAATAAATCAAGGCTGGCCAGTCACGGTAGCTTGGACAAATCCAGTCATCGGGTCGCAAGGCTGCCATGGCTCCGATTTGGATGGCTTCCTGACCGCTAAACGGTGCGTACGTTCCCATGCGCCCTTGGCGCTGCATATTCCAGGCTCTTTGGTCTAGGGTTCTTAGGGTGACGAGCCATTTGTAGAAATCTTTCAATCGTTCATCACTAACATGGGAGCGTTCTCCGGTAAGATGCCCCTCTGGGTCGATGACGCGGCGCAGAGGAAATTCGGTTTCCGGATTCACCACAACACCTCCTCTTTCCAACAAATCATTAACAAAGTGAATCAAGGCCATGTTTTCCTATCCTGAAGGGATACGATGACAGTCCCAGCATTTTTTCCTTGAAATCGTGCGAAAACATTAAGGCTGTTCTGCCTTTGTTACTCATTTCAGGGCTACTGGATTTCTCGAATGTTTAGCTCTCTAATTTTTGAGGAATTGAGGAGAGGTGATAACTCTTTAGTCAGGCGCGCGTTTGTGTGCACTCATGGCGAATGCCTCCTGTGGACGACTTAGACGAAGAAGAAGTGTCAACACACCTCTTGTTACGAATTATATCATGAGAAAATATTGGGCGTTGCAGGATTTTGGCAGTATGGGGTCTATGAAAAATCAGCCAACACCGTAATATGACTCTAGGATCCATAATTTACACAGCAATCCGGGAACATTTTATCAATCGTTACTTCATTCTCTTCACTAAACAATCCTGCAAAAAAGTCTCTCGGCGCCATCATGACCTGTGATCTTGATTTCGAGAAGTTGTAAAGTGATAGCATAACAACCACTATCAAGAAAAATACCATTCGTGAAAGGAATGATTGGTATGCAATTCGAGCGGATACCAAGAGTAACCCGGTTATTGGATCCTCGCAAGGATTACGCGGAAACTCGCATTGAAAGTGAAATACGGATGGATCCTCTGACTGGTTTCAGCGGAAGAATCGCTCATTTTGCTACAGGACCATGGCCTACCATCGATTTAGAGGCATTGAACCAGGCTTCCTTGACGCGCGGTTGTCCATTTTGTCCGGAAATGCTCACTCAGGTTACTCCAAAATTTCCTGAAGAGATAAGCCCCGAAGGTCGCTTTCACCAAGGTGAGGCGATTGTTTTTCCCAACCTTTCGCCTTATGATGCGCACAGTGCCGTGACGGTTGTCACTGAAGCGCATTTAGTGCCGGCAGACAAATTCACCGCTAAACAGTGGGAAGACGCTTTGGCTGTTTCCATTGAGTACTTTCGTGCCGTGCGCCATTACGAAAACCACATTGGTTATGGGTTGATTGGTGCCAACTACATGCCCATGGCGGGCGCCAGCCTTCTGCATCCCCACCTGCAGATTTATGCTACGGATAGACCGGGAAACTGGCTCAAATCTCAGATTCAGGCTTCGCAAAGATATTACGATGAGCACGGAAAAATTTTTTGGCACGATTTGATTAATGCGGAAAAATCCCTCCAGGAACGTTATTTGGCTTCTACCGGCTCTGTTGAATGGATCGTTCCCTTTGTTCCCCTGAGTTTTATTGGTGATGTGGAGGCCATTTTCCCCAACCGCTACACTATTCTTGACCTCAAGCCAGAAGATATTGCTGATTTCACCCACGGCTTGCTTCACATTCTGCGTTTTATGAAAGACACCAATATTTATTCGTTCAATTTGGCGTTCTATCCTGGACAGTCCCACGAAGACCTGACATGGGTCCATGCTCGCATTTCCTTTCGCGGCATGATTAATCCGGTCTTGCATTCCCCAGATGTTTCTGTCATCAGACAACTCTTGGACGAGCCATTCACCACCATATATCCCGAGGAAATGACCAAGAATCTTAAACCATACTTCCGCGCATGACAAAAACCCTCACTCAGGTGACGGCTGAACTATCCATTAGTTCAGCCGTTTTGTCCCGTGAATTTTAGAAATTTCGTTACTGTTTAGGTATCCCCAAGGCATGCCGAATAGGCACCCGATTGGCGGGTGCCCAAGGGCGAAACGGGCTAGCTAGGAATCCAAGCTTCACCGGCCAATACGGACCATAATGTCGTCAAT
>JAKBWA010000079.1 GCA_021841025.1 Bacillota bacterium | reverse complement strand
CTTTGCGAACTATTCTGACAATTATATGGAAATATTTAGGTGCGGAAAACGTGTTTCTAATATTGAGACGCAGCAGAATCAGATTACTCAGCTCATAGTGCGGGTATAGCCGATAGAGGAACCAGTGTTGATGCCTCCGGGTTCGCCATCACGGATGCCCAAAACGAGTACAACGCGGTCATCAAAAAGTTTCCCGGTGATTGGCTCATTGTGTGAAATTTGTTTGTAAAATTAATGGCCAGAGTTGGACATTCTAACGCGGTGTCCATACGGGAACTTAGGGAGAAAGAAATAGCCTGTCAATGTATGCAAAGAATACGGCATGTGTTAGTTTATAATTACAATACGATCAAGAAAGGTTGAACGTTTAAATATGGCGGATAACTTGAAGCGTTATTTTATTGTCAAGGATCATGACACATTAAGAGTCTTAAGTGATCCGACTCGCATGCAAATTCTCGGAATGCTCATCAGTCACGAAAAGACGGGTAAACAAATAGCAGAACACATGAAGATATCGGCGTCCCGGGCCCACTATCATCTGAAAGAGCTTGAACGGAAAAATCTAGTTAAAGTAGTGCGTACGGATGAAAAAAATGGAATTCTGCAGAAATTCTACCGTGCCGTAGCGTTTGATTATGTGATTGATGAGGAATTGTTGCCCGTTATTTATGCGAAGCCGCTACTATTTCAGGACGTGTTAGTGACGCAACTGCACATGGCCATCGGCCGAGTTCGTGAAAGTCCTCCTTCATCCTTCCCCTTTATCGTTGAAGAGTCGTGTTCTTTGCAACCTGACGCTCCTTTCATAAGCGGTGCCTATGAATTTAAAGTGAGTCGCGAAGCGGTACAAACATGGATTGAAAAATACCGGGAGTTGCTAGCCGAACTCGAAGAGATAGACCGTAAATGTCGACAGCAGATAAAAGAAGATCCCTCACAGGATGCGCAGGAAGTGTTCTTTTTGCAAAATGTCGGGTTTATGACTCCTCGGGAATATTTTGTGAGTACAGACGAGGCATTGCCTCCGGATTATCAATGGGCGGGAAGGGGACTCGTTCGAAGGAGACGGTCATGACAAGGCCGGACAGCTTGTGGCGCCAACCTCATTTTTGGGAATTGTGGTTAGGATCGTTTTTAGCGGCCCTGGCCGATAGCGCGTATTTTATAGTACTAGCTTGGTTTGTGTTGCATTTGACACATTCTCCGGGAGATTTGGGTCTGGCGCTTTTGCTGGCGTCATTGCCCCGCTTGGTTTTTATGGCTATTGGCGGGGTCGTGATTGACTGGTTGAGTCCCCGCGCAGTTCTGTTGGCTTCGCTTCTTCTACGTGCCCTGACGTTATTGGCCATTGCTGAGTATAGAATGCAAGGCGGGCTGTCGCACGTCTTGCCCGTTTATATCGTGGCTTTGGTATTTGGTGTGATTGATGCATTTTACTGGCCGGCACAAAATGCCATGGTGCCGTTTGCTGTTGCATCATCCCATTTGCCCAAAGCCAATGCTGTGATCCAGACCAGTCAACAACTCAGTATGGTAGTAGGACCATTGGTGGCAGGATTGCTTCTTCAGCTTCCCCAATTTTCTGTAATTTTTGCCGTGGTTGCCGCTGCATATTTGTTGGGTTTTCTTGCTTTGGTTAGAGTGCGACTCAGGGCCGTGAAAGACGCTTCATTGTCTCGCCGTTCCCAAAGCCTTATGCAGGGATTGGTTCAAGGCATACGTTATGCCATGCGCATCCGTATTGTCCTCTTTCTCATGCTGGCATCGATGCTAATCAATCTCTTTTTCATGGGACCTGTGAATATTGGTTTGCCCAGTTTTGTTCAGGAGCACGGTTGGTCAGGAAGTGTGTATGGATATTTCGAATCGGCTCTCGGATTAGGGGCTGTGGTTGGTGGCATCTTAGTAGGATTGCTAAACGGCATGCGAGGTCATTTTCGGTGGATTGCTTTGACGGCCTCGGTTATTGGCATTGGTCTGGCTGCTACCTCGCTAATCCAAACATGGGATTTGGGGATTATAGCCATCGCCATGAGTGGAATCGCAATGAGTCTTACGGATATTCCGATCATTACATACGTGCAAATTATTGTGGATGAGGAAATGTTGGGCCGGGTCATGTCCCTTCTCACCTTGATGTCGGTGGGGCTAACTCCGGTCAGTTATGGATTGTCGGCCCTCGCGGTTCATCGCCATCTTCTTACTCCGCAAAGTCTCATGCTAGCGGGTGGTGCCGTTGTAGCCTTGCTCTGTGCAGCGTTAATTTTCCAGCCCGATTTTCGAGAGATGGAAAAAAATCCTCGGTGGCAGCAGGCAGGTGGCGAGAAAGGAGGTTCGGGAGCCTTTGGGCAAAACCCGTTACTTTAGCGCAGGTGACCTTTGTTACAGAATGAGGATATCCTGGCACAGGAATTCTCTTTCCCAAGATGAAAAAGGTCAAGCGGGTCGGCTCGATTTAGAAACTGACGGGCGTCTGTGATGAGATCTCGCTTGCGGACCAAGTATTGGGCGGGGATCTAGACCAAATTGGCTCATCAGCACTTTGGGGCAAAGAAAGCTCACGGTGTTGAGACCGTGGCGGGGAAAACGTCGATCCGAGGAAAGAATCATGAAATCGCTTAACGTTTGATGATCTCCGGTGCACGGACGGTGGATTGGAAATTAGCGCATTTGACGTGTTCATCTGGATAGCCTGGCATGTCAGTTCGATATGAGTGGGGTGGGGCGTCAAAAAAGGAAGTGGCCTATGGCACTGATTGCCTAACCATAGTTTTGGATGAAGTGGTATAGTTACCATGAAAATTGCAGGACAGCGGAGGACTCACGACTTGCCGCAGAATTTGAAATGGTTATATGCTAACAGAGCCTTGCGCAGTTTTGCCACCACTTTTCTAACGGTCATATTTCCCTTATATCTGGCTATCTCTGGATATTCTGCTGCCAAAATCCGGATGGTTCTGACCCTTTCCGGAGTTGTCAGTGTGATCCTTTTAGCAGGTATAGGTCTATTCGGAGATCTGGTAGGACGGAAACGAGCCATTATCATTCTCAGTGTTTTATCTCTTGTGGGCAGCCTAGTCATCAGCGGCTGGAGCAATTTTTGGCTTATTGTGCTAGCTTCGGAGCTGGGCGGAGTTGGGAAAGGGGGAGGCGTGGGGCCCTTTATTTCCTGCCGAACCTCGAACAGCCTCTATTGACTGAGGCGGTAAGACCGGAAAACCGGACCAAAGTCTTTGGCCGCATCTCATTTGTGGGAGTATTGGCAGGCGCTTTAGGATCTTTAGCGGCTTCAATTCCTGAGATTTTGCATCAGCATGGTGTACCTTGGCTCTTTGTTTTTCTTTCAGTGCTTTATTATCAAATGCGCCTGATAGCCCCCTCGCTGTAGCCTTAGCTTTACCCATAGCGAGGAATATTTTACCACACGGACACCAGGCCATGCCGGCTAACCAAAGGTCGTAATGGGTTATGGGGAAAGAGAGCACTTTCTTCGTGTCGTCGAGAGTGGAGCGAG
>JAKBWA010000110.1:15298-19243 GCA_021841025.1 Bacillota bacterium | reverse complement strand
GTTAAAACAAACCGGCTTCGCAGACATCGTAATTGAAGCCAAAGATGATTCGCGGCAATTTATCAAAGATTGGGTGCCTGGGGCGAATATCGACGACTTTATTGTATCGGCAATCATTAAGGCAGTGAAACCATAAAACACCGCTAAAATATGCCTCAATCCATTACCGAGTCTCCTTAGGTAACATTAGTGGCGAAATATCGTCAAATTAGTTGCCACCGTATCACCAATCGGTAAACGTTAACAACATGAAAAACTGTGAGGCCGCGTTGTGCGATGGTTCCGTGGAATGGTAGGCTAAGAAAACTATGGTGCCGAGTTGATTCATCAAGGTCGCCTGTATCCACTTGCAATGGGAGATCACCTATGCGTTCTGGAGCTTCTCAAAGAAGGGAAGACTATCGCTCGCACAAAGCTGGCTTGACATGGTGCTATCAGAGGACATTTAGCACCTTGGCTCGCATGCATGCTCCGCCGTGCGCTATTTGGCGGCGAGTCTACTTGGCGTCGGCGGCAACCGGCCAGGCCACCCAAATTCTGAGGAGGGCATGGAACCGTGGGCGTTGTTTGCTGTTCGTGAATTTCGGGTTACCGACGTGGATGAGATTGTGACACTTCTTTATGAGACCGTCCATGCCATCAATGCACACCACGAGGGAACAGTTGGCTGCGTGGGCTCCGACGCTCTCAGCAGATGAGCGCCAGGATAGGATACAACGCCTTAGGGAATCCCTGTCGCGAAATAGCTCCTGGGTTGCCGTCCGTGGTGCTGCCATTGTAGGGTTTGCCGACATCACCATAGATGGATATCTTGACCGCCTTTACGTGCACAAAGACTTTCAGGGGCAGGGTATTGTTTTGCTGCTATTGCATCGTATTGAACAGGAGGCCGTGGGTCATGGCGTGAAAGAGATACGTATGGATCTCTAGCATAACGGCTAAACCATTTTTTGAGCAGATGGGATACCTCGCTGTTTGCGCGCAAACTGTTTCAGTTCGGGGTGTTTCGATGGAAAATTTCAAGATGGCCAAGCGCCTTTAGCCATATCCAGAACGGGTCCCCTATTATGCTAATGGGGGCGTATGCGCAGCAAGGAATCTGTGAATCCGCCACACTTGGCCGGTTCCTCAAGTGACTTGACGGACTCTGGTCCGATCTCTTTGAATACAAGGCACCATATCGTTGGAGGTATCGTAATGGATTATTTTCTTCGACCCATGAGCTCCGCGGATGCGCATGCCGTGGTTCACTGGCGTTATCCAGGGGAATATGCATTTTACAACATGGACGCGGATCCCGAAGACCTTCGGGAGTTTCTTGACTTCGAGAGGTGGGATCCGGACACGAAATTCGCGGTGGTGGACAGCGGCGGAGATCTGGTCGGCTTTTTCGAATTTACGACCCGCGATGGCGTGATGGAGGTGGGTCTTGGAATGCGGCCGGATTTGATTGGCCAGGGCCAAGGTCAGAGGTTTTTGGAAGCAGGCCTGCTCTTCGCCGTCGAACGGTTCAAACCACGGTGGATCAAACTCGCCGTTGCCACATTCAACAAACGGGCTATCACAGTCTATGAGCGTGTGGGGTTTGCAGTCACGAACATCATGGTGCAGAAAACCAACGGCGGCGCATACGAGTTTGCAGAAATCGAGGTTGATCCGACACGTCTCCGCCTGTTCTTTCACGAGGGCGACAAGTCGTAAAAGGACGATTTGACAAGCGAACGCGTCCACCTCCAAGCCGTGGATCGAGCCCATGGGGAGGAGGGTGTCCCACACGATTTGGCACAGATCATTCCAGATCATTTGGGTACAGCGCCCGTTCATGCAGGTGATTTTTCCAACGCCGAGCAGGTTCATTATTGCTGAGGTATGTAGTTGATTGCTCTGAATGGGTTCCGCTAGACCACGGATTAAAAAGCTTCTTATGGCGCTTCCTGATGCAAAGCCATACTAATAATCTTTATGTATCCAACTCCATATATGCTACCTCCCGCAATTTGCCGCAATTGAAATATTATATTCGACGCCGAATCAGTCGAAACACGACTGATCCCAACAAAACGCTAAATGCGATAAGAACGAACAAATCAGAGGAAATTGCGCCCCATCCTCTTTGTTCAATAAACGTGCTTCTTATACCGTTAATGAAATACGTCAGGGGAATAAGATGGGATATATCTTGAATTACCGACGGCATACTGCCAATAGGAAAGACAAAACCACTTAACAGAAGAGATGGAACCAATATGAACACAGCCGACAAAAGAGCTTGCTGTTGATTCGCGGCTAATGCTGATGACAACATTCCTAAAAATATGGATGATGTTATGAAAAACAAGAATACAAGACCAGCATATGGCAGCGAATGAACGGGCATACGGAACCAAAAGTGGGACAGGGCAGTTATGAAGACTGCATCAACTATCCCCAATGTTAGGTATGTCATCATTTTTCCCATCAATATAGAAAAAAAACTTACAGGCAAGGCTAGGAGTTGATCCCAACTGCCCTGTTCCTTTTCCCGAACCAAGGACATCGACGCAATCACAAGGCACGCTTGAAGAATAAGTATCCCTAATACCCCAGGAAGAAAGTACCACGAATAAGACAGTTTTGGATTAAAAGCATATCGCACCACCTCCGGCTTAAAGGAGAATGCCAGTTTTGAATGATTTAAAACAACTGGAATAGTAGCCTCGTCTATGGCTCCTATTAAATTCCCTTGAATCGTTCGTGCTTCCGCAGGATTGGTGCCATTAATTAATATTTGTACTCCGCTGAGATTCCCGTGATTTATTTTCGTGTTAGTGATATGTACTATACCGTTAACCTTTCCGCTGGCGATAGATTCCCTGGCCATTTTCATTGTCCCTACATCCGTTACCGCAAATTTTGATGTTTCCCCTTTAATCCCTTTGGCGATTGCGGTTGCAACGGGAGAAGACACATCATTAACCACCGCTATCTTTGCAATTGGAGATGTTAATTTAAGTGCCCACCCGAATAAAAGCACTAAAACAACCGGCCCCCCTAAAAGAAGACCCAGTACACGCTTATCCGCAATGAGTTGCCTAAACTCATTGACCATTATATTTATCAAGGCAATCCACCTCTAACTTCTCTATTGTTGGTAGTGATTACGGCTCATCCCATCATTCGGATCAATTCTGATTCATTCTTATTAGAACTATAAACATATCCTCAATACCTCCTGGTTCTATGTGTCCCTCTAATGGAGGTGTTTTCTCTGACACTATGACTTCCCGCCACGCGGATCCTTTCTGCCATGCGATGGAGTTATTATTGCTGCATAATGGTTTACTTCGGGTCACATTAACCTTGGGTGCATACTTCTCTATCAACTCACTAGGCAATCCCAATGCAAGAGCTTGGCCATTATGGAGAACGCAAATGCGGTGACATCGCTCTGCTTCTTCTAAGTAATGGGTACTAACAACAATAGCTGCATTAAAATCCTTCGATAGTTCGTATAGAACTTCCCAAAAGCCGCGCCGGGAAACAGGATCAACTCCAGATGTAGGCTCATCGAGCAACACTAACGGAGGCTTATGCAAAATGGCACAGGCCAGCGCAACCTTTTGCCGCTGTCCGCCAGATAAAACGGACACCCTACGTGACAGCAAATCCTGAATGCCCAAACGATTAATTAAAGTCTCAACAAAGGACCTATCTTTCACACCATGGATTCTTGCATGGAATGCAATATTTTGGGACGCAGTCAGATTGATGTATAAGCCGTTGTATTGGCTCATGTATCCTACACATCTTCTGCCTGATGTGGAAAAGGGAGAGACATTTCCATCTCCAATCACTACAGAGCCTTTGGTCGGTTGCAAGATACCCGCTAACATGCGCAAGGTAGTAGTTTTACCAGCACCATTCGAACCAACTATACCCAATATTTCACCAGAGCATACGCTGAAA
>JAKBWA010000110.1:0-15198 GCA_021841025.1 Bacillota bacterium | reverse complement strand
TCCATCTCCAATCACTACAGAGCCTTTGGTCGGTTGCAAGATACCCGCTAACATGCGCAAGGTAGTAGTTTTACCAGCACCATTCGAACCAACTATACCCAATATTTCACCAGAGCATACGCTGAAAGAAACTGAGTCGACAACCAATCGACCTTGAAATGTCTTGGTCAAACTGTCTACCTGAACCACAGTATGATTACTCATCTCACTTTCTACCTTCAATGTCGATTTTAAAGCGTCCCCGATTCTGACCCATATGCTTAATCATCCTTTCTGAAACGCGATTCTCATCCAGTCCTGTTTGTGGATCAATTTCAAATCATGGCTCCCAAATCATTTCAATGCCGTTCGACTTCTTTTGATATTTCCATAGCAAATGCATAAACAAAAATGACAGCATAGGTTTCACTCAATGTGACCACGCATTCTCGGTTTCCAATCACCAATTCTCTCCGAAACCCACGAACCATTGAGATTGGATAGTCTAAACTTGAGATAGGAAAACCGAGAATCATCATCTTTCTTAATTCTTTTAATAACTTCTGCCGAAGAGTATTCATCGAAGAGGATGGGCCAAATATCATTACTTGCTTCCCTAACCGTTGTGATTGGCGTCCGTACAATTATTTCTGACACAGCCAACGGCATCACACGCAACCTCCTAAAAATAGAGTAGCGGCAGGGAAAACAAGACTATAGCTTCTGTCTTGACAGGCGAGACCACCATATTGGGGCGGAAGCTGGACATGGCATTTAGCCTGGAGTCGATTTGGAGTTAGTATATTAGCACAACCGTTTAATGACTCCATTTCGTTGGATCATGCATAGGCCAAGTCATGACTTCCGGCCAACACACATCGTTCCAGCACTGTTTAGAATAGTTTGCCCCATGAACCATCACAAAATCTGCACTGCTGGTTTCCTCCATCTGATGGTATTGGGTATTTATTTCGTTCTTTGCGATAAAGGTTCACCAGAGTCTTAGAATCTTCTGCCTTCGGACGAGCATGAAGTGTCAAACGTCTCTTGAATATTGTCAGATTAGCATATAATGAGTTTACAAGCAGGGAATTCCCGCAGTGAATTATGGGAATCGGATCGTGATAGATCCGTCTATTCCAAGTAGAAAGAATCGATAAACGGTTTCGGGTTGTGCTCGGTTTCACCGAGTGTTCTGCTGGCAACACCGGGAAAATTATTTGAATTTGATCGGCAGCATTGAAGAATGCGGTAATTCCCTTGTTTTACGAGAATTGTCCCACACAACCAAGATGAAGACAGCATCTTTATGATTCGAGTCGGACGCCGGTGCCTCAAGTTCCCAACATGTTCTCTTGGAGAACGTTGGCTTTTGAGAGCCAGGGTAATCCCCGAAACCAACTTCGTTGGCTCCAAGGGGTTCAGGTTTCAAGACATCGGTCCCGAGTACGGCCGTAGTTCTTCTATAGATGGCGCTCGACTGCATTTACTTGCGGATTAGGCCTACAGATATCTGGAAAATTCGTTCGTCTGCCATCCGATGAATTTTTTAAATGGTCATGGCGGGGAACCTTATGGACAAATTGCACCCAAAGGTTTTATGGGTGGCTGTTTCGTTATATTGCTGTTTCATTATTTTCATAGAAAGGAGACGGGCAATGTTTCACGATCGTTTGGATGCGGGCCAGCAACTGGCTTGGCGCTTGCGTCATCTTCAGGATATGGAACCTAAACCTCTGATATTGGGAATCTTGCGAGGGGGAGTGCCAGTGGCCTCCGAAGTGGCCCGGAACTTAAGAGGGACTTTGGGCGTAATATGGGTGAAAAAGATTGGGGCTCCCGATAATCCGGAATACGCTTGGGGGGCGGTGACGGACCAAAGTGAAATCGTTCTTTCAAACCTTGTCCCCATTGATAGAGAATATGTCCGACAGGTTGTCAGGCGGCGGGCAAAGGAGTTCGAGGATTGGCGTCTACGCTTTGGGTTCGCCGCATCGTTAGACACGTGCACTGGACGGATCGTGGTAGTAGTCGACGACGGAATAGCTACGGGGTCGACGATGAAAGCCGCTCTTCGTCGGGTCAGACCGTTTCATCCCTCTCGATTGATAGCTGCCGTACCCGTCGCACCCGCGGAGGCAATTGAGAGTATTAAAACGGAGGCCGATGACGTAATTGCTATCCGGACCCCTGGCGATTTTTTCTCCGTAGGGAATTACTACGATGATTTCCGTCCCGTGAGTGACGAAGACGTGGCAGCATATCTTGGCCATGGTGTTCTGTGACGTGCATGCGCGTACGGAGCGGAACCTGATCGAATCAGACGGGAGTGGAATGCAATACGATTCACACCGGCGAATATCGTCACAAAAACATTCCCACGGATTGAAGATTATAGTCCTAGGGTGGATTTCAGAGGGTGGGGCATTATTAGGTAGGCCCCGAAGAAATCATGAACTAGTGAGAATATTGGCCAAAGAGATTGCCTGTGTCAATTTAAAGGGGCACCAGTGCTTTTGGAGTAGGCATTAGCCCGCCTTATCAGCCAACCAAGCGATCGCCCGGTCAAATGTTGGCAGCTCATCTAAGCAGTCGGGATCGGTCATGCGTGCTCGCTCGTTCAAAGCTCCCAGCCGAAACAATGCAGCTCTTACCAATAGTTGCAAGAAGGTTGGAGTTTGCGGAATCAGGGGCACAACCTCATCCCATGCATACCACAGCATTCCATCCATAAGAATCACGGCGTCGGCAAAAGCAGCAGGGCGCCAGTACGGGGAAAAGTCAATGACTGCAGGCGTCTGGCCAGAAGAAAATAGAACGTTGCCTGACATATCTCCATGAATGACTTGCGGGGAGAGGTTCAAAGGTTTCCATAATTCATCCAGTATCCGCACCCTGGAGATCGTTTTCGGCAACCACTGTATTGATGCTTCGCGCCACGCGGCCCTATCAGCCACAGCCCACCGATGCGAGCGTTTCAGGAGAAATGGGGGTTTGATGACTGATCCAAGAGCTCGATGAAACCGCTGAGAAACTTCAAGTATTTCATTCCAGTGCCACTGGGGTCCCCCAACGCCTTCGACCCAGCGCGAAGCTATCCACCCTGATTCCGCCCAGTGACCTCTTAAGCTTCGGACTGGATGGGCAATCCCGAATTGATCGGGCGTCAACTGAGATAGGCACTCTTGGCACCACGTAGCCTCCACGATATCACCGACCGGCTTATATACGATCGAACCGACCCGAATGCTCCGATTCATTCCCCCAGAAAGCTTAAAAGCCTCGGCATCAATAGGCAGACCCCATGCCAAGTAGACATTCGGTGGCATAATGTCCCCAACTAGAAGAGCCATTAATGTAAACCCCTTTCTGTGTCTCGCACGTCCGAAACGAGAAGCTTCCGAGTCTCGTTCCAACGATCTCGCGTGTCTCGTTTGATACTTAGCCGACGGAAAGTGTTTGATATCCGTACAACGCTTAAAAGGTGTCAAATCGATCGTGGATTAGCTGTAATGCGGACATGTTCTCCCGCCGGGACACACGGTAGCCGGCACGTGCAAAGGCCTAGCCCGAGACAAGCGAAAAGCCTAGCTTACTACAGAAGAGAACCCGATGCCAGAAATATTCATACAACAATCCGCCAAGCCACGAACCGGCAAAAAGGGCTGCGGCGCCACCGGGGTTAATCACCGCCAAGCAGACTGAAGGGTGCTCTTTAGGCGGAATCGCAACAATGAGATCATGATAGCATGACCTAGGAACCGTCGATGCCCGTCCTCCCCGAATTACCCCGAAGTCACCATGCACTCGGTTTGACTGTTGAGAGACCCGTGATCAGTTAGTCAATGGCTAAACTTAAATATAGAGGTGGACGTTCCTTGTGATGAAAATGCTTAAACGTCATATACAGATTGAAACGTATCATCGCAAATGCCACGAATGAGAACTAGGGATTATTCACCATGGGCGGTGTCCTCTCTGGCAGCATTCTGGGACATCAGGCGGCGAGGCCACAAAAACACTGCGACGGTTATGGCCCGCCCCATGCTCCCAGCTTCGATGCCTTCCTTTACGACAAGAAGGCCAAATATAAACACCAGAATCAATTGAGTAAAGACTGTATTCCAAAATAAGGCCCAGGAAAACCTGCGGATACTAGCCGAGACCCACAAATGGAATACGATGGACATCAGCGCAACACTACATAAACTGAGAAACACTTGAGGGGCCCCATAAATTTGCTGCGTGATCCATAGCAATATCGACAGCCATCCGTATAATTCTAATCCAACTTCAAAAGTCGCATCATAAATGACGATGTTGAACCGTTCCTTGATGTCTGGTGTTACGAGGATGAGCTTGTCATGGCGAAAAGTCCGATGCAGAATAACTTGAGAAATGTATATGAGTGTAATAGCTCCGAATACAGCATTTCCAACATTTTCCCACCAGTGCCCCCATAATATCGGCCGTTGATACAAATAGTGATTAATGACAGGGGTAGATAACGGTGTGTGGGGAGCGCTTAACAGTCCAAGAATGGCCGAGAGGATGAATATCCCTGCCATCATACGTTTGTTTCGGACCACTGTTGCGGAGAATATAGCAGGGTTTGCAGATTGCGCCACTCGTTCATTTAACGGGATCAGGGCGTTAAGGCTTAATAACGCGACAATGGTGGACGTACTGACCCATAAAATTTGGCTTGACCCGCTGACCATCTCGATCACGTCCGTGAAATAATTTATAGGAGTATAGTTCGTATCATCATCGAAACAATCTACTTACAATTTCAATGTGTCATCTCAATCCACAGATAACAGCCTCTTCTATTGAAATTTTTTAAAACTAGTTTCATATGTTTATAAAAATATTACTTGCAAGAAATTGTTGTCAAATAGGCCAAGTGAACGAATTGCGGAAAAGCTTTCATGTCACCCTTGCAGACGTTTGATCGATATCTGGAAGACTTTGATGTCCTATTGGCGCATGAGACAGACCGTAGGCAAAAGAACTTTGTATGCCGCTATTTTTCGACAAACTGGAACTTGAACCGGAAACGAAAAAGTCACCGTAACCTTATTTACGGTGCCTCCTGCTGAGTTTGTGGTGTCGGGAGGGGGACTCGAACCCCCACGGATTGCTCCATACGCCCCTCAAACGTAAGCGTCTGCCAGTTCCGCCATCCCGACGATAAGGACTTGTAAATTCTTGTGGTGCCGAAGGTGGGATTTGAACCCACACGAGCTATTGCTCACGGCGCCCTGAACACCGCGTGTCTGCCGATTCCACCACTTCGGCATTAATAACATTTTAACGTGCAAAAGGTAGTGTATCATGTTCCGCCCAGTTGCGCAACATAACACAAAGCCCAATTGCAGCCGTCATTTGACAGTGTTTGCAACAGTTTGAACCTATGCACGCATAGTTGCTGACAATCTGGTTCGTTTGATCTCTGAACTTAATCTCTTGACATTCCCCGTGTCTAAAAGGCCGCAGATTCTTGCCAGAAACTCGAAAGAACTCTACTGGGATTGGGCGAGCCCAATGCCCTATCCTCTGGCCCGCAGGCTTTTGGGTACTCGGAATGGTCGTTCGCCGAATCCTGTTAGCGTCTGGTCTTGACGATGCGGAACAATTTAAGCCTCAAAGTGCTACCGTGGCATGGATTAGGGGAACATTGTGGATGGTGTCGACGCTTCATGCACAGGGATTCGAGTACGGATGCCAGTTCTAACAGGTCTCCTAAGGAGATTAAAAACTAGAAAAATGCGGAAAGATGAAGGTCGGTTTAGGAACCTCTCTTCACTGTAGCTTATGCGTCATCCAATCGCCGCTGTCTTCTCCTAAGAGACTTCCCGAAAGTGGGTGGTTGGCTGAAATCGCGTAGCACTATGGAGCCGAATACTGAAGGCAGGCTATAAGGACAGGCAAGACTGAGAAATCAACAAGATGGCTTCGTTCAGTTCCTGCCTCGGTGATTAATATGTCTGTCTTTGGGCCCATGATGGAAAAATTTCTTGTTACAATAGATTTAGCCCTGTTATTGGGTTGACCGATGATGAATCCAGGGCTCTTTATGATGTAATAAAAAAAAAAGGGGGGATAGAGTTCATGGCCGAGACGTTATTTTGGGCAGCAGCGCTGTTAGCTGTGATATTTGCATTGGCGCTGATGTCGCGTTACCGGGAGCGTCGTGCACCATTTTATTTGTGGTGGACTTTTTCGTTCGCATTTTACACTCTGGCTTATATTACCGAGGCGACTAGTGTCAAAACACACTGGACTCTTTTCCCATATCAGCTTTATATTATCGCTTCAGCAACACTGGTAGGGACCATGTCTGTGGGGACAAGCTACCTGGCTTTCCCTAAAGCTCTAGCTCGCGGCTATGCGGGTTTCATCACCATATTGTTTTTGAGCCTCACGGTTTCCGTTTTTGTCGTACCGCCAGTCATTCATGGTTCCTGGCTTGCTCTTAACGGCGGCAAGGGTGGAATAGTGGGCCTCACTCAAGTAATTTACATCATCATGGCATCATTAGGCGGAACAATTGTTGTGGTTGGGGCCGCGTGGTCGTGGTGGAAGACCAGACGCCATTATAACTTATTAATAGCCGCGGGAGCCATCGTAGCCGGAATCGGCGGTACTTTAGCCTCACAAGGAGTTGGGCTTAGTATTCTTCCCGCCATGAATATTCTGGGACTGGTGTTAATATTTTTAGGCTATGTGTATTCCCGATCTTCTCAGCAAGGACGGTCAAACACACGTGCGGCAACGGGTAGTCGCTAGCAAATTCTGATTTAACTGAGAAGAAGCCATTTTACAGGCTTTTTCTCTTGTTTTTTTCGTGGGGATGGTACACTGAGTAGTGATCCGGCATGTTGCACCATGGCGTTTATGCCATTGGACGGTCAGTAGCAGAAATGAGGAGTGAATCGGATATGATTCGCGTTTTAGTGGCCAAACCCGGGCTCGACGGTCATGACCGTGGAGCTAAAGTCATCGCCAGAGCGTTAAGAGATGCCGGGATGGAGGTCATTTATACCGGACTGCATCAAACACCTGATCAAATTGTAGAGGCTGCCTTGTCTGAAGATGTTGATGTTTTAGCCATTTCCATCCTATCCGGGGCTCATCCGACGCTGGTTCCCCGTATTACTGCCTTATTACACGAAAATGGCGCAAATGACATTCTTGTGTTGTTGGGAGGAATCATTCCCGACGAAGATGTTTCCCTTATGTTCGACGCGGGTGTTCACCAAGTGTTCGGCCCTGGGACCGACACCAAGGACATTGTGGACTATATCAAGGAACATGTAAAAGAACGCTAGTGAGTCACCCCTGTCTGACGAAGCTGGCAAAATTCTAGGCTTTAACCTTAAAAGCCGGAACTTCCCCTGGTATCTGGCTGCAAGAAGACGATTTATAGAGTCTCACAAATTAGGTTCTGGGGTTATTTTGGTGCGAATAAGCAAGGGGTAATGCGAAAAATGCGAAAGCTTAACAACCTCAGAAGGTCTCATCAATCTTTAAAGAAGGGGGGAAGGCGGTTTTTGTCTTTGGCCTTAAGGCCGAAGTATCGCCGTTAATTGGAGATGGATGCACAGACGCTATATGACGGAATTTTAGCCGGAAATCGCCGCGCAGTAGCACGAGGACTGACTTGGATCGATGAAGGAGGGGTGCGCGGCAAAGATCTGGCTCACCGTCTCTTTGCTCATGCGGGCAAAGCACGCGTTATTGGAATTACCGGTGCACCGGGAGTCGGAAAGTCGACGTTGGTGAATGCCTTAGCGATAAACCTGCGTCGCCGGCAAAATACGGTGGGAATTCTCGCTGTTGACCCTTCCAGCCCGTTTAGCGGAGGTGCGATTTTGGGTGATCGCATCAGGATGCAGGAATCCGTGGACGATCAAGGGGTCTATATGCGAAGCCTGGCTAGCCGGGGACATGTCGGTGGATTGTCGCGAGCAGCGTTTGGCGCGATTACGCTTTTAGACGCAGCCGGATTCGGTACCATTTTGGTGGAGACCGTTGGGGCTGGTCAAGCCGAAGTCGAGATTATGCGGTATGCTCAAACGGTTATGGTTGTTCTGGCGCCGGGGCTCGGAGACGATATCCAGGCTATTAAGGCCGGGATCTTGGAGATTGGGAATGTATTTATAGTCAATAAGAGCGACCGAGAGGGTGCGGATATGACGGTGCGTTCCTTACGGGGGCTTTTGAGTCTGACGCCCGAATCTGGTGAGTGGTCTCCCCCGATAATAAAGACTGAGGCCGATCGGAGTGTCGGTATTGACCGGGTGGTTGATTCCATAGAGCAACATCAATCCTATTTGCGTCAGCACAATCTTTTGAATGACCTTCGTTACCGCCAAGCAGAGAATGTCTTGGAACAATCTCTGGATGATGTGAGAAAAGAGGTTGAAATGCTTTCGCGTCGAGAATCTCTATGGAAAGACACTGTGGAAGAAATTCTTCGGGGCAAAGACCCCTCCCTTTACGCCAGAAAATTGTTTGCAAATTGGTTGAATGCGACGCCGCGAGGAGAGTAAGAACAATGGCACTAAGCATACTGAATGAGGATGAAAATGCAATTCGTGATGCAATCCTGGATCTAGTTCGGAAGACGATCGCCAAACGCTCCCAAGAATTCGATGAAAAAGCCATTTTCCCTCGGGAAAACATAGAACTGTTGGGTCAGCAGGGATACTTGGGGATGATAGTTGATCCCCGGTGGGGGGGATCTGGTGCCACGTATCTGGCTCAGACGATGGTAGTGGAAGCCATTGCTGCCGCTGACCCTGCGACGGCGGTGATTTATGAAGTGCATAACTCACTACACATTGAAGGAATTTGGCGTTTTGGCACCGAGGAGCAAAAGAAACGGTATTTGCCGGATTTGTGCCGGGGACAGGCAATTGGGGCATTTGCCATTACCGAAGCTGAGTCCGGTTCTAATGCGGCCAGTATGCGAACCCGGGCCGTTAAAAAGTCCGACGGCTATCATTTAAGCGGCCGCAAGATGTTTATTACCAGTGCTGGAGAAGCCGAGCGGTATATTGTATTCGCGACGGTAGACCCCGCTTTTGAGGAAAAAGGCATTACCGCCTTTATTGTACCCAAAACTGCAAAAGGCCTCGCCTTTGGTCCTCCGGAAGACAAATTGGGAATTCGGGCGTCTCGCACATCCGAGATGATCTTGGATGATGTGGTAGTTCCCATGGAAGACAGATTGGGAGCTGAAGGGGAAGGATACCCAATCGCTTTATATCTGCTAGATGGAGGACGAATCGGCATTGCTGCGCAAAGTGTCGGGATTATGACGACAGCATTAGAACGCTCTTTGGCGTATGCCCGGGAGCGAAAACAATTCGGAAAAGCGATAGGTCAGTTTGAAGGGGTGCAATGGCGTTTGGCCGACATGGCGACGGACTTGCATGCCGCTCGGTTGATGACTTATGAAGCCGCCAGGCGCCGGGAAGAGGGAGAGGGACAGCGTCCATTATTCGCCATGGCTAAATTGTTTGCGTCCGAGAAGGCGGTCAAGCACGCGATCGATGCTATTCAAATTTTTGGTGGATACGGATATATGCGGGAATATGGCGTAGAGCGGTTGTTGCGGGATGCCAAAGTCACAGAAATTTACGAGGGGACGTCGGAAATTATGCGGCTTGTCATTGCCAGCCGACTCTTAAAAGAATACGATTTAGGAAACATTTAAGGGGGTTTATGACGACGTCGATTCCAGTAGTGGTTGCGGGAGCCAGTGGGAAAACCGGTCGCGAGGTGGGCAAGGCCATCCTCACAGCGCACGATATGGAGTTAGTTGGTGCTATTGCGGCCCATCATGCTGGTGCCGCTCTTAAAGACATATGGTCCGAGCCGGTGTCCTTGATTGTGCAGACCAATTTGGCAGAGATTGACGTACCTTATGCCGTGCTTGTGGACTTTACTGAGCATCAGTCCTCTTATCAGCGCGTGAGGGAAGCTATTACGCGAAGATGGGACATTGTTGTGGGCACTACTGGATTTACCTCAACAGAACGGGAGATCATAGGCAGTTTGGTGAGGCAGTACCAGGTGGGGGCGGTGATGATCGCCAATTTCTCGCTGGGAGCATGGGTAATGGAACAACTTGCCAAACAGGCTAGCCGCTATTTTCAAAAGGCCGAGATTTTGGAAGCGCATGCCGACACTAAACGGGATAAACCATCGGGAACTGCCGGACGGATGGCGAAAATACTGGCCGAATCGTGGGAAGTCGATTCGAAGGCCATTCCTATCCATTCTGTCCGGTTGCCAGGGATGGTCGCCCATCAGGCTGTAGTGTTTGGCACCAGCGGGCAAATTTTGACCTTGCGCCATGACGTTCATGACCGTACGGCCTATGCCCAGGGCGTTTTGGCGTCTGTACGCAAGGTGAGTGACTTTCGCGGGCGGGTTGTAGAAGATTTAGCAGAAATTATTGATCCGGCCTAGCTTCTTCTTCCCACTGCACCATTTGGCGTGCTAGTTCTCGAAACTTCTCGCTCATGGGCCGATGATTGTGACGCAAGTCCTCTACGACTTGCTCCTTTAACTTGTTTAAAGCCTCCTGCGTCTTGGGATTGAGTGGCTTTTTCCGTTGGGACATTCTGTTGACCTCCTAGTCTGATTTGAGGAATTGATCATAGTGTGCCCACAAGGTATGTTATAATAAATGGTGATAATGCTTATCGGGATAGCAGTCCATAAATAAGAGGGTGGCTTATGCGAACATTTGAGTCAGTTGGGGATCTCATCGGTAGAACTCCACTGGTTAAACTGAAAAAGATATCAGAGTTAACCAAATGTGACGTGTATGGGAAGCTCGAATTCTATAACCCCGGGGGCAGTGTAAAGGATCGTATCGCACTAAACATGGTGATGCACGCAGAAAAGGACGGAATACTGAAACCAGGGGGCGTTATCATCGAACCCACCTCGGGGAATACCGGGGTGGGTCTGGCTATGGTGGCGGCGACACGCGGTTATCGGTGCATTTTAACGATGCCGGATACGGCATCGATAGAACGTCAATTGCTGTTTCAAGCCTTTGGCGCCCGACTGGAATTGACGCGGGGGAAAGACGGCATGAGAGGAGCCATTGCCCGGGCCAGGGAATTGGAACAGGAAATACCGGGAGCGATTAGTTTGCACCAGTTTGACAATCCGGCCAATCCGGAAATTCATCGCCTAACCACAGGGGTTGAAATCTGGGAGGATACGGATGGAAGGGTAGCGGCAGTGGTTGCGGGTATTGGAACTGGGGGCACACTAACGGGAGTGGGACAGTTTCTCAAAGAGAAGAACCCAGCTATTCAAATGGTCGGGGTCGAGCCTGAAGAGTCGGCAGTTATTTCTGGTAAGAAGCCTGGACCTCATAAAATACAAGGAATTGGGGCGGGATTTGTGCCCGGGACTCTGGATGTGTCCGTCCTGGACGCGGTGGTTGCTGTGAATAGCGAGTCGGCTTTCGCGGCGGCTCGAGAATTGGCACGGACCGAGGGGATATTGGTTGGGATTTCTAGTGGAGCAGCTGCCATCGCCGCAAGCCGCTGGATTTTGCAAGAACACCATGAAAACAAGACGATTGTGGTGATTTTGCCTGATTCGGGGGAGAGGTATTTAAGTACGGCATTGTACCGGGAGGAGGCCCGGAGTGTTTAAGCTGTCGTCAGGACTTAAATCTGGTTTGAGAATTTTAGCCTTGCTCGGTGACAACCAGGCGGGCACACCGGTGGCTATCAGCACCATGACGCCAAAGCTGGGATTATCCGATAAGTACCTTGAACAATTGCTCATGATTCTTAAACGCGCAGGGCTAGTTCGTTCAACTCGGGGGGCTAATGGCGGTTTTATGCTGGCTAAGCCTGCGGAAAACATTTCCTTGTTAGACATTGTCACGGCTCTTCAAGGTCCCATAGAATTTTGCGATTGCGGTCAACAGGAATGTTCTGAGTGCGTGCGGCCGGAAATTTGGAAGGCATTGGAGACGTGTTTAGGAAACACACTGGCAGGTATTTCCCTAAGGCATCTAATTTCTGAGGAGAGTTTTCAGGTAATGGCCCATTCCGTGGTGTTGCCAGATGCGCCAATATGGCGAGATGGAGCAGGGATTTAAGTGAACGAGGATCATTACGTTGGCACGTTGAATTTACATCACTTAAGAGTCTTTCAAGTAGTGGTTCGTTATTTAAGTTTTTCCCGAGCGGCTGAAGAGCTATTGATTAGCCAATCGGCGGTGTCGATGCATGTCAAAAGCTTGGAACGTGCCGTCGGTCTTCCGCTCTTTGAAAAAATAGGACACCGCATTCGCTTAACCGTGGCCGGAGAGTCCCTATGGTCATACAGCCAAAAGATTTTTGCCTTGCTGGATGAAACCCAGCAAGTTATGGTTGCTTTAAAGGGCGGTCATATTGGGCAGTTGCGGGTGGCCGCGGATACGACGGCCGGCGTTTACGTCGTACCGGAATATTTGGGTCAGTTTCGCCGTATGTTTCCTCAGGTAGGTATTATGCTCGATGTGGCCAACCGTGCTACGGTCATGGAGCGAATCGGGGCAAGAGAAGCGGATTTGGCCGTGATGGGGCAAATTCCCGAAGACCTGGCAGAATGGGATGCTACACCCTTTTTACAAAATGACCTGGTTGTGATTGCCAGCCCTGTGCACCGTTTGGTCCGTAAGGAGATCATAACCGTTGACGAACTGGCTCAAGAAGGGTTTTTGGTGAGGGAAGTGGGTTCGGGAACCCGAGCCACCATGGAACGGTATTTTAACCAGGCGGGAATTGAACTGCGTGTGGATATGGAGCTGGGCAACAATAGCACAATCAAGCAAGGAGTGGCTCATGGGCTGGGCATCGCCGTTATATCCCGGCGAGTTATCGAGTTGGAACTGGAGTCTAGACGCCTTGTGATTTTGCCCGTCGAAGGATTTCCTTTGAAACGGTACTGGTATGTCGTCCATTTGCGGGGCCATTATCTGCCTCCGCCTGCCAAAGCCCTAAAAGATTTGCTTTTGGAATCAGCTCGGATTCAAGCATAAACGACCAACCCGCCATCGGCGTGTACTTTAAGGTGAAAATCCTGAACGTTGGATGACCGTTCCAACCGTTAGCCTAAGGCAAGGGTGTCCACCGCGAGGCGGAATCTGAAGGAAGCCGGCGGCAAACCTCCGGCCGAACGAACAGGAAGTGCATCCGAGGCGGGGCGCGCGGAGCGAGTTCGCGTCACAGAACAAAGCCCGCATACGGTCAAGCGTGCGTCACGTATATGCACCCGGTAGATGGGGACAGTACACGTTCTCACCTGGGGAGATCTCTCGCAGTACCGTAACAAGACGGGAAGGCACATCAGAAGATGCGCGTGATGCGGGAGAAGTCAGCCGAGGCCATAGTCGGTTAGCGCGGCCGCACTAACGGAAGGGCTGAACATTACCAGAAAGTGGTGCAACTCATGGATTCGTGGGACACACAGCGCCAGCCGAGAGCCTCGTGCCGGATGACCGGGTGAAGCCCGAAGGGCCGCCCCAGGCGCCGAGTGTGCCTCCGGCATCTGGAACCTCGACACCCGACGGGTCAACCGACCGCCTCATGGAGGCGCTTTTGGATGAGACGAATCTGAAACTGGCGCTACAGCGCGTGCGCGCCAATAAGGGCGCGTCGGGCGTGGATGGGGTGACCACAGACCAATTCGTGGACTACCTCTGGGAGCATTGGCCGACGATTCGGGCTCAACTGCGGGCGGGCACCTACTACCCCCAACCCATTCGGGGCGTCGAAATTCCGAAGCCATCTGGTGGGGTTAGGATGTTAGGCATTCCCAATGTGGTCGAGCGATTCATCCAACAAGCCGTTTTGCAGATACTGACGCCATTATTCGACCCAGGGTTCTCCGACTCTAGCTTTGGCTTCCGTCCGGGCCGGAGCGCCCATCAAGCGGTGCGCCAAGCGCGACGTCTCGCCGATAACGGAGCCGAATGGGTCGTCGACCTCGACTTGGAGAAATTCTTTGACCGAATTAACCATGATATCCTGATGGCGCGGATCGCGCGCCGGGTGAAAGACCCACAAGTGTTGCGACTCATCCGACGTTATCTCCAAGCGGGTCTGATGGTAAATGATGGTGAATGGGGTCTGCGTACCCCGCGAGCAAGGAGCCGCCCCAGGCTCCCCTCTCAGCCCGTTGCTCGGAAACATCCTGTTGGATGATTTTGACAAGGAACGGGAAAGACGGGGACGCGTGTTCGTCCGCTACGCGGACGACGGTGTGCCACGAAGACAAAGCGCGAAGCGCTCAGGGTCATGCTTAACCGTGAGATGAGGGAGGGCCCCTCGGAGCCGCTGTACAGGCGGAGGCTCCAAACCACCGTAAGCTGCTGTGGTCAAAAGCCATGGTGGTGAGCCCTACGGGAAAAGGCGCGGCAAGACTGCGTCAGGTGCGTGCCGATGGAGACGAACAAACGTAAACCGCTGTGGAAGTGTCGAAAGCGTAGGGACGTCATCAAAACCGGGGGGGTCGTCGTTAACCCTGGATAAATCTGGAATACACCTGTTTACTGTCCAGATGGTGGCCGGCATAGAGGCGGCGTGAACGCGGCACAGGCTCCGGTTAGGAACGTGGGAACCTCTCCGTGGATGGGAAGGGAAAAGGCACAAGCGGCAGAACCGCAAGGCCGAAAGTACCAAGGCCACGGAGAGGGGCAGAGCAGCCCGTAGTAGTGATGACGCTTCGTAATGGAAGCTGAGCAAAGGGGCTTGCACGCGTCATCTTGTTTTGAGACATGGGTCAACCGCAAGGGAGGAGCCGATGTTCCCAGCACAGCCGGTACGGCTGCTGGATGATGGGAGCCGGATGAGCTGAGAGGTTCACGTCCGGTTCTGGAAGGGCCTGGGGGCGAAATTCCTCCGGGCTACTTACTCGATGCTTCTGGTGCATTCTCAACGCGCAGGGGAGCGGGTCTTGGCCCATACGCGCTAACTTAGCTTGCCCTGTAAAATAAACTTAAAAAAATTTTTCGAAACGTAAAGGACTTTTCCAAGATATCCCGAAGTGATCTAAAGAGGAACATTGTAGGCACGAGGAGGATATGGTGGTGAAGTCTTCAGAGACCGTATGGGAGGAAAGCTGGGCATTTTTGTTGCATTTTTTGCCGAAAGGTTGGCAAGATGCGGCCTGGGAGCAGCATGCCAT
>JAKBWA010000075.1 GCA_021841025.1 Bacillota bacterium | reverse complement strand
AGGGAAATTCTCGAGCGCTTGCCGTTTCCCGCGATGGAGTGGGCCCGGATGCATGGGGTACTCGACAGCGATTTGCGTGACCGTCTTTTCTTCTTGAAGCATCTCCCATACCGCCTCCGTTTTGGAGGGGGACGAATACTGTTTTGGCTTGGTCATGATGTGTCCCGTGTAACACTTGACCCCCCTAAAATTTGTCTAGATTCTGGGGTCCACTATACCTCTCGTGTAATTGAAATTCCTTGCGGGATAACCTATGATCAACTTGGGAGTTGCCACACGATGTGATTCCCTCTGGAATGTCCAAGGAATGAACGTAATGATGAAAAAACGCTGGATGGTTGTAGCAGGAAGTGCCATATTGTTATTGGGGTGGTACGTATTTCGTACCTATCCGCGCCGCATCAACATAACCCTTCGTGGGGTCCAGTACAAATTGGGGAGTTCCCGGCAGGTGGTTACACCCGTTACCCTGACCCTTCATGGCACGTATGAACGCCCCTTGTTTGGGCCCGAAACCTTTTCGGGGACCATAGAGATCACAGGAACAACACGACCTGACAGGGCCAATGGGAAGGACCAAACGATTCCGATCAATCCCTACTTCGGGGGACAAATCGTCTATTATTCAGGGACAAATCATTTTTCTGAATATGGTGCAATCTATCCCAACCGGAATTTCACCGCTTTTGCGGTGCAAGAGTGGCAACATTCAGGCTGGAACTCTGCCAATGGTCTGTTAATCGCCGCACCAGCCAAAACACGAGTTCAGGCTTTACGATTATCGAATGAACTCATGAAGACGTGGTTAGGGCCTGGGCACGTGCTGAAATGATTTCGGGGATAAAGATTCTTGATGCTACTATGAGAGGATTAGCCCATGTTTATGCTTCGGCGTGTGCACCATTTACGCGCATTATATATGTAGCAATCCGCTTCCACAGCACACCAAATCCAGCTCACCATACATGGGCCTTCAAAGATTTCATTTCATTATAACGGCCTTCGACCATCCATGGATTTCATTCCTGACAGAGATCTGGCCGGAAAAGTCAAGTTATGAATTGCCATGAAAAGAATACACCAAATCCCCTGTCGACATGGCAGGGGATCGAAAAATCACCACTTATGTCTTACGCAGAGGGCAACATGGAAGCCCAGTCCTGATCTGACGTTTCCAAACGGCTAACATAGAAACATTCCGGATAATTTTCACACATGGCGTAAACATCACCCGTAAGCTTCAGCGTTTGGTGACGTACAGGATATTGGTGACATACCGGACACAACTCCTCGTACGACTGAGACTTTGCCATAGCTATCCCTCCTTTTGTGAACAACTTCACATATACACCAATCAGATTATATCACAATTCCCTGAGTTATGAAAACATTTATCTTCTGAAAATGAATTAATTTTTTTACTATTTGTTCTAATTTGTCCTTAATAAAGCGTAAATGGCTAGCAAACCGCCTTGCCCATATGCCATGAATAATCGTAGCAAATGAAAACTCACGACACCTTGAGCACATTTTAAGCAGCAATCTTGATCCACGGGTCCAATCACAAAAAAAAATATTGGTGCCACCCACACCATCAATCTGACAAAAATAAGTCACCAACACTTTTGAAGACAAAATTCACCCCCGCCGAAGAAAACGCAATTGACAGACATCGTGAATCGACTAGACTAGTAAGTAATAGTTATCCAAGTTGAACGCCTTGCTATGGTTCTGCATCATTTTCACTCACTCTTTGTCCAAAAGGATTGATACCAATAAAAA
Source organism: Bacillota bacterium (assembly GCA_021841025.1). GTDB lineage: Bacteria > Bacillota > Sulfobacillia > Sulfobacillales > Sulfobacillaceae > Sulfobacillus. The sequence continues at coordinate 17,597 of JAKBWA010000075.1, read as the reverse complement.
TCGACCCGTCAAAACACACAATAACAAGAATGGATAACGGAAACTGATGGGTTCTTTCAGCCGAGCAAAAATGACTCAATGGATTATTCGACATCCTTGGCACACGATTGTCATTTGGCTCGTCATTTTTGTTTCCGCGTTACCCTTAACCCTAAATTTGTCCCAACAATTTCGAACGGATGGATTAGGTGTTCCTGGCAGCCCATCGCAACACGTACAGAATATCGTGCAAAAACAGTTTGGCACCTTAGCCAACGCCACGGCGACAGTGGTGTTTTATTCCCCAGGACGAGTCAACCAGCCCCGGTATCATCAGGCTATTGCACACATTTTAGCGTCTATGCACAAGGTTTCCGGCGTGAAACGAGTTCCTAGCGAGAACCAACTCACCACCTCACCAGACGGACACGTTATATATGGGACCATCTTCTTTCAACAGACAACATCCAATTCATTAGCCGCCACCAAAGCTGTTAAGCCTCTGCGCAATCTGTTGACGAAAACACCCAAAGGCCTTCAAGGAGGGTTGACGGGTCTGGTACCTCTAGAACGCTCTTTTACAGCCCAAGTCAACAAAGATCTCAGAACCGCGGAAATCTGGAGCTTTCCTTTGACCCTGGTGGCTTTGGTGTGGATTTTCCGCAGTCTCATTGCCCCTATTGGCCCACTCGCCATCGGGTTTGGCGGCATAACTGTCGGATTGGCTGGCATTGATCTCATCGCCCGTGTGATGGCCATAGCTCCCGAAGTGGAAGACGCCGCCGCCATGATTGGCCTCGGTGTGGGGATCGACTATGCCTTATTAATGGTGCACCGCTATCGTCTAGCCAGAGCGAATCATAACGCCGAAGCGTCCGCACAAATTGCCGCTGCGACAGCAGGACGCGCCGTTGTGTTTTCCGGCAGCATTGTTGCGGGGGCTTTTGCGGTCATACTTTTAGTGGATCAGCCTTTGATGCGGTCCATGGCCTTAGGCTCACTCGCTGCCGTTTTGGCGACAGTAATTGCCGCACTCACCTTATTGCCCGCAATCCTAGTCATTTTGGACCGTTGGCTTGACTGGCCGCGCCATCACCAGCGCAATACCCCCACGCGCTGGTGGCAGTCTTGGGCCCGCCGCGTTATGAAACGCCCAGGACTTGGACTCAGTCTGTCTGCCCTATTTCTGGTCGCTTTGGCTTTGCCAATTCATTCGATCAAGTTTTGGAATCCCGGAGTCGATACCTTGCCGGCATCTTCTCAGACCCGTAAAACCTATGACTTATGGCTTAAGCACACTTTTCCCGGAGTCGGAGGGCCTTTATGGGTGGTGCTACGCAAACCGTCAGGTCTTTATAACCAAACGTCCTATCATCAGATCCGGCACATCCAAACCGTCATTAAACAGCAAAAAGATGTGCATCAAGTGCTCCCGCCTCTTCCTGCACTGCCAGCTCCGGCATTCCACCAGAATCCGCCACCCATGTTTCACGGTACGCTATCGCCATCACGGACAGTCTTTCTTTTGACGGTATTTCCGAATTCCCGGGCAGAATCCCAAAGTACTCAGGGCTTAGTTCGCCGTTTACGAAATTTGCACTACTCGTCATTTAAAGGGCAGGTATTGGTTGGTGGAGGAGTTGCCTATACCGTTGACGTTATTGCCTTAATTCTTCACTGGCTTCCGGTCGTCGCATTTCTCATTGCTCTTACTACCATGGTCCTACTATTTCGTCTCTTTCACTCCGTAGCTCTTGCTATCAAAGCAGTGGCCATGAATTTCCTCTCTGTGCTGGCTTCTTCTGGTCTGTTGGTCCTGATCTTCCAAGATGGCATCACTGCACCTTTTACAGGCATTCACGGCGTAGGAGCTATTGACTGGACGACGCCCTTGATCCTCTTTTCAGTGCTTTTTGGGCTGTCCACGGATTATGAAGTGTTTCTTTTGACACGAATTATGGATTATCACCAGGATCATTATCCCGACCGAGAAGCGATTGCGCGGGGGCTGGCAGATACAGGACGTATCATTACCGGAGCTGCTTTGATTATGGTGACAGTTTTCGTTGCTTTTGGCGTCATTGGGTTGGAATTTATGCAGGAATTGGGAATAGGCCTCGGAATTGCTATTTTGCTCGATGCCACAGTAGTACGATTAGTGCTAGTTCCTTCCATCATGCGGCTATTGGGCAGATGGAACTGGTGGCCGGGTTCGGCTGACTTCCCCTCTTAAGCTCTCTAGTAGCGCATATTCCTAAGAACTCAAAGCTCTCAACTTGGGCATTCGCCAGTGAGTGGCAAATGGCTGTCCAGACTAATTTTTGTCCGTTGCTTTCAATTCCTCTCGCACTCCCTGCAAGTTGTTAGAGGTAGGTCAGCTCAAAATCCGAAAGAGTCGTGTCTTGAAGGCAGCCTGCTCAAATCCCGGGTTGCCTTCGCCAGTGATGGAGAAGATATTTGGCCAGATTTCCAGTATGGCTTCATGACATCAACCGTCTTGTTAAGAATCGCGGCATAAATTTGGCTGCGCGATGAAAGCCTGGCAGTATGGTCCGAGAGCAGTAAATCGCTGGAGTACCGGGACGTATAGTTCATAAGAGCTTCTTGAAATTGGTAGAACTTATTGTGCGAAGATGCTCCCAATAAGCCCTGGGCATGCTGTAACTCTCCATAGGCTACTGCCAGCTTTCTCAATTTGTCCACCCTTGACATAGAAGGATGTGTCGCCACCACATTAGTATTAACGGATGCTTCATGGAGATATCCGACTAAGGAACGATAGGTAGGTCTGGAAACTAAAGAAGGGGGGTATAACACTATACGGGTGATGAGAAGGGCGTTAAACACCAAAGAACACACAAACCCTATCGTCAGCCACCGTGTCATAACTTTTGTTCGGCCCCCTGCCATCTTTCTGTGTACCAGGTAAAATGAAATGGTTCCGGAATATTCCTTGTTCCGCACCTTGTTGATTCTCACCGGTATCTTCGGGTTTCCCGGCAATCCGGCATCCGTTAACATCATGATGAAACACCAAACGCATTCTCCGTTTGAAATCCATTCAATTCTAGTGCACAACGGGAAAGGATGACAAGCTTTGATCTATGCACTGGAACTTTTGTTTGATAACCAGTCCACGAATTTTATCATGTCGTTAAGGTCTTTGTTGAGAGAACAGGGATTACGCAAAACATGCCGCCAAGATCCGGAGTATCCGCATCTCTCGTTATATGTATGGGAATCACTGGATCCCAAGACAATAACCCCGACCCTCGCCCAAATTGCCGGGTCCCCAGATCAAGGAGTGCCAGGATTGAAGGATATTATTCTCGACACAATGGATTCCTTCACTGGTCCCTTGTTCGTCTTATACATGGCTCCTCGGCACAACCTAAAGTTGTTTCGCCTCCATGACCAATGGTTGAACGCATTAATGGATACGGTCTCGTCCATCCTGCCGACCTACCTACCCTCGGCATGGGTTCCTCACGTGACTCTAGCTGAAAATTTAACATCAAAGAATTTAGGCAGAGCGGAAAACATAGCATCATGGGATGGGCCCGTGATAGCGTCGCTATCAGACCTTATCCTTGTGGAGGTTCAACCCCCGGCTCGAAGGATTGTGGAATATTATCCATTGGTCTGTCTCCACCCCGAACAACATGTCTGGTTTCGCTTTAATGAAGCTCTTGTCACAAAACAATATTTCGAAGCCCACGAAATTCTTGAGGAGTTATGGCGCCAAAGTCACGATAGCAAAGTGCAAACCGCGATTTGGATTGCCGCTGTATTCACTCACTGGTCTCGTAAGCGACAAGAAGGGGCGCTAAAAATCGTCAATAAGATCCTCCAATCTCCTTCCCGCTATCCTGACTCATTACGCACCACTCTTCAAGCCTGGCGGCTTTTGCTCTACAGCCGTCGTCCTATGCCCGACATTCGTGCTTTTGAGCGCATGGTCCTAATTCGGTGGGCACGCTCGTCGACATACTCGCCCTAAGCAACCATGAGTATTCAGCACCCAGTCACTTCACTGGCTCGCTTAATGGAACAGCGTGATCCCTCACCTCAACATCTAGCCATACCCACGACGATTATCTGGCGTCGCAGCACTGTAACGGCCCCGTTGTCAAGTCCACCGCTAGACAAGAAAGGATGTTAACATGTCATGACTAATTTAGAGAAATATCACACGCTCTTGTCCCCTGCATTTCAGTGGGGTGTGTCCAGTTCGGCGTATCAAATCGAAGGGGCCGTCACCCAGGACGGCCGCGGTCAATCCATCTGGGACATATTCTCTCACACACGAGGCAATACCTTGAACAACGAAACGGGCGACATAGCATGTGATCACTACTACCGTTATTCGCAAGACGTTAATCTCATGAAAACTCTTGGTGTCACCCACTATCGCTTTTCGGTATCTTGGCCCCGCATACTTCCTCAAGGACGACGTGAAGCCCACGTCAAAGGCCTGGCGTTTTACGATCGTCTAGTCGACACCCTTTTGGAAAACCGCATCACGCCGGTTGTTACTCTTTACCATTGGGATTTGCCTTGGGCCTTGCAGGAGAAAGGCGGATGGCAAAACCGCGACACGGCGGATGCCTTTGCAGATTATGCCGCTCTGATGGTGTCTTTTTTGGGTGATCGGGTGAAACAATGGATTACACATAACGAACCATGGTGTACCGCCTATTTGGGCCATTTATCCGGCGAGCATGCTCCTGGCATCCAAGAGGCCCAAGCTGCAGTGGATGCTAGTCATTATGTCCTTGTTTCTCATGCTCTCGCCACCATGGCCATGCGGGCTATGCGGACTGATTTGAATATCGGGATTACCTTAAACCTAAGTCCGGTGTATCCCCAAGACACCTCCCAAGAAAGCCACAAAGCCGCAAGGTGGCAAGACATCTTCAACAATCGGTGGTTTTTAGATCCACTGTTTATCGGTCAATATCCGGAGGAACTCTCCGAAATACTGGGAGCACAACCTCCGGCGAGTGCACAGGACATGGAAATTATTCGTCAACCCTTAGATTTTCTCGGAATCAATTATTATTCTGCACAGGTTGTTACGGCACCTTCAGACGGTCAAGTCCCATGGCCTGTCGTGCACATAAAGTCGACAGACCGTGTGAGCGCGATGGGATGGCCTGTAATTCCCCAAGGACTTACCAAGTTGCTCGTTGATCTACAGAACCATTATCCTAACCTCCCTCCCGTGATCATCACGGAAAATGGCGCAGCGTACAACGATATTGTGGAAGACGGGAAGGTCCATGACACGGATCGGATCCTCTATCTTTCGGATCACATCGACGCTCTAGCGAACGCACTGGCTCAAGGGGTCAACGTTCAGGGGTATTACCTATGGTCTCTTATGGATAATTTTGAATGGGCGTGGGGATATTCCAAACGCTTTGGCATTGTTTACGTCGATTACCGTACTCAAGAGCGTATTTTGAAAGACAGCTTTTTGTGGTACCGTCAGCTCATCCAATCCGTACTGTCCCCAAAGACACCCGATTAGGGTAAATAGTCAACGGCTCTTAAGTGCTCGCTTATAGAACTCAACCGTCAAAACGCGTTGCGATATCTTCAAAATCGATGAAAAGAGCACTGTCGTATCTGCTACGCCATAAACACTAAACGCCCCGGGGACTGATTATTGATTGAGGCCACACCAATATCTCGTAGAACATATGTGTCACAAATTACCTATTTATAGCTCAATGAATCGGACCTTTGGCTTCGGTTTATGTTTGGAGCAAATCACACGAAGATTCTTTTTGACGATTTATGATTGTTCAGTACTTCAGCGCAAGGGAGGTGTTTTCCTGTTATTTAAGGACGCATTATGTCCGGACATTATATACGGGGAAAGGATTTCCGGGATCGATCCAACTGTGAAAGCCGAGAATATCGCGAGCAATTAATATTCTTTGATGACGCCCTAATCTCATCTGGTAAAATATTCATTGAGCTTAGGGCATCAAAGAAAAAGAGTCGTGTCCGCCTCCGCAACTTCATGAATAGCTCAGAGATAGCCCCGGTGAATGAGTTGAGGATATCACGATAAAAACAATACACCGCACCGAAATGCTCGCTTAAATATTATTCTTATGCATTATAGGAGGAATAAAGTCACATGGAAACGAAAACGTCGGGTCCCATTTCCACTCATGTGTCTACGCCCATTATTCCGTGGCGGGCCCTTACTTGGTGGATCTTGACTCTTCCCATTCTTATGATTATTGCCTTGGGAATGCATTTGTTGCCCCTACTGCTCTTTACACATGTCATGGCCGGGTCCTTGTGGACTGGGGCCGACATTTTCCTCGGGTTTGTTTTAGGACCAGTGTGGAAACATCTTTCGCCCTCAGAACGGTTTGCCCTCCAAAGTCGCCTTATTCCTAACACCTTTCTTTATATGCCGATTTTAGCCGTCACGACCGGCACCGCCGGATGGTATGTAGCGCAATATGACGGTTTTGTTGTTCGTCACAGTGCCGTGTTCCCATGGATCGTTGTGGCCGGAATAGTGGTTCTTACCTTAACCATCGTTGGCATCGGCATGATACTCCCGGCCAATTTTCGCTTGCTCAAGGAAATGCGAAAGCCTGACCCCAATCCCAACATCTTGAAGCGTCTTACATTCCGTAACCGCCGCCTAGCCGCCATACAAGGAGTGTTTCAAGTCATCATCATTATTGTCATGATTCATCTAGCGATGGTTCCGACATCATAGGTTTTGGAATCGGATTTTGAAAAAATAGGGGCTCAATTCCAGTAAGATATCTACAAGGCATTGATCTTTCATAGACCCACTGGCAACGAACTTCGAGCCAAGACACAAGAGACTGGCCAACGCGAGCCAAGTGTTGTCATCTCATCACTCAATCTTCTCACAATTTCTGTGCCAAGTTTTCATGCAGAGATTTTTGACTTGGCACCCAAGGGGCGTTTTTTTTGAAATGGAACTGACCATGAGGTTGGCTCAAAAAAAGGACTTGCCGTCCATTTTAGACATCTACAACCAAGGAATTCAAGATCACATCGCCACATTGGAAGAAGACGTTAAAAGTCTCGAGTACATGAGACAATGGTTTGAAGACCGCGCTGTCCGGCATGCCGTTGTGGTGGCCGAACTGCCGTCTGCTCAAATTGCTGGCTGGGCTTCGTTAAACCCATTCTCACAGCGGCTAGCGTATGCGGGAGTTGCCGATCTTTCTATTTATATTCGGCGAGACTTGCGAGGCCATGGAATTGGCAGTGTATTGTTGACCCATCTAGAAGATATCGCAAGAAACTACAATTTTCATAAGATTGTCCTGATGACCTTTCCCTTTAATCAACAAGGACAAGGTCTCTACCGCAAATTGGGCTACCGGTGCGTGGGCATCTTTAAAAATCAAGGGAAATTGGATGGCCGGTTTATCGACGTCATGGCGATGGAAAAATTGTTATAGACGGCATTTCAAAAAACCTGTCGCTTTCAGAAGACAATGCAGAAACATCATTACCCTAATCTGTAGCTCATATAGCGTCATCTGATAATGCAAACGAGTTCTATAACGACCTCCTCTAAGAAGGTAAGCAGGCCAGGTCAATTCAGCTCTTATCGCCTAAACAAAACGCAGTACAATGTTTTAAGAAAGATATGATGAAAATATGCTTTGAAGAATTGAATGACAGGCTTGAAGAATATGGTTCAGGAGGGCAATATAATGTGGAATGATACCCTAATCACACGCCGGCTTGGAATTCGTTATCCCATTATTCAAGCGCCAATGGCAGGAGGGATTGCCACCCCAAAACTCATCGCTGCAGTGTCCAATGCGGGAGGGCTGGGATCTTTGGGAGCTGGCTACATGTCAGCACAATCCATTCGCGAAACCATTCGGGAAATTCGCCAACTGACCAAAGCCCCTTTTGCCGTGAATCTCTTTATCCCTCAAACGAACGACCATGCTGTCGATATGACGGCCATCGATTCTATGAAGCAATACCTGAGGTCACTTCAAGAGATTCCTCAGGAGGTAAGAGATGAAATTCTAAATCTATCCCTAAAGGAAACCAAATTTGACTTCTCCGAACAGCTATCGGTAATAATTGAAGAGCAGGTTCCGGTCTTTAGCTTTACCTTCGGGATTCTCCCTGCCCAAGATATCGACGATTTGAAACAACACAACATCCCTATCATGGGAACTGCCACCACTGTAGCCGAGGCCACCGAACTGGAAAGGGCTGGGGTGGACACGGTAATTGTGCAAGGGGCTGAAGCGGGAGGCCACCGTGGTTCATTCCTCGAATTTGATGACTCGTCTCTTGTCGGACTTATGGCCCTAGTCCCTCAAGTGGCCGACCAAGTGAAAATCCCCGTAGTGGCCTCAGGCGGCATTATGGATGGCCGGGGAATAGCGGCCGCTTTAGCCCTAGGAGCCTCAGCTGTTCAGATGGGAACCGCTTTTATCCCTTCGCAAGAATCCGGGGCTCATACTCAATACAAGAAGGCCGTAGTCACAAGCCTTGGTCAAAAAAATGTCTTAACCACAGCTTTTTCGGGAAAACCGGCCAGAATCATTCAAAATACTTTTGTCGCTTCCATGAGACAATATGCTGGATCCATTCCGCCTTATCCGGTTCAGAACACCCTCACAACACCCTTACGCAGTTGGGCGGCAAAGCATTCCCGATCCGATTTCATGTCACTTTGGGCTGGACAAGGATCCCCTCTCAGCCGAGAGAACGAAGCAGCGGAATTCATGGCCGCACTCATCAAAGAAACCTCACAAATCCTCGAATCTCTTGGATAATCTGAAGGAAGCTGTTCTTACGAGGCTAGACGGGCGCTCAACACTGTCTGGCCTCGCTCGGTGCTTCAACATGCAGAGGTTAATCACTACCGAGCGGTGTAAAAGCTCTCTCCAACCCCCAACCCCCTGAGCTTAATCACGACTTCCCCCAAGAACATCCTTTTGGACACCAGATTGCTCCAATATCAAAGCGGCTGCCCTGCTATTTCACAGGGTCGCCCAGATTTTGATTGGGCATCATCCAATTTTCTAGGTTTTTCCCATTCCTTTTACTGCAAACTCCAAAACCCCACAAGCCCAACCACAGCAGCCACAATGATGAGCATCCCCAAAATGTCCGTTCCAAGCACCATTGCGGTCCAGGGATCGCCATATGCCGGGGCAAAACCTAGAAGATACAGGGACAACATGACCCAAATGCCCGTAAAGAGAGCAAGAACACTCATCCCATTGGCGAATTTCATGCCACCGGCCCCCTTCCTCTGCGGCGGTCTTTGGATTCCAATTGCTGGCTTAGATCCTGAAGCACATTTTCTGCCAAAATGCGCAGTTTCTCATCGAGATCATCTGCATTCTGCCGTGAACCAGCGGACGAAGACGGCCTCGTTTGGGGAGCTTGCGTTTGGCTGAGGGATTTCTATGATGCCGCGATTAATCAATTCACGGCGGAGTTGAGCATACCACCCCAACATCATGAGCAGTCCCACAACAATGACACCGAGACCGGTCCAGAAGTCGGATGTACTCCCCGATGACCACCCTCTGACATTGGCATGAAGTGCAAAGGGCAAAATAAGAAGAGTTGCGCCCAATAGGATGATGAATAGCGAGGTAACAAGAGGCCACAGATATTTTGTCATCACAGCACTCACCCTCTCTGGTCGTTAGCGTGTGTAATAATCCGACGATACCGCCTGTTGGTCCGTCTGTTTCTTATAGAAATCTTGACTGCCTTGTTCCATCTCCTCTTCATCTGTATTGGCATTCCAATTTAAAGACGGCTTGGCTGGGTCATAGTTCAGGGCCATAGCCAATAACGCTAAAGCCTTGCGTAACTGGTTTTGCTTTTCTTGGGATGCATTTGGGTCCGCTCCGTCTCTGACCAACCATACAGAAATCAGTGCTAACAGCAACGTGGAGTCCACAGACTCGGAAGTTTGCCCCTTAACAGGCAATGCGACTTCTTGAGCGTTATCATCATAAATAAAGCGACTGCCTCTAAACATGGACAAAACCGCAGAAAGAAAAGTCATGGACGCCGAAAAGATAAATACCAGGCGCAATGCGTCCATAAAAGAATGCGAGATTAACTGGGGAAAGAACCGTGAGCCCATAAGCTGGGCCGCCTGAGTTTTCGGAAGATGTGCTAGTACGGCTCGCCCGGCAGCCGTGCGGCCCAGCAACATTTTCAACGGATTATAACCCAAAAGCGCTGCAAACAGCACGTCCAGGGGAGGAAGATGAGCCATTTGTCCAATCAAGGCGTGGGGTATGGCAAAATGACTCAGTCCATGTGTAATGGCTGGGGGCAACCCTATGGACAGAGAACTAATGACTATGGTAAAAAAAATTCCCATGCTCAAAGTCATGCCGGCATTCATCGAAGTTGCCCGCATTCCAGACGCGGAACCCCGAAAGCGCGCGGGCACCGCACTCATAATAGCCGAGGTATTCGGCGAGGCGAAAAGGCCCATGCCCGCACCTACGACAAAAATGTAGAAGGCAAATGTCCAATAATGAAAATCGGCCGACAGGGTATTCAACAAAACAAACCCAATAGTACTGATCAGCATGCCCAAGGTGGCAAATAACCGGGGCCCATAGTAATCGGACAAACGTCCGCTAATGGGACCAAAGACAAGGAATCCCATCATTTGCGGGATGGTATCAATACCGGCCTGCAAAGGCGTGTTGGCAAAAGACACCCCATGCAAAGGCAGCCAAATACCCTGTAACCAGATAATGAGCATAAAGGACAGTCCGCCTCGGGCAATCGCTGACATCAGGCTGGTGAAATTTCCAATGGAAAAGGCCCGGATGCGAAAAAGAACTAAGTGAAACATCGGATCTGTAGCCACATTTTCTATAACCACAAACGCAATCAAGAACAACACGCCGAGAACCAGGCTGGTGATAACCAATGGATTATGCCAGCCTGTGACATAATGATCATAGGGACTGATGCTGTAGGTGAGACCTACCATAATGCCTAAAAGTCCCAGCGCAAAAGTTATGTTGCCCCACCAGTCGATTTTTGCCGCGTCCTGGGTAGTCGAAAGTTCCCGCAATGCAATATACGCCCATACCGTGCCAAAAAGGCCAATAGGGACGTTGACGAGAAAAATAGCACGCCAATCAATACTCGCCAAAAGACCTCCCAAGATCAATCCCAGGACTCCTCCGCCGATCGCAGCGATTTGATTAAGCCCTAAAGCCAGACCCCGTTCGTTGGCCGGAAAAGCATCTGTCAAAATGGCGGCGCTGTTGGCAAACAAAAATGCCCCGCCAATTCCTTGCACAAAACGAAAAATGATCAGTTCCCATTCGCCAGTGGTTCCTTTGCCAGGGGTGAAAAACAGCAAAAGTGATCCCAAAGTGAAAACCAAGAAGCCTAAATTGTAAAGCCTTACCCGTCCATACGTATCGGAAATACGGCCAAAGGACACCAACAAAATGGTCGTAGCCACATTAAACCCCATCAAGATCCACAATAATAGGCTCGTTTGCCCGCTATGCAAAGGATTCACATGAATCCCCCGAAACACCGCTGGCAGCGAAATAATTAGAATGGTCTGATTGATGGTGGCCATCAACATACCCAATGTTGTATTTGACAGAGCAATCCATTTGTAATTTTTCCCTGGCGGGGCTTCTCTTGTCTTTGATGCAACCGTTGCCATCTAGTCACATCCCTCCTGCGTGCGGCACATTTCGTTCAAAAACACTAGATAGCACTCATTCCGCTGGCTTCAAAACATAAGTCAATTTTTTCTTGGCGTGCCGAGCACAAATTCTAAGATGGGGTATGCCACATCCCTGCTTGGGCAGAGTTCTTCGCGTTATCCGCACTCTTTACATATCACATAGAGATTGTGCCGGCAGGCTAAACATGGATCACAATATTTGTCGTTAGCGCAATGATTATCACATATTTAATAATATCACGAAAGGCAAATAAATCAATCTCAATCTGAAGTTGGATACGAATCCTTCTCCCGAACGTTTTGGCAATGTTGTCGGCCAAAGCCAAACAAAACAGCATCCGGGACACAACAACTTTCTATCTTCATAAGTACCTACTCATGTAACTCGCATGGATTCCTTAAATCATCCAACTGCTTCTCTGTCTCTTATTCAAACCCCTTGTCATACCCGAGTTCGCCATTCTCAATTTTTCATCTGATTTCTCTGGAATCCGGCTTATTAAGACAGTTCCGATATTCTAAATCGTTTCTGTCCCTCCATCAACAAAATAGCCCGGGCCAACGACTGGCCCAGGCTATCAACCGCCTCCCCCTAGAGTTACATCGTAAAATCCTTGGCATGATATTTTTTATAGTAATCACGCCAGATGAGACGATGAACGCCTAAATATCTGGGAAGACGGTTCAAAACCGGTATCCATGGCGCAAACATAAGGAATAAGAAGAGGATCATACCCGAGCCCAGTGCCATCGCATCGGCGGCTGAGGCATGCGAAATGAAGGGAATTTGATAAATAGCCGTTACGATTGTCATCCACCAAGGACCGGGAAAGGGAGCATTTTCTTCATGAATGATTCCCCACTGATTGCCTTTCAACTCCAACTTCGAGGCGGCATGGTGCAAGGGCCTTCCTTGCAAAAACAACAGAGAATTTTGATTGTCAAACTGATAATCTGCCGGGCTTCGGTCCAAAGCTCCTGTCATCAAACCGCTTTGTCCCAGTTGCAACAGTCCTTGCATCATACCCGGCACGGGACCATAGGATCCTGGAGGCACAACAATAGCACCATTGTAATGCGCATGAGACAGGGCATGGGCATAATTATTTTCCCAAATTTTTTGTTGAGCCCGACTAGCCTCGTTAAAGCGGTTGAGATACTTTTTGATGTTGGGGTTAAGCACTGACGCATATTCAAGCGGTTTGAGCACAAAAGCTTGACGCGGATAGACTGGATGCAAAATTCCGACCGCTTTCTGCACGAAATCCTGAACCATGCGCGTACCGTGATTATATGGCGGACCGTAATCGGCAATTTCTCCCTTGCCATCAAGATCGCCCATAGCCACCCGGACAAATTCCACGGGATGCTGTTTAGCATATTGGTTAATCTTAATGGCAGGTCTTACCGGTTCGTGAAAGATCGCTGAAAGGGTCATGGTCAATATCGCTACGACTACGGTAGTACTAAGCAAATGCTTCACAAAATCGGCGGGCGCATATTTATAGCGGTGCGTGACATCAACGTCCGGATGATACATTCTGACCCTCCTTCTTGTTCAGAGGCTTAATGGCTCCTTGTTCCTTCAGTTCTTCATGCGTGGGATAGGGGGGGACCACGCCTTTAATACGCACCATGGCAATGTGAACGGCGATAATATATCCCAAGACGAAAGGGAACACAATCACATGCAGACCATACATCTGCCCGGCATTCAACGTATTAAACCATGCCATTCCCAAAGCATTCAACCCGTCTTTGGCCTGCACAGCATTCCATTGCGAATAAAAGTCTCCCCGCATCAAATAACCAGTAAAAGCGGTCGGAACAGCAATTAACAAAGCCAATGTTCCTAACAACCATGTTCTTTGACGTCCGCCCCGCCAGGCGCCGGAAAAAAACACGCGCAATAAATGCATCACCATGAAAAAGAAAAATGCCTGCACTGACCAAAAATGTACGCCACGAACAAAAAATCCTATTCCTGAAATTGTCCACCACTGGGGCCCATTGGCAGCCATAACGATTCCTGAAAGCAAGAGCATGACAAAACTTGATGCCGTCAGGGAACCCAAGGTGTACATGAAACCTGTCGCATATTCCGGCAACTCGGTGGGAAGCCATGTGTCCAAAGAAAACAACTGTCCCATTTTCTGCCTCAAGATCACCGTGAGATTCATTGCTTCCTCCCCTTCTCGTCCATTTTTTGCGAATGTGCTGCCAGGTTTCCGTTCCAGAGTGATTTGTTGGAATTCGAGAACTTTCCTGACTTTATCTAAACAATTCATTTATACCTTAACAAAACAAAACAATTTATGTATAGTTGCAGCAAAACATATGTGCTCTCTTTTTTCTAGTGATATCGAGTTACCTTTCCTTGTACTAACAAACACTCTACCCCGTCGTGGTGGGGATTTTGAGTGATTGACAGGGGGCTAGCACTCTTTTTCAAAAAGGAAACTCCTTCATTAAATCCGCGGTGGTATTTGGTCCTTTAAAAGCCCGCTAAAACGGGCTGTTTGTTTGGGATAAAACGGTATAAGTTTGGAATAGATGACAGCTCCAACGAGCGGTTTGACCGAGTCGGTTACTGTTTATGAAGACTTTGATGACCTGAATCCAACCAAGAAAATGTGATGATATGACCTCATTAGAGATACACCGTTCCCTGGACCACGGCTCAAGGTGGGCCGAGAAAGTCCGAGACAGTCGATCCTGTTTGGGATGTATTCACTGCAGTACCAGGACGATGAAACGGCGGCGCATTACGGCAGAATACCTGCGAGCCGTGTCATCCCACTGGAATGCCTCAGAAAACGGACAGCTTTAGCCCCTGGTTCGTCATACAATAATCGAGTGGCAAATTTTATAGGAATGTAAAAACACAGTGCGGTTGATTGTCCCAATGCATCACATTTTGTGGTGTCGTATCCTTCCCCACCGGGATGTCCAGCGCTTCGCAGTAACTCAGAGGGGTCCATTGTTGAAGGGGGGCTTATACTTAACTGCGTAAGCCCCTCATGTGCGATAACAACACCCACCGGTAACAACAATCTTTACGCAAACATCCATAAAGAAAAGACCAGACTTTCCCGCCTGATCTTTTCTCTAATTCTTAGCTGAGCAACCCTGCCGATATCCCCATAGTCCTTTTGAACCTGAGAAAATTTCTTAATGATGAAAAGATTTCTCTTGTCGTACCGCTTGAGGAAAAGGAGTATCGAGATTCTCTAAATGGTCCACAGCCCTTTTGAGATCTTCAAGAAGAAAATGGGCCATGTCCATTGAAAAACTATTCCGCACCACTATACGCATAATGGTCACATCTTGCATTTTACTCGGCAATGGATAAGCAGGCACTTGCCATCCGCGCTCCCGCAACATAAAAGACAAATCCTCGAGTGACCACAAGGGATTATATTGGGCCTTTTTACGCCACGCTAAAACCGGGAGGTCGGATCCATCGGCCAACAGTTCAAACGGGGCCATTTCCCCAATCTCACGGGCCAGAAAGTGGGCCACATCCTGGCAAGTCTTTTGAACCAAATAGTATCCTTCACGTCCCAGACGAAGGAAATTGTAATATTGAAGAAGCACTTGGGCACCAGGTCGGGAGAAATTTAATCCAAACGTGGGCATGCTGCCTCCCAGGTAGGACACATTGAAAACCAGTTCTTCCGGGAGCAAGTCCGAAGAACGCCACAGCACCCATCCCAAGCCGGGGTATACCAGTCCATATTTATGTCCTGATGTATTTATCGAGTGCACGCGGGGCAAACGAAAGTCCCATACAACATGGTCTTGCAAAAAGGGTGCGACAAACCCTCCTGACGCGGCGTCAACATGAATCGGAATAGACAGGCCGGTTCTTTGCTCTAAATCATCAAGAGCTTGGGCAATGGCCTCGATGGGTTCGTAGATTCCCGTGTAGGTAACGCCTAAGATCGGCACGACCCCTATGGTGTTTTCATCCACCGCATCCAAAACGCCCTCAGGAGTCAAATAAGGACGGTCGGGAGAAATATCTACATACCGGGGTTCCACCTCGAAATAATTGGCAAATTTCTCCCAGACCACTTGCACTGCCGAACTAAAAACGATATTGGGATGATCCACGGACTTTCCTTGCTTGCGGCGTGTCATTTGCCAGCGGCGTTTTAGAGCCAGGCCGCCCAACATGCACGCCTCCGAAGACCCCGTGGTCGACACGCCGATGGTGTT
Source organism: Bacillota bacterium (assembly GCA_021841025.1). Classification (GTDB taxonomy): domain Bacteria; phylum Bacillota; class Sulfobacillia; order Sulfobacillales; family Sulfobacillaceae; genus Sulfobacillus. Next base: position 1,654 of record JAKBWA010000075.1, on the reverse strand, counting down.
CATTTCGTCTGGAGCGTGCCATAAATCTGCAATAATGCGCAGACACCTTTCTTCAATCATTGCCGTCTGCGGATATTCATCCTTGTCGATCATATTTTTATCGGCTGCTTCCAGGTATAGGGCTTGGGCTTCTTTCTCCATCCATGTCCCCACAAAGGTAGCTAAATTCAAGCGCGCGCTTCCATCTAAGGTAATCTCATCGTGTATGATTTGATAGGCTGTTTCCGGAAGAAGACCATTGTCTGGCAATTTAAACCGAGGAACCGAATCTTCTCCTCGCCGGGAAAACAAGGGATTGATAGATACTTCATTCTTGACGTGCCTCTTGGGATGCCAACTCAAAATACAATCTCTCCTTTCACTGAAACCGTATTGTCTCATTATAGCGAAATGGGTTCCATGAACCTACGCATTCAAAATAATGGGTTTTGACAAATATTCCGAAATATCTTTGGCAGACGCATTCATATACTCCCGTTATGAACTTCTCTTGCTTGCCCGTAAAAATAGAGTCCGATTGCGGTAAAAGTAGAGTCCATATAATTGGTGTAAATTCCGTAGACACGGGAGGTGACATAATAGGAGACGTACAACCGCGTCCCTGTTTGATAAAATCAGTGTATGACACAAATCTACGAGGAGTAATACGAGCAGGACATCATACCACATGACCGTGGATGATGACATTTGGAAAGGGTTATTTTCTGGCAATCGAGAGATAGCGCCCTTAGTGGAACCCGTCTTGAATCAGATTCTGAAGATTTACCCCCATCGAGACTCGGTGATCTGCCTGATCGAGGCAGTCGTGATGGAATAAGACGAGAAAAGGCCGATAGGGCTAAATATCTGGATAGGCAGAACTATTTCGTGTGGTATGAGGAATCCCGGCAACTCACAACTCACCCCACAAAATCGCGCTAATCACCCGAGAAAGGTGACATGACACAGCAACTAGGGAGATGGCCAAGGGGCGCAATTATACCAACATTTCGGACTTGATCATGTAAGGAGAGAAACAAATGTGGCGGAAAGACAAGAAAGTCTTTTAGATGAGCTTTATATGTTCCTTACCAAAGCTGCTAAGTCTGAACCCTTGACAAAAGAAAATTATTTGGCAAAAGAAGACCATATGCCAATTTGTTATCTTGCTTGCCATATGGAAACTGTGGGGGAAAAGGACTTATGGCTAATCAAATTAACCTATCAAAGAAACGAAAAGAAGAAAGTTAAGTATTTAAAACCACAAGACGCATCCCTTTATATGGTAGAAAACATCTTGCAGACCCCTGCCTATTCTTCTTATCCATCTCGAGCAGAGGCATATCTGCACTTCATTATGGATGAAATCTTAGTCGAAGACGATATTTTTAAACTCTGATATTATGAGGATATGAAAGACATTGAAGAACAAACTTGGTGTATTATTACGGATAGCATTTTAACTGTGACATTTCTCTATCTTTATCAGTACCAGTTTTAGCACCTCCAAAACGAATATGTCTCACTCGTTATCCCCGAATAAGACGTTAGCTAACACAGTAGAGTCCCTAATAATTGGTCTAAATTCCGTAGACGGCACGGAGTTATTATAAGACCTGCACGGAGGAGCGAATTTACGCCAACCTTTTGGACTGAATTGCCGTGGATTTTTTCA